>CAZQQR010000015.1:27904-30825 GCA_964595515.1 uncultured Pirellulaceae bacterium
ATTCCCCACGAAGTTTCAGGCTGGCCTGAGTTAGCTTTTCGCGGACCTCGGTCAAACTAGTGACGCCAAAGTTCTTGCATTCAAGCAAATCATCTGGTGATTTACGAATTAGTTCTCCGATCGTTGCTAGTCCCAACCGAGTCATGCACTTACGTGCTCGAACGGAAAGGTTCAAGTCAGAGATTGGGCGATCCAGTAACACTTGCTCCTCGGGAGACAGGTGGCTGAGATCCATTGGCTCTTCATCTTCTGCTTTTTGATGGGCAGCCTGACCAATGACGAGTCCTTTGTTGGTCATCATTTCGCGGATTTCGACCAACGATGTCTCACCAAAGTTTTTACTGTTAAGTAGCTCCATTTCGGAGACTTTGCAAAGGTCGCCAAGCGTCAAAATGCCCATTTTTTGTAGGCAGTTTCGGCTTCGAACAGAGAGCTCAAATTGAGCAATCGGAATGCTCATGACACCAGCCATTTGCTGACGAACTCGCTCACGATCATGATCATAGTGCTCGTCCATGGATGCAAAGGCATCGCGGCGATAAAGCAGTGCCCGATCGTGAGTCGGGTAGGCGTCAAGAATTCGGTCGTAGCAACTAACTGCACGCTCGTACTGGTCGTGATCTTCGTAAATCAAACCAAGATTCAACAACGCCCCAACATTGGCAGGGAAAACAGCGGCGGCACGTTGGTAAAGCTCAATCGCTTTTTCGTCGTTGCCACGACGATCGTTTTCTAGGGCCAAACCAAATAAGGCGCCTGGGTGAGTGTCTTCGAGTTCAACCGCACGCTCGTAAAGTTTGCAGACTTCCATTGGGTTGTCTGTCGAAAGTGCGATCGTTGCACCACGCTGGTATAGGTACTCAGCTGTTTGCTCGATTGGTCCGAACATATTGTCCAGAATCGCCATCGCACCTGGCACGTCACCTGAGTGGCGTTTGGTTTCGGCGATCGCAAGCTGACATCGATCGGCGTTAAAGCCAGCTTTTTGGGCTGAGTCGTAACACTGACACGCACGGTCAAATCTCTTCAACGCGAAATGCGATTTGCCTTGGTAAAAATGAGCCAGTGCTCCACCATCGGCGTTCTCAAGCGTCGCGATGGCGGCTTCGTAATTCCCGATCATGTACTGGCAAACACCAAGTCGTACCGAAGTCGCTGGTGAGCGATCCATTTGGGATTCGAGTTGAGCGGTAACATCTCGCAAGTTTGGGAACTGGGAGAAATCATTCGAGACGCGCTGTTTAATAACGCCTATCTCGCTGGGACCGAACGAACTGTTTGAAAGCAAAATGTCTTTTAGTTCAACTTCCGGAATTTGAGTCATCAACCAACCTCGACGGTTTGTTTGTATCTCAGACCCAAAACGCCAGGCTAAAACTGGGCATCTTTGTGTCGAGATTGCGTAGAAAAAGCGGCCAAGACGATATCCAACTTATCGTCCGGCAAAATTCAATCGACTATTATTGCGTCAAACCCCCAAAAGAGCAACGGCTTACGTTTTTCCGAATTTCTCGGGCATTCTTGTCCAAAGCAGCCCAAACGGGCGATGTTAGGATCCGTTCAACGACCGTTCCTTAAAATTTGAACCAAAAATTACTGCAACCGATGAATCGTATTGAAAACGTTGAGCTGGGATTCATGGCCATTTTCGAATCGCAGCTGCGAGCGAATGTTCATTTGCATGACCGGTTTCAAGTCGTCAACGAATAGTTTGACGACTTTCTTGTTTTTAGAAAGCACGATCTTGGATACTTCAACCGAATCATGTCCAACCGTTTCAGGATCCTCCACCGAATAATGATCCGATCCGTACTCCTTGGACCATTTGTAATTCCATTGCTGAATCGCCCAATTCTCGATGTCGACCGTTGCGGACGAATCGAGTGGTTGGTCAAACGCGATCTCAATCTGATCTTTAAAAACGCGAAAGTCAGTCGGTTGATAAAACGGATTTCCGGTCGCGCGTATTCGTTGAAAGTGGCCATCCTGTACCGCCGCCGTTTGCCATCCGTCCAAACCGCAGACGTACAAATTTCCATCAGCAGGATTGAACCGGCCACGCATTGAACCAGATTTGAATCGCGGGATATCCAGTTTGTAGATTGCCGCTTGATGAACGTCTCCGACTTTTTGTGGAAGCACAACGTTCGCGGTGCAGCGCCCAAAAGAAAAATGAATCATCTTTCCTTGGAGCGGAGCCCAAGCCAAACTGTCTTTAGGTACCCAAGTCTGTCCGCCGGCACTGTTGTCGATTGATCTTGGAATCCAAAGTAGCGGAGGATCATACGTTTCAGGTTCAACGTCGCGGCGATGGGTTGGCATGTGTCCATAGAATCCGCCTTTCTCAACCATATCGATTCGAGTTGCTGGAATCCAGTTGCCTTCGTTGTCGGCAGAGGTCACCACGCCAGTCGGACTCACGCCCAAACCGTTAGCGTGGCGGTAACCTGTTGCGTGAACAGATAGGTCTTTACCATCAGCAGAAAGTTTCAACATCGTTCCGCCATGAGGCGCCGTTCCGCCCGATTTGATAAAGTAAAAATTTCCATCGGGATCAGTTTCGAGACTCATCGCATAGGCGTGGGCTTGTCCGGTCACCACAAGGTCATCGTTAAAGTTCTCGTAGTAGTCGGCTTCGTCGTCTCCATTCTTGTCGTGAAGACGCGTCAGTCGGTCTCGGCACATCACGATTGGTTTCCCGTCGACGACTTTTAGTCCAAGCGGTTGAAACAGTCCGGTCGCATAACGCTTCCACACAATATTCTTGAGACTTTTTTCAAATCCACTGACAAGCCAGACATCCCCATGCGCCGTGCAAACGAAGGCCCGGTTGGCATCAAGGAAGTCAAAGCCGCTGGTGAACATCAATGCTTTGTGTTGGTTTTTCAGTGGCACTGGAATCGTGTCCACCACAAAGGCTT
>CAZQQR010000015.1:30925-35183 GCA_964595515.1 uncultured Pirellulaceae bacterium
CTTGATCTGCTTTGAACGCGATTGCTTTGGGAAATTTTTTAGACTTCGTGACCTTGCCATTTTGGTCATTCTCGATCGGAACCACGATTGAATGATTAAAAGTCAGCCCGGTGTTCATCAGCGAAGCTCGATTATCAACCCAGTCCGGATCCTTTTCTGACTCGTAGGGAAATTTCGAATTGGCTCGTGCCTTGGGTGTCCACTTGGCCATGTATTCGGCTTCATCAAGTTCCGCCAGCCACTCAGGTTTGGATCGGGCTCCCAAAAGATACTCCAGTCCTTCCAGGTTTTCCCGCAGCACATTTTCGACATCGCGAGTTTTGACGTGGCCCAGAATTCCGATGGGGCCGTCGTACTTCATTTTTATGACGGCAGCGATCATGGCGGCTTCGAGTTTGCCACGACCGATTGGCTGGATTTTGAGTTTGGCTTTTTCTGATGCGTCTAATTCGGAAGTGTCGACCATTCCGTTGAGGTTCAAGCACATCAAGAACGGCTTTAGTCGTTGAAGCGCTGCCGTGAATTTCTTGAGGTCACCGAGTTCCTCGTGGGCGTGATGAAAGTTGTAAACAACTCCAACGTCAGGGAATCCGGCTGCTCGCAGTTGTTTACAAACCGCGATCAGATTGTCGGGCTGCCCGGCCCATCCACCGTGGTTGTAGAGCCCGAGTCGACAGTTCGACTGTTTGCATTGTATGGCGAGAGGTGTCATCGCTTTGGCTGCTTCCGCGATTTTCTCAGCCTGTGTTTCTGATTTGGGCTGCGGGATCATGCTCCAGATTTGAGGCTGGATTTTATGCTTTTCAAAAAGCTTGAATGCTTCGTCGTGCTTGCTCCAAAAGGCGGAAAACTCGATTCCGTTTTTCTGGTAGGCAACGATCTCTCTTTCAAACTCAGGAACGTGTTTTTTTCTCCAGTCGTAAGCGCATCGTTTCATTCCCAGACGAACAAGCATTTCAGCGCGGGCTTCTGGCGTCCGTTGTTTCGTATCGAACGGGACAATACACCAGGCGATCAAGTTTTCACGACGGAAGTTCGCCGGGATTTTGTCTTTGTCCTTAAATAGCGGGAGCGCAACGTCTTCGATGTTTGATTGAGCATGCGTGTTTGATGGTACACCGATAAACGCACACAAAGAGACTGCTACGACCAGCAAACGGTAGAAACGAAAATCCATAGCTTCCTCAAAAGATGCACTGGGCCAACAAGCTTAAAATCTAGCGAATTGATCGGCCAAAATCTATCAACCTGTTTTTCGAAGCTGCTGCAAGTTGAAGCTATTGCAAGCTGTCGTAAGCCTCTATCATGGCGCGTGATGGCCAAGACTGGCCTCGCAATTTAGTCTTAAAAAAATCTGACTGGCAGTAGAGCAGTATGAATAAGTTCTTCTTTTGTTTGATGTTTGGGTTGGTCGTGAATTGTACGGCAACCGGTTTTACTCAAGAGTTTGCTGCCACGGTCGACACGAGCACACTTAAAAACAAAATCATGTGCGGCTATCAAGGTTGGTTCAATTGTCCCAATGACCAGCAGGGTCTAGGTTGGACGCATTGGTGGCGAAACTCAGGTCGGCCATTCGGCCCCGGCAACGTAACCGTCGATTTATGGCCGGATGTTTCAGAACTTGGGAAAGACGAGTTGCATGAAACAGAGTTTAAGCTGGCCAATGGTGAGTCTGCAAAAGTATTCAGCAGCGCGAATCGGAAAACCGTCGTCAGGCATTTCAAATGGATGCGTGATTATGGAATCGACGGCGTGTTTGTTCAACGATTTGCAAACGGGGTTAAACCGGGGCGACTGCGAGACCACAAAGACACAGTGCTTGCCAACGTGCGAGTTGGCGCAAAGAAGTACGGGCGCGCGTACGCTGTGATGTACGATCTTTCCGGACTGCGCGTAGGCGAGGTCGATCGCGTTCGTCAAGACTGGCTCTACTTGCAAAAAAAGATGCGGTTAGCCAAAGACACGTCCTATCAGAATCACAACGGCAAGCCTTTGGTCGCAATCTGGGGCGTCGGATTCAAGGATGGAAACAAGCGGCGTGAATATGCCTTGGCAGAAGTAAGAAAACTCGTTGCATTTTTCAAGTCCAGCGGTTGTTCGGTGATGTTGGGCGTTCCCACGGGTTGGCTGACCCAGGATCGAGATGCCGTCTCTGATCCGGACCTTCACAACGTGCTTAAACTCGCGGACGTGATTAGCCCTTGGACCGTCGGTCGATATCGAGATTTGAAGGGTATCGCTGCGCACTCAGAAAAGTGCCTTGTTGCGGACTTGAAATGGTGCACTGAAAATCAGCTCAAATACATGCCGGTTGTTTTTCCAGGGTTCAGCTGGCACAACTTGACGGGTGAAGAACTGAATTTTATTCCCCGTTTGAAAGGCCAGTTTCTCTGGTCGCAGATCGTTGCCGCCAAAAGGGTCGGCTGCGAAATGATCTACGTTGCGATGTTTGACGAGGTCGACGAAGGCACTGCGGTTTTTAAATGTACCAACGATATTCCCGTCGGGTACGGCGTCAAATTTCTAGATTACGAAGGCCTTCCCAGTGATCACTATTTGCGGTTGGTTGGTCAGGGTGGAAAGTTGCTTCGAGGAGAAGCTGAGATTTCAGATCAGATGCCTGATGGAATGTCCGTGGAACAAATGAAAGACAAGCAAGACATCGACAATCGTGATTAATTGGGATTAAGTTTTTGTCGGTGCTTTTGGGGTCTGCGATTCTGCCTCATCGTTACTGGTTTGCGAAATTCGTTTGTTCTCATTTCCAATGAACAGAGCCAATCCTGTCCAGGCTAAAGCAAATGGGATCATGATCCACGATAGGGTCGTCATCGCAAATCCCGCCGACTCGCGGAGTCCGTTGTAAATTCCTCCAACGGCTGAATCGCCTCCCCGCCGGACGACAGTGTCAATAAAGCTCTTGGCTTTGTAGCGGTCTTCTCGATTCACCGCGGTGAATAGCACTTCTCTGGCTGGGTTGCAGATTCCATATTCGGCCGCTCTCCCAATCACCGAGACTACCGCCAAAACTCCAATTGTCGGAGAAAGCGCGAGTGCACTGATTCCAATCACATAAGCCAGCGGAAGCATCGCGAGTGAACCGCCAAGCCCAATGTGTTTCATCATCCACCCGATGACGAAGAATTGAAAAACGAGAGTGACAATTGAAACGGCAAAATTAACGTTGGCAAAATATTGGGTGCTTGCCTCTTTTGATTTGCGGCTTTGCAATTCAGTTTTTGCTTCTTCAAGGGCGATGCCTTGGAGCGAATCCCGGTTTTCAATTTCTGACTCGTCAAACTCAACGTTTGCGAAATTGGCTTTTACGATTTCCGATTGTTGAAAGTAAACGGTGGTGCCGCAGGTTGCCATGAAAACGCCGAACATGCAAATGCCCAAAAGATATCGCGACTTAAACACGGCTGTGAATCCTGCAAACGGATTGCCACCTGTTGCTTTTCCGCTGGCCAATTTTGCCTTGGGATCGGCAAGCCTTTGATAGGAGCGCTCCATCGAAAGGTAGACAATCAGGGCGACACTCAACAGGACTGCGGGAAACAATAACAGGTTGGCAACCCCGATCCGGCCAACGAGTCTACTGGCAATTTGTGAACCGATCAGGCTGCCGATTGTTCCGCCGCCGGCAATGAAACCGAATATCCGTCGACCTTGCTCGGTCGAAAGCATATCGCCAGCGACACTCCAGAAAAAGGAAACGACAAACAGCCCAAACACACTGATCCAAACAAAGAACGCTCTGGCAACCCATATTTGAAACGGTTCAGGCAATGAGATCATCGCCAGCCAGAACAGAATCAGGCAAGCAATAAACAAGAAGTAGATGTAAGGGACCAGTTTCTTCCGATGGAATTTTCCCACCAAAACGGAATACAGCGGAATCGCAACCAGCATGATCCCAAACGTTGCCCAGAAAAGCCAAGACAGGTTTTTGATGCCATAGGTCGCGCCGATCTGCTCACGAATCGGCCGAAGTATGTAGTAGCTAAACAAGATCAGAAAAAACCAGGTAGCCCCGTGACGCAGCACCGAACGCTCGTAGTTCGTCAGATCACCAACGAGTCTTTGTTCAAGCACTCGAATGATATTGGCTGGCTGGTCGTCCATGGTCTGCGTGTTCGCTCGGTTGCTGGCTAACAAGCTTTATTGATAGTGTGATTTAAGCATGAAAGCTAGTGCTTGGCGACGCGGCGGTCTTGAACTCGGGTCAACCGGTAGTTCGATTCAGCTCAATTTC
>CAZQQR010000016.1:0-6004 GCA_964595515.1 uncultured Pirellulaceae bacterium
AACGATGGAGAGTGGACCTCGTGGATTTTGCCGTCGATGCTTTCGACTACGAACGCGCCGCCGATTCGAGCTGAGATGGTGACTTCTTCATTGGGCTCCAAACGCCGAGCCCGAGCCCGTTTTCCTTTGGTCGTGATTGGGTAAATTGAAATTTGAGTGCTCGATTTGTTGGAAAAAGAAATGTCTGCAGGTAGTCGACCTGAGCTTGGGCTCGAGTGAATCGCAGGAGCCATGGTCAATTTTTTGGGCGGGTGAGTTGAGGCTAACAGAGCAGCGATTTCATCAACCAATTCAGGCGATGCTTCATCAATAAGGTTTATGGATTCCGGGCTATTTTCCAGGTGGTAATAAAGCTCGCGAGCGGTCACTTTGCCGGTTTCAAACTCTCGCCATTCGATCATGCGATGTGTCGGTGTCCGAATGGAATAGCCCATGAACTCGCCGGCTGAGACTTTACGGTAGTACTGACTTACAGCCGCGCTGTGAACTTTGGTTTCAGGTTCGACAAGGATTGGAACGAGACTTTTGCCGTCTACAAAATCTGGCATTTCGATGTCGGCTAAATCACAAAGTGTCGGAAACAGGTCAAGCAACTCAACGAGCTGATCCGTTTGCTTTCCTGAGGTTGGGAATTTTCCGTTCTTCATGCCCGGAGCCGAGATGATCAGCGGAACGCGAGTGTCGATTTCGTAGTTGGTCATTTTTCCCCAGCCACGGTACTCACCAAGCTTCCAGCCGTGATCACTCCAAAGTACGACAATCGTGTTGTCGGCCAACCCCTCTTCCTCAAGTACATCCAGGATTCTTCCAATCTGTGCGTCGACATAGCTCACGCAAGCATAATACCCGTGTACCATTCGTCGCATTTGATCTTGCGACAGAGATCTCTCATCCCATGGTTTTGGCATGTCAATCAAATCAAGGTAATGCGCAAGCTCGCTGTTGTTGTGAAGCGCATAAGACGGCGTGTTAGGCGTGATGACCTGATCGTTCAAAATCGGAAGCTTCGCGGGGTCGTGCATGTCCCAATACTTTTTGGGAGCAACCCAAGCGAGGTGTGGGCGGATAAAACCCATCGCCAAAAAGAACGGCTGTTTTTGTTTGCCAAGTCTGCGGAGGTCTTCGATCGCCATGTCCGTTCGCGCCCCATCGAGCACTTCGTTGTCGTTCAATTCAGGCGCAGCCGTGCACGGCGGGCGAAGATTCTTTTTTCGCCAGTCTTTTTCGGGAAGCTCTTCCTTCGCAGCTTTGATCAAGTCTTTTGTGCCGTCAGGATAAGGGTAGGGCAGTGAGGGCAAACTTCGAATTGGCTCACTCCACGACTGTGGATCAGGTGTTGGGTTATGATAAATTTTTCCGTGACTTACCGCGGTGTATCCAAACTTTCGAAACCACTGCGGGATCGTTACCGCGTCAGGTTTGGCTTCGCGAAAGTGAATAGGAAGCGTCCATACTCCGAGATTGTCCGGGCGCAATCCAGTCATCAGACTTGCCCGAGACGGATTGCATACCGCGACTTGGCAATACGCTCGGTTGAACTGAAGGCTTTGTTCTGCCAATCGATCCATGTTCGGAGTCACCGCAAGTTTATCTCCATAGCTACCCATCGATGGTCGCAAGTCGTCGACAGCGATAAACAAAATGTTGGGGCGGTCCGCTGCACAAACTGTGAGTCCCGGCACGTTGGAGAGAAGCAAAATAAGCGAGAACAAAAGTCTCTGTTTAGAAGCCATACAAGCATTTCCGAAAGGTGATAACGACGCCAGATTCACAATGTCTCATTGTTTGGTTTCGAGAATTACGATTGTATGTCAGCCGGGACTGCTTCGCGACGACGAAGAATCGTGGAAAGTAGCAATTAAATAGACAATCCAATATCTTGTGTCATCATTGCCAATTTGTAGAACGAATTTGCCTCCAAGAAACCGAATGAATCTTCAAAAACTAGTTACTGTTACTCTCGCTATTTTTGTAACGCAAATGGCGGCTGAAACTGCGCCTGCACTTCTTGCTGCTCAAGACAATGCGTTTGTCACAAGCGAAAGATTGACGCTGGGAATGGACTCCAATCGATCAGCCTCGATTCGATTGGGCGATTTGAATGGTGACGGTGATCTCGATGCGGTGGTTGCCAATGGTAGGCATTGGCCGCAGCAAAATTTTGTTTTCTTTAACCAAGGCAAATTGCGATTCTCTGTGATGCGGCCGTTAGGGATGGATCGCGGTACGACTTACGCATGTGAACTGGCGGATCTAGACGGGGATGGTGATCTGGACGTTGCGATCGGCAACGACATGGCCCTCGGGCAGATCTTTCTCAACGATGGAAAGGGAGCGTTTAAAGAGCATGAACCTTTTGGTGAAGTCGCCAGTGTCAGGAGTTTGACCGTCGCAGACATCGACAACGACGGTGACGTAGATATCTTGGCGACCTGTCGTGGGATGCCAAATCGAATTTATTTGAACGATGGAAAAGCAAGTTTTGAATCGGGCCCATCATTTGGAACGAAGGCCGATTCAACCATCAACGTCGCTGTCGGTGACGTGAATGGTGACGGACATCAAGACCTGTTGTTGGCCAATCGAGACTCCCAACAAAATTGTTTGTTACTGAATAATGGCAAACTTGAGTTTAATGATCGCCGTCTGTTCGGATCCGGCAAAGACCAGTCGAGAGCGATAGCGACGGGTGACCTGAACGGTGACGGGAAACTCGATTGGGTGACGGGCAATATCGGCCAATCAAATCTGGTTTGTTTGGGTGATGGTACAGGCGGCGTCCTCTCGTCGATTGAATTTGGAAAAGCCGAAAACCGAACTTATTCGATCGCAGTCGCCGACCTTGATGCCGATGGAGACGCGGATATCGTGACTGGAAATGCAGGGCAATCCAATTGTGCTTTTCTCAATGGTGGTGACGCGAAGGCCTTTCGCCAAATTACATTTGGAGGTTCCAACGCAACGTACGGTTTATGTATTGGTGATCTAAGTGGTGATGGATTGCCAGAAATCGCGGTTGCGAATTCCGATGCGATGAATTTTGTCTTTTTGAATCGCCTAAAAAAAGGGAAGACGTTGACCGGCGGAAAAGTGATTTCAAGACCATCTGTGGAGACGCAAGATCGCGACAAACCAAGTGCGTCCCAACTCAACAAAGAATTTCGTCAACGACGCGTTTATCAGTCAACCAACTGGCCTTCGTTTCGCGGGACCGGCGCTCGCGGTGTTGCGGAAGGATTCCCGGTTCGGACATCTTGGAATGCGGGTAGGAATGAAGGCAAAGACTCAAATGCAGTTGACAACGTACTTTGGCAAATCGAAGTACCCGGTTTAGGACATTCGAGTCCTGTGATTTTTGGTGACAAGGTTTTTCTGATCACGGCGGTCGCGCGCAACGGCCAAGCTCCTTTGCAAGTCGAATCGGGTGGTAAACCGACGGCCGCGGATGACAACGGTGAACAAGACTGGCTGGTTCTCTGTTATGACAAAACCAGCGGCAAAGAGCTGTGGCGCAAGACGGCGCAGCAAGGCAAACCGCGAGCAACCAGGCACGCCAAAGCGACTCACGCAAACACAAGCGTTAGCGTCGATGGAGAAAATGTGTTGGCGTTTCTTGGTTCCGAAGGCCTGCATTGTTTTGATATGGATGGCAACTTGAAATGGAGTCGTGATCTCGGAGTCATCAATATCAGCAAGTACGGTATTGGTTGGGGATTTGCGAGTTCGCCAGCAGTCCACAAGGATCGAATCGCAATTGTGTGTGACGATCCTGAAAATCCATTCGTGGCCGTACTTCGATTGAGCGATGGGACAGAGGTCTGGCGGAATTCACGGAAAGATATTTGCGAACGTAGTTGGGGAACACCACTGATTCATTCGGGCGTCGATGCCACGCAAGTCGTAGTAAATGGTTGGCCGTGGATTTTGTCTTATGATTTGCAGTCGGGCAAAGAGCTGTGGCGCATCAAAGGCGGCGGTGACAATCCAATCCCAAGTCCCTTCGAAGCCCATGGAAATATATTTGTCACCAATGCTCATGGTGGTCCGGCTCCCATTTTTGTGGTTCGCCCCAACGCGCGAGGTGATCTAAGTACTGAAATCACGGACGAGAAATCGGATTCGCCGAAAACGAATCAAGACAGTTCGAACAACAAATCTGACTCAATCGTTTGGAGCGTCGAAAAAGGCGGCTCGTATATGTCGACACCGGTCGTTTATGGTGACTACATTTACCTCGGCAATTCCAACGGAGTTGTTCGGTGCTTTCACGCTTTAACCGGCGCAAAAATCTACGAAAAACGATTGGATCGAGGTGCCGGCATTATTGCTTCGTTGATTGCATCGGATGGAAAGGTTTTCTGCGCATCCGAAAACGGCAACGTTTATGTTTTGCAAGCCGGTCCTGAATTCAAGGTTCTTGCTACCAATCCGATGTCCGAGCCCTGTCTTGCTTCGCCCGCAATCTCGTCCGGTGTATTGTTTTTCCGGACGACCAAGCGTTTGATTGCAATTCAGTAAACTCAAGATCAAAATTGTTATTTTGACGGTGCTCAAAAAGAATGACCCGTCAAAGGCACATGCTTTTCGGTCGACCTGCGACGATATGCGAACCAATGGATTTAGTGACATGACTTTCAAAACAGTAAACCCTGCGACCAACGAAGAAATCAAATCCTTTCCGTCGTTGACAAAAGAGGCGACGATCGAAGCGATTGGGGTTGCCGATCGCGCCTACGATTCGTGGCGTCGAACTTCGTTTAATGAACGAAAGGCGATTCTTCTCAAGTTCGCAAATTTGCTTCGTGACCGGAAAAATGAATTCGCGGAACTGATTACGCTGGAAATGGGAAAGCGTATTTCAGAGGCCAAAAAAGAGATTTCTTTTTGTGCTGAGATCACTGAATTCTACGCCAACGGTGCGGAACGGTTCTTGGCCGATGAGAAAATGAACGTCGACAACGCGGAAGCTTACATTCAGTATGCGCCGCTGGGGGTCTTGCTCGGCGTGATGCCTTGGAACTTTCCCTTTTATCAAGTCGTTCGGTTCGCGACCCCCAGTATCATGGCTGGCAATACGGTCTTGGTGAAACACGCAGCCAATGTGCCTCAGTGTGCGATTGCGATTGAAAAATTGCTCGACGAATGTAGTTTGCCCGATGGCGTTTTCACGAATCTATTTATTCCGACCGAATTCGTTGGGTCAATTATCGAAGACAAACGGGTTTGCGGAGTGTCGCTGACTGGCAGCGAAAGAGCAGGGGCTGCGGTTGCAGGGAAAGCCGGCGCTGAGTTGAAACGATCTGTTTTGGAGCTTGGCGGCAACGATGCATTTATCGTTTTGGATGACGCCGACATGGAGCACGTTGCCAGGATGGCGATCCGCGGACGGATGGTTAACACCGGTCAATCATGCGTCGCTGCAAAACGTTTTATTGTGGTCGAATCGGTTGCCGACGAGTTTCTGACCAATCTAAAAGAAAACATGGCTGCTATGAAGATGGGAGATCCGATG
Organism: uncultured Pirellulaceae bacterium; assembly: GCA_964595515.1. Classification (GTDB taxonomy): domain Bacteria; phylum Planctomycetota; class Planctomycetia; order Pirellulales; family Pirellulaceae; genus Mariniblastus. The sequence continues at coordinate 5,513 of CAZQQR010000016.1, forward strand.
GACAAAGACACCGAGGTTGGCCCGCTTTCAACAGAGGCGGCTGCGGTGGATTTGGATGAAAAAGTACGATCGACCATTAACGCCGGAGCGACCGTAGTTCTGGGCGGAAGCCGCCCCGATCGTCCGGGAGCCTATTTCAATCCCACGATTCTGACGGACATCAGTAGCGACATGCCGACTTATGATCAAGAACTATTCGGTCCCGTGGCCAGCGTCTATGTCGTGAAGGATGAAGCCGAAGCGATCAAATTGGCAAACGATTCGTCTTATGGTCTGGGCGGTTCTGTCTACACAAAAGACATTGAGCGCGGTCGACGTGTCGCGGAACAAATCGACACGGGCATGATGTTTGTCAATCAACCCACAAGATCACAGGTCGATTTGCCTTTCGGCGGCACGAAGAATTCAGGATACGGCCGTGAGTTGTCGCATCTTGGTATCCTTGAATTCGTCAATAAAAAGTTGATTCACTTGGGCAAGCGGTAAAGCTAG
>CAZQQR010000016.1:6104-24285 GCA_964595515.1 uncultured Pirellulaceae bacterium
TATCCTTGAATTCGTCAATAAAAAGTTGATTCACTTGGGCAAGCGGTAAAGCTAGGCTAGACCGGGTTCGAATTATCGACGCGGCTCGATTGTTTGGCTTCAAAATGTTTAGCTTCAAAAGGTAGATGCGGATGACACGTTAGCGCATCGAGACAACTAAGAATTAGGGTTAGACGATCTTCGCGAGCGGTTGGTTGACTCGTTCGGTTCACGTTTGGTCGTAGCGGAAGTCGTCAAGACTTTCGACGATTCATGGTGCGGATCGAAGCTCTTGACGAGTTCCGCTGCCCGTAAATTCAGATGTCACACGGCACTAGCAACATCAATTGCATCATCAGCTACTCCTGCCGAGATTCAATGTCTTTCAGCATAATGATTTGGCCGCCGTCAAATCCGTGATCATTTGATTTAGCTTGTCTTGTCGTTGCTCTGGATCGGGCGTGCGAAGAATCGCCGACGGATGCCAAGTGGCAATTGTGTTCGGGCAATAGTCGGATGGAACAAAGTTCCCACGACTGGATGTAATTCGAAAATTCGGGCTGATGATAGCTTTGGCCGAGGTTGCGCCCAAGCAGACCAGCACCTCCGCCTCTGCGAGAAAGCTCCATTCTGCGTCGAACCAAGGTCGACAACATCGAATCTCCCGGGCACTTGGGCGCTGGTGAAGACGTCGCTTGCCGCTTAGTTTTTCATCGCCCGAGAACGATGGCTGTGCTGAGTCCGCCATCGTGAATTTGAAGTGCTTAACAATGTTGGTGATGTAGACAGTTTCTCTTGCGATTCCAGCGGCGGCAATCGCCTGATTGAAGATCTGACCTGCAGGTCCAACGAAGGGACGACCTACAATGTCTTCGCGGTCACCCGGTTGTTCACCGACGAAAACGATTTTTGCATTTTTTGGTCCTTCACCAAACACAGTTTGCGATGCGTCACGGTGAAGATCACAGGCCTGACACTGGGCGGCGATGTTTCGTAGTTGGGTTAAGCTCTTTGGCATCTCTTTGCGATTTTCGATCACATTCAAAGCTGTTTCGGCGAACCCTTCGTGCTCCCGAATCATTTTCTCGACGCGTCGAGGCGCGTCAGCGAGCAAGTCGGCAATGATCTCCGTTTCTGGAAGCGTCGGCCAATGCCGGACCGGCATTTCACTTTTCATCATTTTGATTTTGATACGGGCAGGATTGAAGATATGCCCGTAATAGGTTTTCCATAGCTCCTCCAATTCATCTCCGCTGGGAGCTTCGCTGCGCGGTACGCCGTCACCGTAAACGAGTTCCTGCTGGTCCCAAACGACCGATTCATTTGGCGTCAAAATGGTCCAGTTCATCGCTTTGAATCGGCGCGAAAAAAAGGGAGCGACTTTGCGAACAATTTTGTGGTCGGGGCGATGCCATGCAATGAAATACTCTTCACCGTCTCGAACAATTTTTCGAAACCTGACAAAGGCTTTCATTTTGTGAGCGTCACGACGAACTTCTTTTTCCATTTTACTGAGCCGCAATATGTCATCATCGGTGGTAACTTTCATCAATTGCGGCTGTTCGTGGACGATACGCCAAAGTGTTCGATAAAGCAAATTCCAGCGAGATTCCGATTGGTGATATCCAACCGTTTCCGCCAGCGATAGAAACTCACGCGAAACGCGAAATGGCTTTGGAAGATTCGAAGTTGATTCGTTGCTGGTTTCAAGTTCTGGTTGTTCACCAAACAACGTCTGCTGTCCATTGTCATCAACCAATTGGACTTCGTTTGGAGCGACCCGCTCGGAAACCAACCGCCGGGCGATGTTTCTCCATTCGTCATAGTTGTTGATGACAATCGTTTGCATGAAACTACAGTTCGCCCTTGAGCGCCGCATCAAACGTGTCGAACAACGTCAGTTGTTTTTCTTTGGGCACGACAAGTTGACGCAAGTTATCACGATCAAGATCACTGAGCGCGGGATTGTGGTCTTCGGTGATTACAAAGGATTTGGCCCGTTTCCAAGCGACGCGGAGTTTTCGCAAGTCATCAGTTCGAAGTTTCTTGTGCCGCCTGATCGACAAGATTCGTTTTACATTCCTCGCGCCGATACCCGGAATGCGTAACAACTGTTCCCTGCTGGCGGTGTTCACATTGACGGGAAAAAAAGCTCGGTTGGCGAGGGCCCAAGCAAATTTTGGATCGATTTCCAGATCGAGATTTGCATCGGGTCGGACGATGATCTCGTCGACTTTAAAATCGTAAAAACGCAACAACCAATCGGCCTGGTACAAACGATGCTCGCGAACCAGAGGCGGGCTCTTACCAGGTAGCTGCGCATCTGCATGTGGAATCGGACTGTAAGCCGAATAGTAAACACGGCGAAGTTTTTGACCAGTGTACAGTTCGTCCGCTGTTTTCAAGATCTCACTATCAGGAGTCGGAGTCGCACCCACAATCATCTGAGTGCTTTGGCCGGCGGGCGCGAACTTGGGCGGTTTCATGCCAGCTTTTCGATCCGATTTTGTCTCGGCGATTTTCTCCTTGATGCCATGCATCGCCTGAGTGATTTCTGGCTTCTTTTTTTCCGGTGCAAGTTGTTTCAGGTCAAGTTCGGTTGGCAACTCAATATTGACGCTCAGTCTGTCCGCCCACATTCCGGCCTGCGTGATCAACTCTTCTGCTGCGCCAGGAATCGTTTTTAGGTGGATGTAACCGCCAAACCGATGTTGTTGACGCAGCGTTTTAGCGACGAGCGTCAGCTGCTCCATTGTGTAGTCGGAATTTTGAATGATTCCGCTACTGAGAAACAAACCCTCGATGTAATTGCGTTTGTAAAATTCGATGGTCAGATTGACGACTTCATCGACCGAGAATCGAGCTCGCGGTGTTTCACTACTCACACGGTTAACGCAATATTGGCAATCAAAAATGCAATAGTTGGTCAGCAAGATTTTCAGCAACGAAACGCAACGACCATCCGGCGTATAACTGTGGCAGATTCCCATTCCTTCGGTGCTGCCAATTCGACTGCCTTTGCGAGTCGATTTGGAGCCGCTACTCGCGCAAGAGGCATCATATTTGGCAGCGTCTGCAAGGATGGCAAGTTTGTCATCGAGCGTTTTTCTTTTATGGTCCGTCATGCACGCCCCGCTGCAAAATCCTGATTCGTATTGGAATCGAGTTCATCAGGCGCCACAGCAAAGAACCGAACACTTCGCGTCAGTTGATAGGCCACGAGGCAGGCGACCACAGCAGCAACGACCCAACTCGTATGACGAATTGAGGGGTAAGCAGCTTGTTCAACACCTACGGCAGCCAAAGCCCAAGCCACCGTCGCTCCGTAAACCGGATCTCGATTTATCGTCAACAATAGTCCAGCTGCGCCCAGCAATAGAATGACGGCTAGCGATACTGTCGTTGCTGTCGAATCGCCCAGTTCAATTCCCAGTTGGTTGGCCATCAACGCAGTGCTGATTACCGTCGCGGCGCTGATCCAACCAAAGTACATGGACGGTCCAATGTAGGACCATCGTCCAGCATGAGAGCTTTTGTGAGACTGGGCGTGCTGACGCAAAGCACGATTGGCGATGATCAGAGGAATCAGGTGCAGCATAATATCGAGCCAGCCTAAAACTTGATCGCCGTAAATGCTAATGGGCACAAATAGGATGGAAGCCAAACCTGCAATCGAAAGGCAGATTAGAGCCCGACGAAGATGGGGCGAGTCTGGTTCGCGACTAGCCAACATGAACGCCGAAAAACAAATCATGCCCGTAAAGATTACGCCCCAAATCGCAAACGCATAACCGGCAGCGGCAACTCTCGTTTGAGGATCGTCCGCAAATCGTTCCCCGTCGACTGAGAATATCGGCACGCCGAAATTTACCAATGGAACGAGAATGAATACGATTAGCACAGTGACTCGCCAGTTGACCCAGCTTTGGTCAGTCGCCGTAACGTTGACGTCGGTTGTTTCAAGGTTTTCTGACATGGTTTTACTTTGATCCGTCTTAGTAAGAACGTGTTGTCGGATGATGGAAATTGAATGTCAACTTCAAAACAAGGACAGCAAACCCTGTGCCGAATCAGTTGAACGATTCTGACCATTGATAACCGTGAACTATCAAAATCGTTCACGCAGCAATTTTCCGTTGGAGCTGAAATTCAAAATCTTACGTGGTTATTTGAGCAGCCTGTCCGATCGGGTCTTTGATGGGAATTGGCGCTTCTGGAGGCGCATAAAAAAACCCTTCACAGTGAAGGGTCAATGTTGACTTAATTCCGGGCGCAGAGGGAGCGCTTAGGTTTTCGAATCGAATCAACTCATGTAATTGCTCAGCTTATTTGCTCCGCAACTTTACTGAATCACTCTTCCGGAAACGCTGAACCGTGATCGGTATCCGCTACTTCCACCGCTTCGCTCGAATGAGATCGATGAAATTCCGACTCCCGTCGCAGCGTCTGTGATTGCCGAATCAGTAAATTGAATCCTTCCGGCAGCTTGATTGCCCGGTCCGTCACTGATTGGATCCTGAATAAACTGGTTGCCACCAATCGTCGTGGATGTAATCAAAGTCGTGTCTTCGCTACTTGTCTGGAAAAATCCGTAGGTGGAGTTGGGAGCGATCGCGTCGTTAACAATCGAAAAAGAAGCGTTGTTGATCGTCGTCCCGTCACTGAGTTCAACTGTAAAATTACCAAGAACATGCGGCGTCCCTGTTGTGTCGTTGGCAATGCTTCGCACGAACAATTCAACCTCGGTTAATGGATCATCAAACGTGGTTGTAATGGTTCCGGCAGTGCCCGGTGTTTCAGCAAAGATAACTTCGTTGTTTTCATTGCCTTCGATCGAACCAGTGTCCGTTGAGACCGTAAAACCTGTATCAATCGATCCATCACCGATGGTTCCACTTTGAGAACCTGAGCCAGAGCTTGTAAACGCGTAAGTGCCAGCATCCGAGACAGGCGGTGCGTCCGCTTCATTGGCTGGAGCCAGATTGAATACGATTCCTTGGTCCGCCATTCCACTTACGTCATCTGCTGGATCCGCCGAATCGGTCGCGTCGGCGTAGTTGGATCCGGAGACGTTGGAAGAATCAGATTGAACGCCATTGTAAGTAAAAGATTGATTGATATCGCCAACCGATCCCGCTACATCAGCGAACTCGCAAACGATCGAGTCCCGAACGGATGCCAATCCAACGAGTAGCCCGATCAACAAAATGACAGATACCAAAGTAAGTTCAATTGAAATCGCAACCCCTTTGATGTCGGTCACAAAGCGTTTGAGAAGTCCGAGCTCTCCCGTTTGATTTTGTAAGCGATCCAAGTCGCCACGAGTTTTCAGATTTTCGATTTTAGAGTTCATATTGCATCTCCCCTGCGATAATAAAGTTCATCCGTGTGTTTTTATGAACGTCCTGTGATCACATCTTTCGATGATCAGGCCGCGTGAAGCAAAATACTTCTTTGGTTCAAATCACTTTTCAAATCGAAAAGCGATTCAAGTTGATTCGTAATTGGACGTGTTCATGGTCCAGCATCTAGGCGACGAAATAGTAGACCAGCAGTTTGGCGTACTCCATCCAAATGGGCGCAGTAAGTTCCGCGCTGTCCACGGGTGGAGACGCGGAATAAATCTGAACGTTGGTTGATTTTGGTAACGTGCGCTGAAAACAAAGCAGGCTTCGTCGCGTATGCGGTGCTGACGTGACAACCACTAACCGCTTTAATTCTGGATAGTGTTTCTTAAAACCTCGGGCTTCGTTTAAAGAACCAAATGAGGTTTCCGTGTTGATCGGGATGCTGCTAACTCGGTCGTTGGGAACTCCGAAAAGTTCGAGATGATCAATGGCACGTTGTGCACGCGAATCGACCTCGCTCTTGTGGTAGTTGAATCCAGCAGGCTCACTTTCATCCAGAATCATGACACGGGCAACTTGTTTTTCGTTATACAAATCGGAGGCCGCCCGCAGTCTTTCCCAATACGCGTGACCGTCTGCCATGACGTAGGCTACCTCGCCAGCGGCATCTGGGTGGTGAATACAAAGTGGCTGAATTGCGATCGCCCGCACTGCAGGAATCGACATCAAAACGATGCTAGTCAGCCAAGCGATTGCCAGTAAAAAACACCGCTGTCTCCATCGAGTGATGGTAGTCATCGCTGTAGGGTTCAAGCGTTTGGTGTCGTTGTTGTTCTCGTTGTCCAAAAGACTTTTTTGTTCTCGTGCTGTAGTTCGAATAAAGGTTTCTAGAATTCCTTCGTTAAGGAATTCCTCGAACGATCGTGGGGCCTGCAAGTTTGGTCAGCCAAACAGGAAGTCGTTTCCATGCTCTGACTAAGCCCTGCTTGTTTCCCGCATCAACGCGAAGGTCCGCTGGGTTGCCCCGGCGAACATAGTATTGCCAACAGGCTTGAGACGGTTCCGCTCCCCATTGGCGTTTGAAGCGATAGGTTCCGCTCTCTTTACTGCTTCGGCCAAAATCAAAGACTTGACTGCCCCGAGAAATCGCCCGATCCAACAATTGCCAATACATGAACATGTTCGCGTTCATTCCGTTAAACGCCCGAAGGCAACTCGCACTGGGCACCTCTGTCACGTTGTTTCCGTGAACCAGCAACGCACCCGCCACAGCTTGGGAGCCACTGTAAACAACGCCCAGTTCAGCATCGCCATGAAAGGCATTGATGATTTCAGTAAACAGTTTTCTTGAAAAAACAGGCGTCCCTAAATCTCGCATGTTGGTTGCAAAGACGTGATGAAAATCGTTGAGTAGTTCCTGACCACCGAATCTAATTTCGAGTCCGCCCGTCCAGGATTTTTTGACCTGACTACGAACCTTGGATTTAAGTTTGGCCAGCATTTCTTCTGAAGTCGGTGGAAGCGGCAGACGCAAATGGAATTTGTCGGTTCGCTGAACGCTGAGTTGATCGTGTTCGACTGGGAACTCTTGGCGAAGCTCAAGATGTTTTACATTCAACTGGTCCGCGAGTTTGCAAGCACTATCAATCAGGCCTTTTGCGACTAGTTGGTCATTAGCCCAAACACCACCGGTGTTGATGTACGGCAAACTGACTAGGAACTTTCCAAAGATCGGTCCGGATACCAAGCACAGAGGCAATACTCCAACGACTTTGTTGTTGGATCTGGCTTGAATCAAATACCCGTCATGTCCGAAGCCTTTCGTAATCGCCCTCATCCAAGCACTTTGATGCCCCAGTAATTGCGGCCAATGCGTTGCTTGGTTTTTGAAGCTTCCTGAATCGACGGATAACGGAAATTCGCCATTCCATTTCATCGTTTGAAATTGAGTTTCTTGCTGAGGTTGGTCTTGAGCCAGCCCATCTGTCAGAGAATCAGAAATCGAATCGACGGGCTTGCTGGTAACCCGATCAAGTCGCTGATACACGGCTACAACTTTCTTCATTCGCGATCGAAAATCGAATCTGTCCAACAAAGTCTGTCGGGCGTTGATAACGAATTTCTCCATGTCCGATGGTTTGGAAACCAGTTCGTCGATGCCGGTCACCAGTTGATCCACCGAACCAGGCTCAATTAGTTTTCCGTTGATGCCGTCATTAATCAACGTTGGCATTCCGGCGATTTTTGTAGCCAGTACGGGTGTTCCGCTGGCCATCGCTTCGAGTACCACATTAGGCAGACCCTCTCGATGACTGCTCAGAACAAACAGATCGGCAGCTTGGTAAACCAAGCGAGCATCTTCGACGAATCCTAAAAGTTTGACGTTCCGTTGGAGATTTTTCTGCTTGATCAGTTCCTTCAAAGCATGGTACTCAGCACCATCGCCAGCGATCGCCAACGAGATGGTTTGGCCGGTTTCGCTGAGCTTTGCCACGGCTTCAATCAATAGGTTAAATCCCTTCTCCGCAGACAAACGTCCGACGCCAGCAATCATTGGCACGTTGGGTGGCATTCCAAGTTTCAATTTTGCTTGTTGCGATTCGATTGTGGAATCGTAGTCTTCAAGAACGATAGCGTTGTCGATCAGTGAGAGTTTTTCGCTGGCAACACCGAGTTTTCTGCAATCGTCAAATAGATCTTTGGAAACGCAAATGACTTCGTCGTACCGAGGGAGACAACGACGATCGATCGCGTAATACAGCGGTGTTTTCCATGTCTTTTGGACCCAGCCGTGGACGGTTGTTACTAGTTTCATCGGATGTTTCCGGCGCAAAAGCAAACCTAAAAGATTGCTTTTGTAGTCGTGTCCATGCCATACGTCGGGTTTGAGTTCGCTGACTTTCTCGCTCACGCGCTCAACGATTTTCCAATCCAACACGCCAAAATCATCGACCCCAATCACGTTCGCATCGCGCTGGTTTGCACGTTGCTGAAGAATTTTGAATCCTTCGTCTTGGGGATCGCGAAGGTAGAGACACGCTGATTCATACCCAAGGTTTCGAAGTTCTCGCGGCGAGTTAAGAATTGTTTTATCTGGACCTCCACCTGTTCCACTTACAACTCTGGCATGCAAGACCATTGGCGATCGTTTTGAGGATGGTTTCGGCGATCGTCGGGTCGAATAGACAGTGGGTCCGATCGCAATATGGGGTTTGGCGACGCTTGGGCTGAGAGTCGATATTGTTTGTGTTGTCATCCGTTCACCTTTTCAAAAATGCCGGTGTTCGTTTTTGCAGGGTTTGTTTTCGCCGTGCTCGTTCGTGGAAACTGAGAATTCGGTTTGAACTTTGACGTTTTTTGCATGGGAGGTTGTTGAGCCAAGCCGCCGTAAAGTTTCAGTATTTGTCTGCCAATCGTTCTCCAGTCGTATCGTTCGACGGCCAATTGATGGCCAGCGTTTCCAATCTGAGTGGCTTCCGCTGGATGCTTTAACAAACGAAGAACTTCTTGAGCGAACGATTTTGGATCGTCTGCGATTAGAATTTCCCGACCGGGAATCGCCTCAATTCCTTCTGCGCCTTTGCTGGTGGAAACAACAGCGCGTTTGGAAGCGAACGCCTCAAGAATTTTCAACCGAGTACCACCACCATCCAGCAGCGGCACGACAACCATCGATGCTCGCTCAAGAAAAGGCTGGACCGACTCGACGCGGCCAGTGACTTCGACCCCAACTTTCTCATCGCCGGTGCATGCGCTGCTCGTCGGTTGGGGCGTCTCAAGTTTGTGCCACTTTCGGACTTGGTCCGTTGGACTACGACCGACGATTTGGAACAAAATGTTGGGCTGTTGTTTGCGAATAAGCGGAAGTACATGCTCGCAAAACCAATTCACGCCTGCGACGTTGGGTGCGTAATCCATTGCTCCCGTAAACACGATTCGCGGAATTCGAGTTTGCTCAGTGAATTCAAGATTTGAGTTGGCCGAATTTGAATCGGCTGAATCTGAATTGACTGAATTGGAGACGGCAGAGGTGTCAACGCCGTTGGGGACGACATGAACGTTGGCGGTAGGTTCTAGTTTCAAAAATGATTCTTGATCTTGCTTGGAACAAGCAAAGACAATATCGCACTGATGGCAAATTGCTTTTTCGACCGTTTTCAGTGCTTTTGATTCTCGTCGATAGAGGAATCGTTTCCATCCTTCCGAAGGTCGTTCGGCCAATTGTTCTGCCATCGACGAAATGCAATTGTGAGAATCGAAAATGGTGGTGGGCCAATTTTGATTAGTAACAAACGCAGCAGTATCGAGATGGTTCAAGTGAACGGCATCAAATTCTTGTGTCTCCAAAATCTGCCGACTGGCTTGAAAAAGTGGTTTTGACCAATTTTTTTGAACGAACAATGAGCTATTCCATTTCCACGGCTGCGAGATGATTCGCATCATTGATGCGATTCGATTCGGAGCCTGGACTGTTTTTACTTGGCAGATTTTCTCCAACTCGCCAATAGATTTTTCGTGATCAATTTGAGGTGCATGGCTTAGCAAGGTCACGTCATGTTCTAGGCTAAGAGCATTGAGCACATGAAACGTGCGCAGGTTTCCCCCGTCTTCGAGAGGCCAAGGGAATCGTTCTGTGATAAAGAGAATTTTCATTTTGCTTTTTTTAGCGAGTCAATACCGACAATTGAGACAACGTTTTGCTTACTGAAACAATCGCCAAACAACTAAACCAATCGAAATCGCACCTGCCAGCGAGCCGCAAACGAGAATGAGTTTTGCTCGTTTGATGGCTTGGATTTTTTGAGGAACAAACATCTGCGGTGAACCAAATTCAGTTTTGTGATCTTGGTTTTCTTGATTCGAGGCCTGAGGCAATTCAGGAATCTCGTGATGGTTGTCAAACCAGGCGCGCGAGTAGCCGTTAGAAAGCAACAGCGCTATCGGCCGGCAAAGCGTTCTTGTTTCCATCGTCGAAAGTGTTTCCGTTGAGTAATCGAAAAAGAACTTCGCTCTCTCAAGCAATCGCTCTCTTAATTCGCCAGTCGCGTGCAAACTCGCCCACTGGAACACCTCACACTTTCGGATGTCTTGCGCCGCCCAAGTCTCCGTTGGATATTCCAGGATCTCAGGCTTGGTCAAATACGGATACTCGTTGTCGATCATCCAGGTCGCATAGTGCAAAAGGCACGCTCGCCCGTAGCCGTACATCGCGTCGTGCTCGCCATGCTGATGTTTGACCCACAAGTAACGACCCAGCGATTGTAAAAACAGGTTGTAATACCAACGCCGTTCGGCATCGAGCAGGTTTCGGGCTTCTATGTCATCGTTAGGATGGATTACTCGTCGGATGAGTTTTTCGGCTTCGTTCAAAAACTTCCTTTTGCCTGTGACTTCGAACGCCGCCACGGAAAGTTCAATTGCGTTGCCCGCACCACGGCCGGGACCTTGATAGTCAAGCGTTCCACTGGCGCTTGTCAGTCCAGTTCCATTGCCAGACAAATATCGAAATGGTGTTCGAGAACCGTCGTCGGCGGAGATGATCCACTCGCCCATTCGATCGACGACCTGCCGCATCGTTTCTTCGCCGGTAAGAAAATAGTACAGCCCCAGTCCGCGAGCGTAGCCTTGTTCGGAAGCCGGTCCGCCGCCACAAGTCCCAGTAGGATAGCTCCGGTGAGTCGCTTTGCCAGCGTCGATATAGTGAAACGTGTGCCAGAACTGCCCGCCGTTGTAGGCATTTTTGTCCGTTGTTGCGTGGTAAATGTCAATGTCGACCACGTGCCAGGCGAGGTCTCGCATCATCTCAATCCAACGCTCGTCGCCACCGCGGAGATACTGAATTCCAAACCCAAGCACCACGTCGTACTGATTGTTGTAATGAGAAATCAATGGTGGTTGGGCTTCGGTAAAAACAGCTTCATGGTCACCGTAGATGTCGCCAAAATGCCTCCAGCCGTACTCATCAATCGTTTCGCGTTTTTGAAAAAAAGTGTCGTTGCCTTCAATGGCTGCATCGACGAGTGACAGATATTTGGAGTTTGGGTCCTCGGATTTTGGCGTCAACCAAGGCATCACACCGCTGGCAGCTGCTGACGCTGAGTCGATCGAAACGGTGGTCGGTTGATGGACGGCTGCGACCGCCGAAACATTTTGGTGACGTCCACCGATCCAAAATTGATGTGTTTTTTGCTCGCCGCCTTGTAGCTCATGCGGGCGTTTTGACTCGGCTGGAAACAGTCCGATTCGCATTTCAGAATCGTCAATCGAAATCGACTTTGGGAAATTTTGCCAAAACTGCGGCGCGGACACGGCGAGAGTATTGTTCTCCGCCAATTGGTATTCCACGACGGGAGTTGCCCGCTCACCCGACAGTCGTTGTTCACCCGCCGAAAGTTTGTAGCCGCGAAACTGCAAAGGCACTTCGCCATTTCGATCGACGTGATTGCTGCAGTTCCAAGCTTCACCTCCGCTTGAGTCTTGGTAAAGCGAAAACGGCAAATCGCCATTTTGCAATTGAGCCGTGCCGTCAATCGACCAAGCACAACCTAAACTCGTTGAAGTGATTTCGCCGTGCGTCAAAACAACGGAGGCTTCTTCGATCTCAACCGAGCTTGCGTCGCCAAGTTCCCAAATTCCGCCAGGATGCGTTGCGGCAAGAGGATTACAAAGTGTCAGCGTGCATCTGACCAAATCTAGTTTTGCAAACAAATGAAGTTCGAATCGACAATCGAGAACCCGTTCTTGGTTCAAGTCAACGAGTTCGCCTTGCATCTCGACAACCGTTCGAACCGGTCCAGACTCCAAGTCGCGGGATTTCAGGTTTTTAAGTTTGAGTTCTCGTCCATCAATCAGGCGGACATTGAGTTGTGCTTTCCACTCTTGGCCAATTCGAAAAAATGAGTTTGCATGGCTGGAGTCATCGACGTGAATCGCTCCCCATGAGGAATGGGTTTCCGGAACGGTTGCGTGATTACTCGATTCATCTCTGGTTTGAACGAAGTAACTCGTTTCCAAAAACTCTTTGGAGGCCTCCAACTGAAAACGGGAGACGTCATGCAAGAAATCAACCAGTAACCACTGAACCGATCCGTCAGCCCACCGCGAAAGAACGCGAGTTTGACTCTCAACTTCACGACCTTGATCGTCAACGATGATGACTTTGGTTTCATCAACGAGCAGGCCATTAGGTAAGGGTACGCCTTGGCGAATTGGTTCAGGGGCTCGATTGGATCCGAGAGGTGTGCGGAGGTTCAATGACGTCAGCGGTTTACGGATCTTGTTTCGCGCTGAACTTCCCCGAATGGTCGGGTTTCCTGAAACGGTTTCAACGATTGAATTAGTTTGCGAGATTTGAGTCATGAAAAATGCAGGTTTGAGAGGGATGTTTTTCGAGTTTCGCGATTAAGCAACGCAGAGTTTCGCGATGCTTTGCAACGTGCGAATCAAACGGTCGATATCGTTTTGGCTGTTGTAGATTTGAAGGCTTGCCCGAACGGTGGGTTTGATACCAAGGAGTTCATGAAGCGGTTGAGCACAATGAAATCCTGATCGGACCAATACGTTTTCACGTTGGCTCAAGATCCTTGCGACCGCGTGTGCTTCCATTCCTTCAAGGTGGAATGAGACTAATGGAGCTCTTGGGCTACCAATGTTTGGGCCAAGCATTTGAAGTCCCGGAACGTCCGCTAGTCCATTCATCAACGCCTCAGTTCGATGATTCAAGTGGTTGTTGATTGCCTCGAATCCAATCTCTTCGAGGTATTCGATTGCAGCACCCCAGCCGATCACACTTTCGACCGGCGGCGAACCAGCTTCCAGGCAATAAGGAAACGGCTGTGGCGTCCAACCAGATTTTGTTACCTGGTCAACCATCTGGCCGCCCAGAATCACAGGTGACATTTGTTCGTGAAGTTTGCGATTCACAAACAGAGCACCAACTCCGCTTGGTCCCAGCATTTTGTGGGAACTACAAACGAGAAAGTCGATCTCCATTTCTTTCACGTCGATTGGGTGATGACAAACCGTTTGGGCTGCGTCAACAAGGATCTTCGCGCCGTGTTGGTGGGCGATCTGAGCAAGCGATTTGATCGGTGTCACACATCCCAAGACGTTGCTCGCGTGCGTAACGGAAAGTAAATCAACACCCTCGTTCAATGTTCGTTTCAACATTTCCTGATCAATGTTGCCCCGGGAGTCGACCGGAATGACTGTGCAATTGCCCAAGTCCATCCACGGAATCAGGTTGCTATGGTGCTCCATGGCAGTAACCGCAACTCGGTTCAAATCGCGCAACCCGTGACGGACTAAGTGGATTGCAGATGTGGCGCCGCTGGTGAAAACAATTTCATCCCGATCAGCCCCGATCCAAGCGGCAAGTAATTCTCGAGTTTCTTCAAACCGGTCCGTCGCTTCGATTGACTGACGATGAACGCCTCGGTGAACTGCGGCTGTTCCGCGTTCCAAATACCACCGCATTGCATCGACGACCGCCGATGGACGCAGTGTTGTGGCGCTGTTGTCGAGATAGACCATCGTTGTCTGGCCGTCGACGGCAGTGAGCGCAGGAAAATCGTCGCGGCATATATCAAGCCCTCGGGCATCGCGGGCTGTTTTGTTTTCTCGCTCAAATTCGGTAAGTGCATTCATGCTGCACCTCGCATCGAATTCAGATTGCCTCGAACGAAGCGAAACTTGCCGCCTGCTTCTGCATGAATCGTTGAGGCAGTTCGAACTGATACCCTCGAGTTGGTTTCAATCCACTGCGAAAACGCTTTCGAAAATTCGTCCTTCTCAAAGGCTGTCTGACGACCGGGAATGACTGTCAGGTTGAATTTTCCACTACTGCGACATTCAACAACGCACGAGTCCACGCCGGGAAAAGACTCGCAGAAATCAACAACGTCATCGTGAGTTTTCCAGCTTCCTGATCCAGTGACGAGCACGTCATGAGCTCTGCCTTGGACCGTTAAACGAGGACTGGTTCGACCACAATCGCATGGGAGTGAGTTGAGGAATCCGACATCGCCAATGCAATATCGAATCAATGGCATTGCTCGGTTCATTAGATCGGTCACCAGAATCCAGCCGCTGACGCCGTCTGCAACGGGTTGGCCGGCATCATCTACGACTTCGACAACAAACATGTCATCGAATACATGGAGGCCATCGTGTTGATCGCATTCGCAGGCCATTGAGCCAAATTCGGCACTGCCATAGTCATCCCAAAATTTTCCGCCGAACCATTTTTCAATCATGCACCGTTGATTGGGAGTGACTCGGCTTCCCATGACTTTGATCACTGGAATTTTCAATGGTTGTTGATCCGAGTCGCGAATGTGTTTGGCGATTTCGACTAGGTAAGTCGCCAATGTCTTGACCACGAATGGTTTGCCGAGTCGCAAACGATCCACATATCGTTGCAGCATATCGGCTGGTGGTTTACTGCCATGATGACCAAAGCCAGCATAGTGTTCCGTATTAAAAATCCATTGGCGTTCGACGATTCCACGTAGGTCTCGCAACGATTTTTTGTCTTTCCAACTGCCCGAACGAATTGCGTTCCAAGCGAACGACATCACCGACTCTTCTTTTTCGCCTTCATCACCACAGACGATCTCGCATATCTCCGGAGGAATTTCGATCTTACGTTTACCGATTCTGTAGCCGTTTGAGAGCAGCAACATGCGAAGCTGCGCCGCCCGATTGGCGTCGCGTTTCGCAAAGTCTTGAACGGTCACCAGTCGCTGCGCTGTTCCACGCGTGGACATCATTCTCCAGTCGGCAGGATCGCTTTGATCGGTGATCGAATCTGGAAAATTTCGCTCCACGTCATCTTTGGTAAGCACAGGAACGGATGCCAATCGGTCGAGATTCGATTGACCTGTTTTGCCAAGTTCTAAAATCCTGTTTGAATAAAACGGAACGTTGTTTTTCGCATGATGGAGTAGTTCGCCAAGCCGTTGGTCACGAACGGATGCAACGTTTTTTGGAGTCTTTGAAAGTTGAACAAAACGCGTTCCCGATATTCGGGATCCAAGCTGCAACAAGGTTTGGGCTCGTAGCCGCTGTAGTAGATTGATCATTTTAACGCCCCTTTCAGCTGGTTGCTTTCCAGGGATTGAATGACTCGCTGTGCGG
Organism: uncultured Pirellulaceae bacterium; assembly: GCA_964595515.1. Taxonomy (GTDB): domain Bacteria; phylum Planctomycetota; class Planctomycetia; order Pirellulales; family Pirellulaceae; genus Mariniblastus. The sequence goes on from CAZQQR010000016.1 coordinate 21,569, forward strand.
CTGATTCCCAGGTGTATTCTCGCGCGACCCAGTCTCTGGCTTGCACTCCAAGCTGCTTTCGTCGTTTCGAGTCGTCCCAAAGTTTCGAAACGGCTTCGATCCACTGTCTTTTCCCTGCCGCAGGCTGAATGCAATTCGAGTTGCCGGTATTCAAGCCGTTGAGGGCCGTGGTTGAAGCAACGATGGGACGCGACAGACTGGCCGCTTCCAGCAGTTTATTCTTGATGCCCGCACCGCTGACAAAGGGTAGAACGACAATCTGATGGGCACAAATGTCTTGGCGAATGTCAGGCTGATCAACAATCAAATTGAACTGAAATTCGTCTGCTAACTGACGCACTTTGTCACCCGGCTTGAACCCGAGCACCGTGAATTTTGCATCGGCGAACTTCTTGCGAAGGTTGTTCCACACGTTTTTGCAGAACCAGTCAATCGCGTCCAGGTTTGGGCCAAAATCCAATCGGCCCCAGAAAACACAACTACGATTGGCTTCGTCGGTGTTTTGAGCTTGATAGTGATTCGTGTCTACTCCGTTGGGGACAACATCAGTTTCAGTTCCCGGCATGACACGCCGAGTCCATTTTGCGTCCCGCTCTGAGACCAGCCATGTCCGATCCACGACAGGCGCAAACGCTCTTTCATACAAGCCCTTGATCACGGCGTGTTTGATGTTTGGCCATGATGATCGACGGCGAAATGAAAACTGACTGAGGTGATGAATGACCCACTCGTCGGCTGCGTACCAGACCCGTTTTGCGTTAGTGACTCTTGATAGATAAGGTAGTACATTCAGGCCAACGGCAACCACAACATCGGTGTTGAGATCTTTCGCCTGGTTAGCGACCTGCGAGATTCGAGTGCCGGGGATGCCCCAATACGAGCAAAACTTCTTTTGTAACCTCGTGAGGTTTAACGACTCCACCGATGGATCGCCTTCAGTAAATTGAATCTGGTTTTGAAGGTTGATTCCTTCGATGGCTTTGGGAACGCACTCGCCCGTGGTTAGCAAGCTGATTTCGTGACCGGCTTCGTTAAGTGCTCGCATCATCCCGTGACAATGAACGTCGTGTCCGCTGGTACGAGGAAAGCAAAGATCTTGTTTGACAAAAAGAAAGTGCATACTTACTACTCGAGTCCAAACTGGGGACGGGTTGGATTCAATCCGTCGATTGACGAATTGTTCTCGCAAGTGTTTGCCGAAACGTTTGGGACGATTGAGAGATCGTTCTCCGAGTCTTTGATCGGTTGGACCGCTGGGTCGGCAACATGTACACGTTGATAGACTTGGAGTGCGACGCCACCGATTGCAACCAACAAATAGGAGCTTTCCAAAAGTGCACCACTGGAAAACATGCTTGATAACCAGTATCCCGGAATCCCACACACCACAGCCAAAGTGCTTGCCGCGGCCCAATCAGGAAGCCGGTTCATTTCTCTTCGCAGCAATGAAAGGCACGGAAAGAAAATGAGTCCGAAAAACGCTAGATACAACAATGTCGCAGGAAGCCCGCATCCGGTACTAATCTCAAAAAACAAATTGTGAAGTGCTTTTTGATCGCGACCTTCAGCATCAACAAACTGCGGAACAACAAACCGACCTGCGTTGGGTCCGACGCCAAACATGGCGTGTTCTTTGGTGATAATCGCGCCCGCTTTCCAAAGTTCGAACCGGCTGTCCGCTGAACTGTCTCGTGCTCCTTCGCTTTTAAACGCGGAGGTAAACTCGTCGACCACGGATGGCCCGGCCAACAGTACTGCACATAAGAATGCCGCCGCCAACATGCTCCATACTCGTCGGGACTTTGGAACACAAACAGCAAAGATTGCCGCCAAGAATATTCCGCCAATCATCGTTCCACGAGACTCGAGCAACATCAGAACATGTAGTTGCATTACGAACACGCCGCCCGCCAATAGCAGTTGCCAGTTGTTTCGCCCGTAAACGGAAAGCGCTGCCGAGATTCCCATAATCGGAATGGTGAAAATCGAATAGACGTTGTTGTCGCCCTTGTTGCCCCAACCATTGATCGCGTAGCGGCAGTATCCGTCTTGAAAATATTGCAAGTTAATTTGATAAGCGTTGTAGCCTTGGCACAGTACCACCACCCACATCAAGATCCACAATTTGTGTGGCGTATCGATCAACCAAACCGTGATGATCGCCATCAACACGACTTTCCAAATCACACCCATGTACCGAAATGAATAGTCGGGGTTGAGCGATTGGAACGCGGAAACGTAAGCGATCGCGACGAATGCAGCCAATGAATAGAGCGAGTATTTTGTGAGACCTGTGACCTTTGATTTTTTCAGACCGCTGAGGAACATTCCCAAGAGCAAACAGCCGGTGATGTATTTTTGATATGGAAAAGTTGTGTCGATCGACCAACGCCAATTCCAGTCTGGCTCGAGCGTAACGAAGGCGTAGTAGACGATGAGGCCGACCCAAGGTCGCCGCAGTCCTTCAAAGCATCCCCACGCAAAAAGCGCGTATACAAGGAAAGCGCTCAGCACGACGTGTGTTCTGGGTTGGTGAAGCTATTAAAAATAATTCGTTTACGTTTTCGTTGTTGCAGTACAAGTCGCCTGCAACGTTGATCGAATTCCGTCGTCGAGACTGGTTTTTGGTTGCCAGCCCAACTCTCTCAAACGCTCAGTATCAGCACATGAATGTTCAAGCTCGCCCTCCCGACTAGGCAGCACGCCGAACTTTAAAT
>CAZQQR010000016.1:24385-30240 GCA_964595515.1 uncultured Pirellulaceae bacterium
TGCCACAAGGGATTTCGGAAAAGTTCGACGACAGCTGAGCTTGATTGGTTTCAAGTACGACCAACGCTTCGATCACGTCATCGATAAAGATGAAGTCCTTTCTTTGCTTGCCCGACGTCAACTCAATCTGCGGCACATTGTTTTGGCATTGGCCAATGATCCAAGGCACGAATTTTCCGGGTCCGTCACCCGGGCCGTAAGGATGTTGGAGCACAACGTTGACAAATTTTCGATTTGTTTTCCCTGCCCAAACTTTGCCCCACTGGGCGAATTGTTTTTTGGACAACGTATAAGATCGAAGGTAGGGATAGCTGGACGGAAAACAGGTGTCGGTGGCAACGAATAACGGCACGTTGTGATTTTCTGACTGTTCCAATAGTTGCATCGGGAAAATCAAATTCGTGTTAACGACTTCGCTGGCGAGTTGATTGCCTCGGCCGTATTGAGTCGCCAAGTGATACACGACATCAGCGCTGTCGATCGAATTCCAAACTGTTTCCAGCGACATCACATCGAGGTCGTGCCATTGAACCTTGTCCAAAATGTCGGCGACCAAGTCAACTCTTGAGGATGTCCGCTTGATTGCGTGCACGATCCAGCCACGATCGACAAGCGTCCTTGCCAAGTGGCTGCCGATGAATCCCGTAGCGCCGGTGATCACAGCAGTTTTTGTTTTTGATTGGTCTTTGATCAAGTTAAGTTTACTCCGGCAAAGCTTTGTTCCAGCCAGGCAGTCGAAGCATCTTTGGGAGACAGGATTGGTTCGAGCGGTTTCCAGTTGATCGCAATTTTTGGATCGTCGAAACGAACCTGTCGTTCGTTTTCGGGGGAGTATTCGGCGGAGCTTTGATAGGTGACTTCGCAGCCGGCAGTTAACGCCTGAAAGCCGTGTGCGAATCCGGCCGGCACGTAAATTGATTTTTGATTTTTCTCATTAAGCACGACGCCATGCCATTTTAGGAACGTTGCTGATTCGTTTCGCATATCGACGATGACATCAAAAACTTCGCCTTTGACACATCGGAAAAGTTTGACTTCTTCGGCGGGTGGTAGTTGATAATGAAGTCCACGAATGGTTCCAGCCAGTTCTGTTCGAGTATGGTTGGCTTGAACAAAGTGATCACAAAGTCCGTGGTCACGAAACAGGCGACCGCAAAATACACGAGCGAAACTTCCTCGCTCGTCGACAAATGGAGAAGGTTCTAATTCAAACGCTCCAGCAAGTGGTGTTTCCAGGAATTTCATTGAGCCCACTCCAGTCGGCAATTTGCTGCCGCTTCGATGAAGCTGGAAAGATCATCCAGTGAATTCACATGCCCTGATTCGTAAAAGCTCTGGTACCAGTTGGCTGTTTTGCAAACGCTGGTTTGAAAGTCCCAGACAGGATGCCAGTTCAATTCGTTTTGAGCCAGCGATGAATCCAATTTCAAGATGTTCGTTTCGTGAGGTTGCTCTGCCAGGTTCGGTGAATCGTAGTCAATCTGGGGCCATGAAAGTTGCATCTCTTCGACAAGGTTTGCAACGCTGACGGTGCTGTCTGCATCAGGACCAAAATTCCACTCTTTGGCAAACGCGGCTTCACCACTCAACAATCGGTCGGCCAATAAGAGGTATCCCGTCAGTGGTTCAAGCACATGTTGCCACGGCCGAACCGAACCCGGGTGACGGACCTGAAGTCTTTCACCAACAGAAGCCGCTCGAACTGCATCGGGAATGAGCCGGTCTAGCGCCCAATCGCCTCCACCAAAAACGTTGCCCGCTCTCGCCGTAGCGATCAACGTTGAATGATCGTTTTCGAATTTTGAAATTGGAAAAAACGAGTTGCGATAACTTTTGACGATCAGTTCGGCACAGGCTTTCGAGCAACTGTAGGGATCCGATCCTCCCAATCGATCAGATTCTCGGTAGCCGATTTCTGATTCAAAATTTTCGTAGACTTTGTCACTGGTGACGGACACAATCGCGCGAACTGAATCGACGCGACGAGCAGCTTCGAGGACATTCACGGTTCCCGTAACGTTGGAGGTGAATGTTTCAACCGGTTGATCGTAGCTTAGTCGGACAAGCGGTTGGGCGGCCAAGTGAAAAATGATCTCTGGTTGAGCTGACTGATAAACGTTGGTCAGCCGATCAAGATCACGAACATCGCCAATGTGAGATTCAATCTCCAGTCCCAGCAATTCAAAGTGACTAGGGTCGGTCGGTGCAGGCAACGAATACCCAACCACACGCGCACCAAGTGACTGAAGCCAGAGGCACAACCATGAACCTTTGAATCCAGTGTGACCTGTTACAAGAACCGTTTTCCCGGCAAATCGACCGCCGAAGCACGATTTGATATCAGTACAGGTTTGCATATTGTCTTGCATGTTTTTTTGCATCATGAATGAGAGCAATAATGTGTTTACGTGGGAGTTGCCAACTCCCAACCACAGTTGTTCCGCGAACAACTAATCTCGATATCCATCGTTCCAAACTTTCCAAGGCGCCGAGCCACTGGCCCACGCACTTTGGAGACCCTCCAAGTCTCGAGTCGTGTCCATGCACTGCCAATAATCTTTGTGCTGATACGACATTAGTTCGCCTTCGTTCGCCAACCGCGCCAAAGGAGCTTTCTCAAGAACGCATTTGGAATCGTCTTCGAGGTAGTCGAGGACTTTGCGATTGAAGACATAGAATCCGCCGTTGACGAGTGCGCCTTGTTGTCCCTCTTTTTCTTGAAAGCTTGAAACTCGTTTGTCGTCGAATGCCAGATTGCCAAATCGAGGAGGCGTGTGAACAGCGGTTAAGGTCGCCAGTTTGTCATGGCCACGATGGAATTGGACCAAGTCGCCAATATCAACATTGGTTAGCCCATCGCCGTAAGTAAGCATGAACTCCTCATCGTCGCCCAGGTACCGCTCGATTCGTTTTAACCGGCCGCCAGTCATGGTGTCTTGGCCAGTGTAGGCAACTGTTACGCGCGGATGAAACGAAGTGCCGTTGGCGTGCCAGACTTGTTTCGTGTGCGAGTGACCGTTGGAATTGCCGTTAGATTCAGCCGAATAATCGACGGTGACATCACTGGTGTAGACTTCGAGATTGAAAAAGAACTCTTTGATCAATTCACTTTTGTAGCCCGTACACAAAATAAAATCATTGAACCCAAAGTGTGCGTAGTATCGCATGATGTGCCAAACAATCGGGAAAGGCCCAATTGGGATCATGGGTTTGGGTAGCATGTCCGTAAGTTTGCCAAACCGAGTTCCATAGCCTCCTGCCAGGATTACAACTTTCATACTTGGTTCGTCCTTGTTTGTTGAGACATTCGTTTATTGATCCAGCAAAATTTAGCCCAATGCCAGAAGGCACTTGTTCGAGCTTTTGTGCCAACCCAAAAATACATCCAGTTCGTTTTGTTGGGACGTCGCAGGAGAGAAAGTGCACCAACGTCCTGGAGGGCAAATCGAATTGCGATCGAGTTTCGACCAAACAGTCCAAAATGTTTCAAAAATAGATAGAGCGTGTTTCGCCAATGATTCAGTTTCCATTTAAGCGAACGTTCGTCAAAGTCAGGGCGAGGTTTCGCTAAATGGACGACCTCGATGCTGCCGTCATAAACCACTCGATAGCCAAGCGACCGAGCCGTCAAACATTGGTCGGTTTCGATTCTGTTTCCAGAGCTGTAATCACGAGCCAGCAAAACGGAATCGTGAACTGCACCCGATCTGCGAAGTTCCCGGCGATATGCGTAGCAAAAACCGTAAACATGTTCGACGTCGATTGGTCCAGATGTTGGTTGGTCAAAGTTTCCTACGACTTCCAAAGTCTTAACGTCGATGACGCCAATCGGACGCGAATCCGATTCGTATTCTTGCTCGATCGCCCGGACGCCGATGATCCCGATCTTTGAATCTGTTTCGAATAGTTTTGTGATGCGTTCAATGAAGTCAGAAGAAATCAGGGCGTCGTCATTGAGTTCAATTACGATCTCGCCACTGGCTTCTGCCGATCCTCGCGAAAGAGAGTAGCCCAGTCCATGACCAGGCTCATTCAGGCAATAGTTCAAACGTAGTTTCTGAGAGAAAGCTTCTGCAATGTTGCGGCTGTCGTCCGTCGAACCGTTGTCGTAAATCAGGACTTCCAGATCTTGCAGATCGATTGTCTGGTTCTGAATATGTTCGAGAGCCTTCTTTAAAACTTCCTGCCGTCTATATGTCGGCAATACGATGGTCCATTTAGGAGAGCTCGTTGATCGTTGCGCGAGTGTACTAATGATTGGCCACGATCCTTTCCAGAATTGCTTCCCACGCGGTTGCGACAACGCTCCAGTCGTGGTGAGCGATCGCTTTCTGTTTTGCGCTTTTCCCCATTTCCAGTAGTCGCTGGGGATGTTCGATGCAATCAATTAGTAGTTGCCGAAACTCTTCTTCGTTATTGGCCAGCAATCCGTTTCGATCATGCTCAATAATTTCGTGGCTGGCTGTTTGGATTCGATCTCCATCGGGAAAAAATGCGATGGTTGGAATTCCAAACGCCATCGCTTCGAGGATCACTAAACCGCAGCTTTCTCGGAGGCTAGGAAAAACGTGAACGTCGGCCGCTTGGTAAACGCTTCCGATGTCTTCGCAAAACCCTAGAAACGTGACTTGTTTGTCGATGTTGAGTTCTTTAGTAAGCAACTGCAGCGGTTCCTGCTGAGGTCCATCACCTGCGATGATCAGATGCCAAAGGTTGCTGTTCAGCGAAGCCAGTGTTCGCAACAGCCAATCAAGATTTTTACTTTTAACCAATCGCGAAACCGCAACCAAATTAAGCGGTTGATTCGTTTGATCTTTTTCATCGACCCTGTACTGTTCCACGGGTGGTGGAATGATTTCAAAACCAGTTTCTTGTGGAAGCTGGTAGTATTCACGAAGCGTGTTTTCGTTGTCGGCGGTAAATCGAATGGTCGTCGCCGCGTTCAAGATCGTCCACTTTTCCCAGTGAGAATACATCTGATGGTTAAAGCGGCGTTGAATCCATGAGTCAGAAATTTGTGCGGTGGCCTCAATCGGAGCAAGCCGAGAATGCGGCAAGTAAACTACTGGAGCGTCAGGGAAAATCCGTTTTAGATCGCGAGTGCTCAATGGCAAGCTGTTGATGATCACATCGGGAGCTAGTTCACTTTGTTGCAAAAACCGCCGGCAACTTCGTTGGTAGAACAACGAGCGAAATCGCCAAACGAACTTTAGCTGACTGAAATCTTTGTCTTCAAATTCTGACACTTGGCAACAAGCGTGGACTTCTGGAGAAGCCTTATGGCAAAAGACATGGACTTGGTGTCCTAATTTGGCCAAGTGGATCGCCAGGCCCTCGGTGTAGACATCTGCTCCACCGCTTCGATTGGCAAATCGAGCCAGAACAAGAATTTTTAGTTTGTTGAGTGTCGCTTCGATTGTCTTTTAGTTGGAGAGAACTTTTTGGTTAAGAGATTCCTGAATGATGCCCGCGCATCTTGCCGCACGTTTGAAGTGATGCAGCCATAAGGAATTTTTCACAGGAAGCAATGCACTCGACGCCAGCCACGAGGTAGTGAATGCCTTAAGTGCCCAGCGTGGTCGCCCAAACAATGTGGAGACCTTTTCTGGCTGGGACAATCTTGTTTGAGCCTGGCCCAAGCCCTTGAAGAATCCCCAAAGGTAGGAAGTTGTCATTCGAGCATTGGGAATGAAATGTTTGACGGTTGCGTTGCCCACCCAAAGCCCACGATGCCCTGAACTTGTTAGCCGCGAGATCAATTCTGTCTCATCACCTCTCATTGGATTGTTGCCGACAAGACCTAGGTTTGGGTTGAACAAGTTTTCTTTTAACAGTTGGGTTTTGAAGGCCATGTT
>CAZQQR010000016.1:30340-35028 GCA_964595515.1 uncultured Pirellulaceae bacterium
AATCGACGGATAGGTAGCGTTGATTGGAACTGGTCGATGATTTGGTCTGTGTTGTCAGTGCAGTTATTGTTGACAACCAAAAGTTCCCACTGGACTCCGGCAGGGACTTTTAGACTTTGAAAAGCCTCCAACGTTCGTTCGAGCAAACCTGCTCGATTCCATGTGCAAATTGCGACGGTTAATAGCATTAGTTGGCATTGCTTTCGAGATTTAATTCGCGAAATCGCCGTCCCCGATCCCAACAGCTTCGCAGCAAAAAAGAGACGCCGCCTCGTAATTCGCGGGACAACGAAGCCAGTGGTTTTCTCCGGCTGGCCCAGTACCATTGCTTCAGAGCCAGCAACGACCACTGCTTTTGAATCAGGCATTTGACATAGTAGGCACCTCTGCCTTTGGCGTAGATGTGTTCCAAAGACTCCGCGTCCGCGATTGTTTTCCGCCCGTGATTGTGCCGAACAACTGGCCGGGGATCGTAAACCCCACGCCAGCCTTGCGCTGAAATTCTGGCTGCCATGTCGATGTCTTCGACAGCGTAGTGTGATCCAGCTCCAAAGAAAGGATCGAAGCCGCCAGAGTCCAAAACGGCAGATCGCCGGCAAGCAAAATTGGCTCCGTGAATCAAACCAGCTTCGATAAATTGACCAGGTTCGATGATCTCTCGTTCGGTTGATTCTTTGATGGTGATAGGTTGGTCAGTCGGGTCGTGCAACAGGATTCTGCCGCCCATGAATCCGATTGCGTGGTCTTCATGGAACACGTTCAATGTTTGGTCTACAAAATCGTTTGACGGTAAACAATCGTCGTCGGTGAACGCCAAAATGCTGCCTGACGCCGCTCGTACTCCCGCGTTGCGAGCGTTGGCCAGACCGGGAGTGGTTTCGTGAACGACGATTACATTGAGAATCGAGGAGCTTGAAAACTCCCGCAAATACTCAGCAGTTCCATCAGTTGACCCGTTGTCAACGACGACCAATTCCCACTTGGAGTCAGTGACAATCTGCGTGATTACATCTAAAGTCCGTTTGAGACTTTCGACGCGATTTCTGGTTGAAATTATTAAGGAAAGATCCAAAGTGTTATTCAATTTCAACAACTATTTGATGCTACTCAAGGCGTCGTCGTAAAACTCATTGCAGATGGTGATTTGTCGTTTGGCGGCAGCAAGCAATCTGTCACGCTGCTGAGGCGCGTTGGCGTTCGCCATCTCCAGGGCGGCACGAAGCTGTTCCGATCCGTTCGCCGAAGTAACGTTGATGATCTGGCAGCCTTCACCGAACTGATCCAGTAGTCCCAAAAACTTGTTCTGGTAATATTTCGACGCTACTAAAGCAACGATGGGAATGCCTTGCGAAAGTGCAAACACTCCAGCGTGGTAGCTGCCGGTAACGACCAATCGGCATCCTGAGATGACATCGATGATCGCTTCTGGGCTTTCGGCGGGAATCGAACTGTCGAATCCGGGCGCTGTTTGCATTGCTTCGACTACGCGATTGCCGTCCATTTCTGGGCCGTAGTAACTGATTGGAGCGACAACGGCTGGCATCGAATGCCGGTTCATAAAATCAGACAATTCTGACTTTATCATTTCTTTTTGTGCCTCGGTGACACCCGAGTAGTTCGCCATTCGCAGATTGATACCCAGTGCGTCGCCGAGCTGAGACGGTCGACGATCAAAAGCCATTTGTACGGCATCGTCCCCGGTGCAAACGACTTGCGATTTGCTTCGACTGGTATCAATCCCAATTTGTCGTAGAACTGCGCGTCCTGTTTTTTGTTCTCGAATTCCAACGTGTGAAATCTTGGGAAGAATCTTGGAGACTCGCGAAAGCGTCCTCTCACATGTCAGTGGTCCGATTCCTTGGCCGAACATCAATGTCGGTTTCCCAAGGTTCTGGGCTAATTCAATCGTCGTCAAAACGTCATTCGCGTGCGACACGAACGAGTCGGTCAAGAATCCACCTCCGGTGACGACGACCAAATCACAAGCATCGATGTCGGATACGAATTCACTGTTTTGACTTTTTGATTCCGGGTCGCGTCCCCCAAGCACTCGGATGGACGCTGCAGCAAGCCGAGGGTAGCCGACCTGAAATCTTTCTTCCGCGACATCCAGTGACTTTACGAGCGACTTTGAAAGCCAAGATTTGCGAATTGGAATCGGAAGTGCCCTTGAGTCCAGCCACAACTGCCGATGCCTTGGGTCGGCAGGTTGCCCGCCTACGTATTGCGCCAAACGTTCTGCATCATGAGTCAACGTGAACAGTTCCGCATTTGGAAAAGCCAATCGAATTCGTTTGGCAGCAATTTGCAGCATGGCCACATCGCCCATGTTTCGCAAATGGTAACCGCTATTTTCTATTAGTATTCGCATGTCGTTGTTTGAGACGAGTGAGGCGTCCGCATGGCACTCAAAGTTTGAATCGAGTCGGTTGTTTGTGCATTGGTCCGCGACCAAATGTGTGGTGTTACGATTTGACCGAACGCGCCGTCGCCACGAACGCATCGTCCACGCATGTATCCACCTTCTACAGTGAACGATAACGCACCTTCGACATGATCCAACTGATCGTCGCCGCAGTGAAGTGCCACATTGATTCGATATCGACCCGGAAGCATCGGGCATTCCGCCAACGTGCATTCAAAACGTTTTCCATCGGGCGATTCAATGACGTCAACGGATGCACTTGGTGAACTGCTCATGGCGATCAACGAATTACCTCTGTCGTCGTAAATCGTGAACGCGCAATGAACGTTGGGGAGTTCTGATTGGTATTCAAACACAAACGAAACGGGTGATCCCGTCACAATCGGCTGGTCGTCGTGGCCCTTGGTTTCTGCGACTCGCAATCGTGCCCGACCGTTGCCGCCTCGGTCGGTTCGTTTGTCGACATCAGTTTCAGTCCGAGTTCGAATGGAATCAACGTAGCATGAGATTGCCTCGTCGATCGTGCCGTTGGCTTGAACAGTCCCCGATTGAAACACGATCCCTTTTTGGCAAAGCGCTCTCACCGAACGCAGATTGTGGCTTACGAAAATAACAGTCCGGCCGCTGGAGGCAACCTCACGCATCTTGCCCATGCATTTTTCCTGGAAGTCAGCATCACCGACGGCCAGGACTTCATCGACGATCAAAATCTCTGGTTCCAAGTGTGCTGCAACCGCAAACGCCAGACGAACTTGCATGCCTGAACTGTAGCGTTTCGTTGGCGTGTCGATGAATTTTTCAACTCCGCTAAACTCAACGATCTCATCGAATTTGCTGTCGATTTCCCTCTTGGTCATTCCCAAGATGGTCCCGTTCAAATAGATGTTGTCCCGGCCGCTTAGTTCGGGATGAAACCCCGTTCCGACTTCTAGCAGACTACTAACGCGTCCTCTCACAACGACGCGACCACTGGTTGGTTCTGTGATCCGGCTCAGGACTTTTAGCAATGTGCTTTTTCCGGCACCATTGCGCCCAATGACACCGACAACGTCGCCTTGGTTGACTTCGAACGAAACATCTTTGAGCGCCCATAACGTGTCGGGATTCGCGCTATCGTTTTCTTCCGCGTTGATCGTGTTTAGTCGCCGCAGCCTTTTAGCGTTGCGAAACGGCGCCGCAACCAAGTTTTTAACTGCGCCAACAAGCGTGTCAGGCGAGTCTTGTTTGACGCCGATTCGGTAGGCTTTGGAAAGATTTTGGACTGAAATAGCAGGCATGGAATGGGTGTCTAGAGGCGGTTTCTAAGTTTGAAAATCAGAACTAATTGTTGGCGTGAAAGTAGTGAAATTGCGTTTCGTAAAAGTTTCGTCTTTTTAAAGTTACGCAACGTCTGCGAAGATTCGTTCTTTGCTTCTGAAAAATGCTAATCCACTGACAAAAATTGCGATGGCGGAAAGTGTGCCGACACCGATCAAATCCCAAGGCATCGGTTGTGTTCCGAGAAGTGCCGATCGAAAACCTTCGATCACGCCGACCATTGGATTGATCGCATACAGCAATCGATACTGCTCTGGAATCAAAGTCGTTGGATAGACAACCGGTGACGCATACATGGCTAACTGAACCACAAACGTCATCGCGTGTTTGACATCTCGATATTGAACAGCCAGTGCTGAAAGCCAAGTGCTAATTCCGGCCGCTGTCAAAACCATCAATCCAATTAGCAGCGGAAGAGCAGCAACACCCACGCCCGGTGTTTGTCTGTAAAACAACATCAAGATCGCCAGCACACTCATTGCGATTGAAAAATCAACCAATTTTGCCGCCACTGCTGAGAGAGGCATCAACAATCGGGGGAAGTAGATTTTCCGAAGCATGTTCGTTTCACCAACCAGGCTTGCAACGCCGTCGTTGATCGCGTTCGAAAAATAGGTCCATGGAACCAAAGCCGCAAAACTGAACAAGGCGTAAGGCACTCCGTCACTTTCCACGTTTGCCAGTTGCCCGAACACAATCGTGAAAATAACCATTGAACATACGGGTTGAATCACAGCCCAACCAATGCCGATCGCACTTTGGGCGTAGCGAACTTTGATCTCACGCCAAATCAAGAATCGAAATAGGTCTCGATAAGCGATCAGCTCCTGCCAATCAACCATTTTTAGGCCGGTCGACGGTTCGATGATCGTGACCATTCGGGTTTGTTCTGAAGTCAAATTTTTAATGGTTGTCGACATGAATGCTAACTTTGATCCGACGGTGC
>CAZQQR010000017.1:0-1596 GCA_964595515.1 uncultured Pirellulaceae bacterium
GAAAATGCCGTTCCTCCGGAACTATGCGTGGCCGCCTGACGTGAGTGTCGTCCCATCCGTTGGGTGCCGCAAGGACTGATGTTGCAGTGTCGGCGGGCTAAATCCTAATCCATGATCATGGTGTCGCCTTTGTCAGGAATTACAACCTTTGGTGCAAGTTTCCGTAGCTCCAGTTGTTTCTTGAATGCCGTCGCGCTGTCTAGTTCACAGTGAACCAATGCGATCTGTTTCAGGTTCCCAAGCCGAGCTGTCTCCTCGGCCCAGTCGATCAGTTCTTTCTGATCTGCGTGCCCGCTGCTGCCCTGCAATTTGCAAATGCTCGCGTTGACTCTGTAGGGCTGACCGTAAACTTTGACTTCGTCGAGCGAACGATCCAGCAAAATTCTGCCGAGTGTGTGCGGCGCTTGGTAGCCCGCAAACAGGATCATCGTATTCTCTTTTTCCAAGTTGTTCTTTAAGTGGTGCAGAATGCGTCCGCCTTCGCACATTCCCGAGGCACTAATAATGATGCAAGGTTTGTTGTAATGGTTAAGTGCCTTGGATGCGTCGCTGCTGCGGATGTAGGTCAGCCCGTTGAATTTCAGCGGGTCTTCGTCTTCTTCTGACAGGATCGCTTCGATCATTTCGTCGTCGAAACACTCGACATGGTCGCGGAAAACGTCGGTCGCATTGACGGCTAATGGGCTGTCAACAAAAACTTCCATTTCAGGAAGTTCACCGGCTTCGGCCAACTGGTTTAAACGAAACACGATCTCTTGTGTTCGTCCAACCGAGAAAGCGGGAATGATTAGTTTGCCCCCCGTTTTATAAACGGTTTCCGCGGCGTCTTTGAGTGTCTTCTTCGCATCACCACCCTCTGGATGAACGCGATTGCCATACGTTGACTCCATGATTAGATAGTCGACATTTTCGACGATTTCTGGCGGACGAAGGATCGGCATCCCGGGTCGCCCGATGTCTCCACTGAAAACAAGTCGTGTTGGTTCCTCGCCAGCTGTCTCTGAGTCGAGTAGTAATTCAATGATGGCTGCGCCAAGCATGTGACCTGCGAAATGGAATGTGACTTTGACGCCGGGCAGCGGTTCGAACTGTTGTTTGAATTCAATGGTCCGCATCTGTTTCAGTGTCGCAACGGCATGCGGCTGTTCGTAAAGCGGCTCAAAAGGTTGCTTGTTCTGTTTCTTTCGTTTCTTGTTGACGTATTTGACATCGTTGACTTGAATTTTTGCGCTGTCTAGCAGCATGATCGCAGCGAGGTCCCGGGTAGCAGACGTCGAATAGATTGGACCGCGGTATCCTGATTTAACCAGCGAAGGCAAATTGCCGGTGTGGTCGATATGTCCGTGAGAAAGGATGACGAGGTCAACTTCTTTGGCTTCGAATGGAAGATTACGGTTACGCTCGAACGCAATCTTTCTTTTGCCTTGGTAAAGTCCGCAGTCCAAAAGAATTTTCTTGCCATTGTGATGCACCATGTGCATCGAACCGGTGACTGTTTGAGCGGCGCCCCAGAATTGAACTTTCATGAATTAAGCAGTCTTGGAGTAAGTAACGGTGAGTAAGAAATGGAAAACGACCGCTGATATGATCGGCGTC
>CAZQQR010000017.1:1696-4573 GCA_964595515.1 uncultured Pirellulaceae bacterium
CTGATTCAAGGCATCAGTGGTTTGGTTTGGTGGATTTGGATTAGCCGTGATTTGTTGGTAGCTGAGATGTTTTTTCCGGTTGCCAATGCTCGTAGAGATATGCGGATTTTTGCTTTGGCTGATTGGGTCTGGTTTATCGGCGGTTCATTGTTCGTCGCAGTTTTATTGATGGCGAATAGTCGAAACTCCAAAACGGCTGCTTGGATTTTGGTTGGCGCTATCGGCTATGCAACATTTTGCACGTTTGGTTTGGTGCTCAATGCAGGAAGGCTGTTGTCTGTGTTTTTAATGCTCGGTTCGCTAACCGGGACGATCTTTTTTGCATTTCAAATTGGCGGGATCGTTAGAGATGAATCGGGAGATCACGAGTGACTAGCCGCGGGATGTTTCGACCGACTGGTTCAACTGCCACCGTCTGGATTATTACGCGAACGTTGGTTTATGCTGCGGTCATCTGGTATTTGGCACTTTGTCTGGGGTCAAGATTGATTGTGTGGTTGGAATCCAGTCTTGGGTTTGAGCAGTTTCATTTTCCCAATCAATGGATTGTGGCCACGATCCTGTTTATTTCGTTTTCGGTGTTCAATCTTTCCGCTGCGTTTACCATGGCGACGATTGGTCGAGGGACTCCACTGCCTGTCGATTGTGCTCCAACGCTTGTGGTCAGCGGAGTGTATCGATACGTTCGCAATCCGATGGCGATCGGAGGTCTGGGACAAGGGTTGTCGGTTGGGGTCGGAATGGGTTCGATTGCGGTGATTCTGTATGTGTTCGTCGGGATGATGATTTGGAACTATTTCGTGAGACCGGTTGAGGAGAAAGATCTCGCGCTTCGATTTGGTGAACCGTATCGGGATTATTGTGAGCAAGTGAAGTGTTGGATTCCGACAACATCGTTCCGTGGCGATAGTGTTCAATGAAGTTCTGAATGAAGTCATTTGGAATAAAGTCGTAACACTACGGATCCCGCGTTCGCCGCGACGGCCGCTCGCGGGCGGCGTTAGAAAGGCAGCCGAACACAGGTTTTGACCGGCAGAATGCAGTCGGAGTTAAGCGTGATTAGTTGAGGGCGTCGTTAACAAAACAACGAAAAAAGCCAGCTTCAATCGGTGATTGAAAACTGGCTTGATCGATGGTCGCTGGCGTTGCTCTGAGGCTGGCGAGTTTGGTCCCAGGCAAACTTACGTTTTGACTCTTTCAACGTATTCGCCGGTGCGGGTATCAATTTTGATCACGTCGCCGATGTTGACAAAAATCGGAGTCTGAAACTCGCCACCGGTTTCGACTTTGACTGGTTTGCGAACGTTAGTTGACGTATCCCCTTTGGCGCCAGGTTCACAGAACTCGACTTTGAGTTCAACGTGGTTGGGTGGGCTCATGATGATTGGGTTTCCGCCAAAGAAAGTCATCTGGCAGTCCATGTTGTCTTTGAGATATCTCCAGTCGTCGCCGACTTGATCTGCGGCCAACTCGTACTGCTCGTAGTTTTCCTTGTCCATGAATACAAACGTATCGCCTTGTTTGTAGAGGAACTGGACATCCGTTTCCATGATGTCAGCTTCTTCCAGCGTATCGTTGCCTTTGTAGGTTCGGTCGAGCGTCGTTCCGCGAAGCAGGTTTTTAAGTTTGCAAATGTAGAGCGCATTGCCCTTTCCCGGTTTTTTGAACTCCATGCTGGTCATGATGTAAGGCTCGCCGTTGATTTGAACTTTGAGTCCTTTACGAAAATCACTTGTCTTATAAGCCACGATTGAATCCTAAAATACGGCGAGTTATCTGTGATGTTTTGAGTGAGGTCGTGGGAACCACTAGAACCTGACGTCGAAACGGGTATTCTTTAAAGATGACAATTTTAACGAGTCAAACCGATTCTGTCCGCGCCGAATCTGCCTCATGGCAAGGGTATCTTAAGTCCGCGATTCGCGATTTACCGACGCTTTGCCAAGCCATGAATATCCCGCCAGACGCGGAGATTGGGGCCAAAGCCACATCAGACTTTCCGCTGTTTGTGCCGCTTCCGTTTCTCGGTCGCATGAAAAAGGGTGACCTGAGGGATCCTCTTTTAAGACAAGTTTTGCCGCTTCCAGAGGAGGATTCACCCGCAGACGGATTTTCTCAGGATCCGCTCGACGAAGCGGGTGCGACGCTTCAGCCCGGCTTGCTTCAGAAATATCACGGTCGGGTTCTGATGGTCACGACTGGAGCCTGTGCGATTCATTGCCGTTATTGCTTTCGCCGCCATTTCCCCTACAGCGATTCTCCGTCTTCGGGAAAGCAATGGAATTCGGCGGTGGAGCAGATTGCTGCCGACACTTCCATCGAAGAAGTCATCCTGAGCGGAGGCGACCCGTTAATGTTGGTGGATCAATCGCTGGAAAATTTAATCGGGATGCTAACTGAGATCAAACATCTCAAAAGATTGCGAGTTCACACGCGGCTGCCGATTATGATCCCGCAACGAATCAACTCACAATTACTAAAGATTCTTGCGGGGAATTCTCTTCATCCGATTGTCGTGATTCATTGCAATCATGCGAATGAGTTGGATAGCGAAGTCCAGTCTGCACTCAAGGCAATGGTTGATTCAGGCGTGACACTTTTGAATCAAACGGTTTTGTTAAAAGGGATCAACGACGATTCTGAAACGTTGGTTGATTTAAGCAAGCGACTGCTCGATTGCCGCGTCTTGCCTTATTACCTTCATCAGTTGGATCCTGTTTCTGGAGCATCACATTTTGAAGTTCCTCGCGACGTTGGGTTGAAGCTCGTTGCGCAAATGCGAGCAAAATTACCCGGCTATGGCGTTCCGAGGTACGTGAAAGAACTGCCGGGCGAGCTGAATAAAACGGTCTGGGCTTGAGAGAAGCGGTTGGCTTG
>CAZQQR010000017.1:4673-9156 GCA_964595515.1 uncultured Pirellulaceae bacterium
CGAAATAGATTCGTTAGAAATTCGATCGCTTGTCCGCATTCCAAAACCGGATTGTCGACGCCCTGTCTTTCGACTGTCAGATATCCGGTGTAATTGCTTTCTTCGAGGGTTCCCAAGAGTGCGGCCCAGTCGACGCTTCCTCGACCAAGTTGGACTTCGACTGCTCTGCCGATTGAAAGATCTGTCACGGCATCCCGAGCCCGAAAATTCATGACCCGCGATCCCAACATTTTCATTGCGTCCAGTGATGAGTGTCCGTTGATCAAAAAATCACCAGGATCAAAGTCGATTCCCAGCGCGAACTGCGGTAGTGCATCCAGCAGTCGCATCATCGTTTCGCCGTCTTCAGTGCCAGTCCGCGCGCCCAACCAAGCGCCTGATTTTTGACTGAACACGGCGATGTCAGTGAGTGCCTGAACAAGTGTATTCCAGCGCGGGTCTTCGGTGTCGCCTGGGATCCGCCCGACGCGGTTGACGACCAAATTGCATCCGAGCTCATAGGCCATGGTCAAAGCCGATTTGGTTCCGTCGATTCGTTGATCCAGATTGTCAGCCACATCGTAGCCGTGACGTGTGGGGAAATTGACGGCTGATATCTTCAGGTTCAAATCGGCGAGCATTTTTCGCAAGTGCCGGATGGCTGTGCGTGACATCTCTGCTGGTTTGACTTCGGTCCAGGCGTTGACCTCGATGGCATCAGCACCCAAACTCGCGGCGGTGACTAGGGCTTTTTTGAAGGGTTGCCGAAGACACTCCAGCCGAATCGATTTTTTAAGCTGCAACATCTCTTTTGACTTTCGCTTTCACTTTTAACTTTCTCTGCAATCCATTCTACTGGTTTCGTATTTCTAGCACGATCTCCCTTGAGAATGACGCTGTGACAACGATTAAAAATATCAATTCGTTTCTCGACTCGTTTGCCCCCACCCGATTGGCCGAAGACTGGGACAACGTCGGGTTGCTGGTGGGAGACCCAGCTGGAACGGCCGCCAAAGTCATGACGTGTTTGACTGTGACGCAGGAGAGCGCCAACGAAGCCATTGAGAACGGCGTCGACTTGATTGTGTCGCATCATCCCCTGCCCTTTCGGCCGATCAAACGACTGACAACTCAAACGACACCATCTCGTTTGGTTTGGAATTTGGCCCGCGCGGGTGTTTCCATTTACAGCCCCCACACTGGGTTCGATTCGGCAACCGAAGGGATCAATCAATCGCTGGCAGAGCGGATTGGTATGACCGGTGTGACGCCGTTGGTTCCAATCGTTGACGATCCGCAAAAGCTAGGAGCGGGACGAATTGGTGAGCTTTCTCCTGAGACAAACCTGGGTGCGTTTGCCGAATCACTCAAGTCTTCTTTTGGGTTACCTGGAATCCACATCGT
Source organism: uncultured Pirellulaceae bacterium (assembly GCA_964595515.1). Lineage (GTDB taxonomy): Bacteria > Planctomycetota > Planctomycetia > Pirellulales > Pirellulaceae > Mariniblastus. Next base: position 6,057 of record CAZQQR010000017.1, read on the forward strand.
TGGAAACGTCGAATCGAACGTCAAAACAATTGCAGTCGCTTGTGGAAGCGGTGGTTCGTTTCTTGAAAAGGCACGCCGCGCTCATTGCGATACGTTTGTGACAGGCGAAGCAACGTTTCATACGTGTCTTGAGGCTAAGGCCAACAACATTTCGCTGGTACTACTTGGTCATTACCAGAGCGAACGGTTCGCTGTTGAAATGCTGGCAGATCGCATTGGCGAAAAGTTTGACGATGTTGAGGTTTGGGCAAGTAAAGAAGAGTCCGATCCTCTTTCGTGGGTTTGAATACCAAGACTTGTGCGATAAAAACAACTTGAAACGTTGATTCGCGATTGATGGCACGGTTTTGCGTTGACCGTTTATGGGGTCAACTTAGAATAGACAGTCCTAATCATAAAGAGATCGGCTGGAAATGAATTACTCGAAAATGGATTGCAAGTTCCTCGTTACCCTACCCGTGTTCAACGAAGTGAAATCGGTTCACTCGGTCCTCGACGAAGTCACTCGTTATTGCGACGACGTGTTGGTGATCGATGACGGATCCACCGATGGAACTTCGGAACTGTTGGCCCAGCGCGATGACATTATTCTTTTGAATCACGATGGCAACAAAGGTTACGGCGCGGCGCTGACAACTGCTTTCGAATTCGCGATTCAAAACGGATATGAGTTGTTGATTACGATTGATTGCGATGGACAGCACGAGCCGCAACGAATTCAGTTATTCGTGGAACGAAGCTGTGAAACTGGAGCGGATATTGTTTCGGGCAGTCGTTACTTGAAGTCGTTTGACGAAGACTCTCCGCCGCCTGAACAGCGTCGTCTGATCAATCACAAAGTGACCAAGACGCTTAATGAGCGCATGGGTTTCAAACTGACGGACGCATTTTGCGGATTCAAAGCTTACCGAACGTCGGCACTGCAAAAAATGAATTTGACCGAGACCGGATACGCGATGCCGCTTGAGCTTTGGGTTCAAGCCGCCTGCAACAAACTGTCGGTTGTTGAAGTCGCAGTGCCACGGATTTATCTCGATGAGAATCGCTCGTTCGGAGAAAAACTGGACAACCCAGATACCCGGTTACAGTACTATTACGACGTCATGAACAAAGCGTTTGCTGCGTTGCCCCGCGATTGCGAACGGCTTCGAGGGATGCGGTTGGGCTAATTCGAAAGCGACGCCATGAGCGCCGAATCGTCCGGCCCTTCTGATTCTGATTTACCCAAGATTCGCTATCGTAAGCTTCGGTCTCCGGCTGCGCATGGAGAAACGTTGCAGCTTCCGCCGCTTGAGGATGCTACCAAAGTTTGGAAGCAGAACATTGGGCTGCTGGAAAATGCCAGTCGCCAAAACGCAGTCATCGGGGGTGTCGAGCTTTTTGAGCTTCAGAAAACCGCGCGTACTGAACTGCTCATTGCGGCACGAACGTATGACCAACGTTATCAATTGGCGGCTAATCGCCCGCCGGAAAGTTCTTCCTCGCAAAATTTTCCACCGCCGATCGTGATGTCCGGGCATCAACCTGAGCTTTTTCATCCAGGTGTTTGGTACAAGAATTTTGTGCTTTCAAGACTCGGCAAAACGGTGGGCGCTACGGCAATTAATCTAGTTGTCGACAACGACATCATGGGCTCGGCATCCATCGGTTTTCCCAAACCATTTGAACGAAGTCATTCTGCCGCGAGCCAAAGTGTAGGTTTTACAACGGGAGCAATCGCGTTTGATCGCTCATTCTCGAATCTTCCTTTCGAAGTTTCAAACATTAAGGATCTGCAGTTTTTCGAAGAGTTTCCTGCTCGAGTTCAGAAAGCGTTCGGAGGAAAGGAAAACCGGCTAGTCCACCGACTGTGGCCGCACGTGATGGCGGCGGCGAAGTCATTCGAAGTCGACGGAGAGGTCAACCTTGGACAAGCCATTGCCGGAGGGCGACATCGTTTGGAAAGGGAGTTTGGTTTGGAAACACTGGAATTACCGATCAGCCACGTCGCCAAAACGAAGTCGTTCGCGATGTTTGTGCAGGGAATCGTAGCCAATATCCAGCAATTTCATTCGGCATACAACGAAGTCTTAAACGAGTATCGCGACGTCCATCGAATTCGCAGTAACTCGCATCCCGTTCCCGAGCTGCAAGTTCAGAACGGTTGGTTGGAGACCCCGTTTTGGATTTGGAATCAATCGAACAAACGTCGGCGAGGTTTGTTTGTGAAAGTCGAGTCGTTGGGGCAAAGCAATTTGGTTCAAAGCAATTCGTGGCAACTCAATTCTCGGTTTTCGTTTTCTGATCTAGATGGATGGGGCGAGACTTTTGAAGGTAGCGACTTTGTCGATTCGTTCCTGCGTATTCAATCTTCCGTGTCGATTCGTCCGCGTGCATTAATGACGACAATGTTTTCTCGGCTGATTCTGAGCGACATGTTTCTGCACGGAATTGGCGGTTCAAAATACGATCAATTGACGGATGTCATTGCCGCACGTTTTTTTGGTGTTGAATTGCCGGAGTATTTGACGATTTCGGCAACGATGAAGCTTCCGACGGATTACGAAGTCGTTGATCGTCAAGATTTGGTAACTGTCAAACAGCTTATTCGCGAAACCAAATATCATCCTGAAACAAGAGTCGTTTCTTCTAACGCAGACGTAGAAAGTTTGATCCGCCAAAAACGAAAGTGGGTGGCTAAACTTGATCGTTCCAAGGCCAGACACGATGCGATCGAGACGTTGAACAAATCCTTGGCAGAATTGGCTGTTCCCAGTTTGGATGAGCTTGAGACCCGTCGAAGCGTGATCGAGGAGCGTTTGCGAACAAGTGAAGTGCTCACGTCACGCGAGTACAGTTTTTGCTTGTTTCCGGAATCGCTGGTTGCGGAGCTGAAAACGCTGGCGGAGTGACATATTCAGGTGTAGCTATTGATTAATTGTTGGGTTGCAGCGATCGATTGGCGGGTTGCCGTATTGGCGTCGCAGGCTCCTGATACGGCCTACATCCACGCTGCTGCCGTAGGCCGTATCAGGAGCGCAGCGACGCCAATACGGCATTTTCAGATGAGGCAACAATCTCCTCAAACAAATCTCCTCAAACAAATCTCCTCAAACAAATC
>CAZQQR010000017.1:9256-11703 GCA_964595515.1 uncultured Pirellulaceae bacterium
AATCTCCTCAAACAAATCTCCTCAAACAAATCTCCTCAAACAAATCGCTCCAAACCAATCGGCCCAAAAAAAGCGGGCCGCACGAATGCATTCGTGGGCCCGCCTCGTTTAATCTTGAGTATAGATACTTCGAGTTGATACCTTCGAGTCCAGCTTTTTTAGTTCAGCTATCTCCGGTCAGCTATCCTTACTAACCAATTTGGTACTCATCAGTTTTGGTACTCATAGGCACCCAAATCGATTCGGCCGTTGGTGATTCTTGATCGACCTTGAGCGTCGTATGGGAACAAACCGCCATGTGTCAGGCCACGGTCGCGGGCGGGACTTGACGGGCTCAGCGTGAAACCGCCACTTGAAAACTGTGGATTCTCATAGATTGTGTTGCCACCGTTGGAAGCCCCAAAAACCGGTCCATTGAACAGAACGTTGTAGTCCCACCAGACCTGCTGCGAATCAAACTGCAATGAAACATTCTTGCCATTTCGAGCATGGAGAATGTTGTTGTAAACATAAATCTTGCTTGACTCAGAAACAGATACTTCTCCACCAAATTCAAAACTCTTCATGTTGTTAAAGCAAGTGTTGTTGCGAACGAAGACGTTGTTCGCTCGGTAGCAGTGGATTCCCTGACCGCCGTTGTTAAAACACAAATTGTTGGTGATCAATGTCGGTCGGTCGTACAGCTGGCCATTCCCGCCGGCTTGGCTATTCTTGAAATCATCGACCACAATTCCGTTGCCATCCGTTGGCCGGCCAAAGTCAGGATTGTTCAGTTTGTTTTCGTTGAACGAACTGTAGTTGTTGCGAATGATGATTCCCCAATAGCTGGTGTTGGGGCCTCGGTACTGTGGCTGGTAAACCGAAATTCCACTGTGCTGGGCAATATCCCAGAACGCGTTTCGATAGGTCGAATTCCATTCGATCAATAATGAATCACATCGGTCGCAAGAAATTCCACCACCCCGGCATTCATGAATGCGGTTGGCTCGAATTACCAAGTGATGGCATCGGTTGAAAAAGATGCCTTTTGTGATTGGTCCATTGTTCTGCCAATTCAGAATGTCCAAACCATCGACCGTGATGTAATTGACGTTCGATCCGCGAACCGAACCGTTGAGCGTCGCACCATAACGATTTTCTGTTTTAAGCGTGATTGGTGCGCCTGCATTTCCTGATCGAGGAAAAAAGACGTGTTCGTAAAAATGACCATCGAGAAGAACGACGGTGTCGCCGGCAAACGCGTTATTCAATCCTTTTTGGATCGACTGCCAAGGCGTGTTTCGGTTGGTCGCTTGTTGTCGGCTGCGTCCATCATTTCCAGAGTCCGAGACGTAGATGGTGTCGGCAGGAGCTGAGCTGAGCAGAAGTCCCAACAGCAAGATGGGAACGAATAGAGTTCGGATGTTCATTTTGTGCAAATCAAAGTTGGAGTTTCATTGTGAATTGCAACATTGTAGCCACTTGAAATAGCTCCGCAATGTTCTGCCACTCAAGGTCCTGATTTCGTTCATTACACCGGGTTTTTCGCCGAAATCGAGTGTTGAAACATTGGTTAAACAATCTATTTGTAAGACGTTTCGCGAACGCGGTTTTCCAACCATTGACAGGCTGTCTCATACGCCGCGCCTTGGTGTTCGGGAACCGCGTGATGATGATCGGCTCCTTGGATCGTAAACACGTTTTTCTCGCCAGCGTACTGGTCGATGATCATTTTCTGAAATCGTGGCGGGACGACTCTGTCTTCCGATGAGCAGACAAAGAGTGCTGGGCATTTTGAGCGAGAGGCATTTTCGATCGAGTCAAGCTCTTTCGGAACTTGAGCGGCAACGAACCGCGAAAGTCCAAGACTTGGCCAGGCATATCGAGGACGTGTTGCAACGATGTTTGCCAACGGTGGCGGGTTACGAAGATAGATTCCTGCCGCCGAATATTTAGCTGCGAGATAGAGAGCTGAGATGCAGCCCAAGCTGTTCCCGTAGAGCACGATTCGATGTTGTGGAAACGTTTCTGTTACATGTTGCCAAACCGAGTCACATGTTTGGGCAAAATTTTCAAGTGTGGCCGGTCCGTCGCTTCCTCCCCAACCACGGTGATTGACTGTCCAGATTTCGTTGCTTGAGCGATGCCAGAAATTTGCAGGAAATGGACCTGAGCGTTCTGCACGTCCACCCGTTCCAGGAAATTTTAAAAGAAGAATGTGTTGATGTTCGTTGTTGTCGATGTCATCGGCTGGCATCTTCAATGTCCATGCCTCGACTGTTCCATCAGGCGTCTGAATCTCGACGCGCTTTCGTTGCTCGGGATCGATCGGGTTGGTGGTTGGTTGCAGGATCAGTTTGTCGGCGAGTCGTTGAATGAATGACATGAGATTTTTTGTGATAAGACGAAACTGATTTTATGCAAAGAGACCGTCTCGGTTTGTTCCGAAACGGCCTCTTGATTTTAGT
>CAZQQR010000017.1:11803-13718 GCA_964595515.1 uncultured Pirellulaceae bacterium
ACCACGCGGGCGACTCGCAGATCGACTTTGACAAAATCGTCAATGGTGCACTCATCGGCAAGTGGTTCGTCGATCATCGGCTGACCACTGTCGCCATATTTGTCGGCGGCTGCAGAGGCTTCTTCCGCGGCCAAGGCTTCGGCTGCTTCCGCTTGACTTTCTTCTTCCATCTTCTTCACGTCCTTTTCTTCGATTCGTTTCATCATGTGTTTAAATTTGGCGACCGGTGTTCCAGTCAAAGGTGTTTTGGATTGGTCCCAATGTGTGATGGGTTCACCCAGTAATTTGCCTGTTTTTTCTGCGAGTTCCGGGATCACTGGCGACAGATATATCACCAATTGCCGGAACAGATTCAATGCAACGGTGCAAACATCTTGCAGTTCGCCTTGTTTGTCTGGATCCTTTTTAAGATTCCAAGGCTCGGCGTTTTCCACATAAGGATTGGCTCGGTCAGCCAGCTCAAGGATTAGCCGCATGGCTTTGTTGTATTCACAATTTTCGTAGGCGGCAGCAATTTCGTCGCCGGCACTGGCCGCTTTTTCGAACAGGCCGCCATCGTCTGGATAAGCCTCGGATAACCCAACGTCTTTGACAAATTTTGCACTTCGCGACGCGAGGTTGACGACTTTGCCAACCAGATCTGCGTTTACTTTGGTGACGAATTCTTCAAAATTTAAATCGATGTCATCGAGTTTGGAGCCAAGTTTTGACGCATAGTAGTAACGAAGCGCCGATGGGTTCAGATGTTTTAGATAGGTCGAAGCCTTAAACGCCGTGCCTTTGCTCTTGGACATCTTCTCGCCGTTGACGGTCAAGAATCCGTGAATGTGGACTTTGGTGGGCAAACTGTAGCCGGCAGACTTCAACATGCCTGGCCAAAACAACGTGTGGAAGTATGTAATGTCTTTGCCGATAAAGTGATGAATCTCAGCGGCATCATTTTTCCACCAATCATCAATCGTGCCACCATTTTTGTCGCACCACTGTTTGGTCGAAGCGATATATCCGATCGGGGCATCAAACCAGACGTACCAGAAATTACCTGGACTGTCTGGAATTTCGAATCCGAAATAAGGAGCCGGTCGAGAGATGTCCCAGTCGCGAAGCTCTTTGCGTCCTTCTTTACTATCAGGGTCGCCGAGGAAGTGACCTTTGAGATAGTTGGCGACTTCTGGCTGCAAGTGATTCCCGTTTTGAGTCCATTCTTCAAGAAAGCCATGCAGTTGCTCTAGCTCGATGAACAAATGTTTCGCCGTCCGTGTTTCGGGAGTCGATCCCGACAGTGTACTAACCGGGTTGATTAACTCTGCAGGCGTGTAGGTGGTACCGCATTTGCTGCAGTTGTCTCCCGGTTGATCGGTCGCATTGCATTGGGCGTTTGGACAAGTTCCACGGACAAAACGATCCGCCAAAAACGTGCCTTGCTCAACATCGAACAACTGTTCGACGTCTTTTTCTTTTACCAATCCCGCGTCTCGAATGGATTGCCAGATTTCACCGCACAACTCACGGTTCTCGTCACTGTGCGTGCTGCCGTAGTTGTCGTATTCGATTTGGAAACCTTGAAAGTCACGCTGATGATCAGCGTTGGCTTCGGCGATGACTTCTTCTTCGCTCCGGCCTTCTTTTCTGGCACGAATCATGATTGCAGTGCCGTGTGTGTCATCAGCCCACATGAATACGCAATTATGTCCACGCAGTTTTTGAAACCGGACCCAGATGTCAGTTTGAATGTATTCGACCAAGTGGCCAAGGTGAATCGGACCGTTCGCGTAGGGTAACGCGGCGGTGACCAAGATTTTTCGCTGTGTCATTTTCTCTTCCAAACGAAGCTTCGACCAATGATGTGTTTGCTTCTGTAAATTGTTGAAGTGAGGATTTTAGCCGATTGGCGATTTTGCACCTAGGTCGTTGA
>CAZQQR010000017.1:13818-16499 GCA_964595515.1 uncultured Pirellulaceae bacterium
GATTTGTTTGGTTAGCGTTCCGCCTGGCCGGGTTTGAATCGACGTCGCATCGTCTAACATGATTTCATGAAATTCCGTTACCCAGATCCCAGTCTTTACGAAATCGAGAACGCTGACGAGGTTTTCTCGCCGGGGCTGGTGATCTTTCGCGAACTATTGGAACACAATCTGAAAGAGATGATTCGAATTGCGGGCGACCCAGTGCGGTTACGCCCGCATTGCAAGACGCATAAGACTCGTGAAATTATTCAAATGGCGGTAGAGCTTGGGATTACAAAACACAAATGTGCGACGATCGCCGAAGCCGAGATGTTGGGTGACGTTGGTGTAAAAGATGTCTTGCTCGCGTATCAAGTAGTGGGCCCGAATTTGAGGCGATTGGTTCAATTGGTAGACAAGTTTCCCGAAACAAAGTTCATCTGTATCGTTGACCATCCCAGCGCTGTTTCTTTGTTGTCGAATGCTCTCGCCAGTCAGGATTCTGATCAACGAAAGACTCGATCAGTCGAGGTCATGCTGGATCTTAATTCGGGGATGAATCGAACTGGCATTTCGCTGGGTGAGAATGCAATTGAGTTGTACGAAATGATCTTGGCGGCCGACTGCCTGAAGTTGGGTGGATTGCATTGGTATGACGGCCATCATCGCCAACCTGATCTTGCTGAGCGAACCGGGATGGTGAACGCAGGCTGGGATCGGCTGACGCGTTTTCGCGATCAATTGATGTTGAGCGGGCTCAATGTTCCCCGTTTGGTCGCTGCGGGAACGGGTTCGTTTCCTATTCTGGCAAACCAGGGAGAGCCGAATTTGGAGCTGAGTCCGGGGACGACAGTGTTACACGATGACGATATGGCGGTACGTTTTCCGGAAATGAATTTTATCCCCTCGGCCGGAATCTTGACTCGCGTGGTTAGTAAAGGCTCCGGAAGATTGACGCTCGATGTTGGGCACAAATCTTGTGCAGCGGATCAGCCGTTTGGAAAGCGACTTTTTTTCCCGTCACTTTCTGACGCCAGCGAGGTAATGCATTCGGAAGAGCACCTCGTGATTGAGTCGGCAAATTCAGATCAGTTTCGATTGGGCGACGCGATTGTGGCCATCCCCAGGCATGTCTGTCCTGTTTCAGCCGTTCATCAGTTTGCGACGGTGGTTGAAAATGGCAAAGCGACAGGGCGATGGAAAATCGCGGCTCGTGATCGGGTGTTGACGATTTGATGGTCGCAATCACAGCTCTCGAATTGCGGCTTGAATCTGATCAAGTTGAGTTGTCGTGTTGTTGCTCAGAATAATCACTGTCAATTTTCGATCTGGCTGTCTCGTGATGCTTGTCCGGAAACCAACCCAAGCTCCATCATGGGAAATTGTCATTCCATGATTTTTGGAATGGTCGATCAGCACGCCAAAGCCGTAACCTGTCTTTGAACCATCGTTGGTTTTTCCGGAGGTGTAGGCTTCCTTGAGAGTCGCTGCCTTTACCAGTTTGCCGCTGCCAAGTCCTTGATCCCATTTGAGCAAGTCACGAGCGGAAGCATAAATTCCGCCATCGCCCACCATCCCATTCAGAAAATTATGGTCATTTTCTTCGAACTCTCCCGGGCCACCGTAAGCGAATCCAAAAACACGACTTGCAGGTTTGAAGTCGTCCGTGGGCCGAAATACATGTGAGTCATTCATTTCGAGAGGTTCGAAGATCCGTTTTTTGAAAAATTCATGGATCGCCATTCCACTTGCTTTCTCAATAATGCTGCCCAACAACACGTAGCCAGTATTGCTGTACTCATACTGGTCGCCGGGAGAAAAATCAGGTTGAGGTTTCCGTTTAGCCAGCATATCAACGACGTCTTGATTAAAAGCGGTTTTCTTATCTGAGCCCTTGGAGCCCTTGTCCCAATGGCGCTCCATTAAGCCGATGTAGCTGGGAAGTCCGCCAGTGTGGTGAAGTAAATGGCGGATCGTGACGCCGGTGTACGGAAGTTCTGGCAAGTGTTTTGTGATCTCGTCATCAAAGTCAAGCTTGCCATCGTCCTTAAGTATCATGATCCCCATCGCGGTGAACTGCTTACTAACCGAAGCCAGCCGAAACGAGGAATTGTCTTGGAGTGGTGATTTAGATTTTATGTTGGCATAGCCAACTGATTTTTCTAGAACGATTTTGCCATCGACTGCGATCAAGACGGTTCCACTGAATTTTTTCCGCTGATGGGCGCGGTCGAGTCTTTCGGAAAAATCCGTCAGGTCATCTGGGTGAAGTTGTGAGGCTCGTGGTTGAGGAGAAAGAGCCACAATCATTTCTTGAATTTGCTCACTGGTAAAGTCGCCAGAGATCACAAAGTCACGGCTGATTTTCGTCTGAATGATCGGGGCTGAAACCAGTTTTCCTTTGAACAAGATAGCCATCGGTTTTCGAAGGTGGGATTCTGTGGCTTCACTCATTTTCTTGCCTGCAGCCCGAGTCAGGCGGACCGAAACAAGTTTGGACGAGCCGTTTCCTGCAGATTCTTTGACCGATGTAATGTCATCCTCGCGAACCACCGCATTGGGGTGCAGGTAAAACGGGTTTCCTTTTTTATCGGTGACCTCGACCAACCCGTCTGCCGGTTCTATTTCTGCCAATCGCAGTTCAAGAATAGAAGTTTGTTCTTGCGAATAAGACGTGTCAGCAAATGAAAGTGAAAGCGCAA
>CAZQQR010000017.1:16599-19002 GCA_964595515.1 uncultured Pirellulaceae bacterium
CTTCGTTGTTCTTCCCTCTCACAAGGATCATAACATGCACAACGTTGAAGCGTCATTCGTCAAAAGTACTTCCCTTTCTGACAGTAAACAAAGTCCTCGTCTCGTCAAACTGCTTTACAACCACAATCCTTTTTATTTAATCAGTGCCGGGCTGGTTCTGTATGGAGTTCGAAATACGATCCAGGAGCATGGCCAGGATGTTCTTGGACCGTGGACACTGGCCGGATTGTTTGCCGGTTACATTGGTCTGCTGGCGTTGACCAGTTTCTTGATCGTCCGTTTGGGGCGTGTCTGGGACGATGCCCGGTCGATCTTCATGGTTATTCTGCTTTTGTTTTTTGGATTGTCCGTTAGTTTTGATTCTCTTTGTCAAAGCTCGCCTGATTCGGCGGCGTTAATGTTGACGATCGGATTTGCGTTCTCGGTTTTAGTCACCGAAGCCATTCTGTGGAGCTTGAAAATCAAGTTTCCGCCACTGTTTAGGATCCCTTGCTACCTGATGCTGGCAGCGACTTTCTTTTATCCGCTGGTGATCGTTGCCCGGCAAAGCTACTTTCTCGATGTAGATGCGAGGTGGCTGTTGGCGGGGTTCCCAGTGCTTTGCGGGGTCGCGATTCTGACGTTGTTACCTGCTATTCGAAAAGGCTCGGGATACGTGGCCAAGAATGGTACGCCTTGGGTGTGGCCAATGTTTCCGTTCGCGGCTTTTGTATTGTTGGTCGTTGGGCTTTGTGGTCGAGCGATGTTGTTGACGATGGCGTTTGATCCATCCGTGGGTGTCGGTTCGATCTTTGGTAGCTACATGGTGTTGCCGATCGTTTTCGCCTGCATCGTAGTTTTGATCGAAATTGGAATCGTCGAGAAAATTAAGGCGGTCCAAAGTCTCGGACTCTTTCTAATTCCTTGCTCGATCTTTCTAGCGATGAATTGGAGCAGCGATGTTGGGCAAGCAACGTTTTATTCTGATGTCACAGCCACGATTGGGGCGCCGGTTTGGATTGCGATTTGTGTTTCAATTTTCTTAATTGGCATCTGTGCCGTTCGAAAGATTGACGGCGCGGAAACCATGTTGTCTTGGGTGTTAATTGGATCGTTGTTCGTTACAACCGAAGGGAAATGGGTCTCTGGCTTATCCGAGATTGCGGTTTGGCCTTCGCTTGTTTTGGCAATTCTGAGTTTGCGGACCACCGAGTTTCGTAAACGAAGTCAGAATTGGATGTTCGCTGCCCTCTGGATGACGCCATTGATCGCCAAGTCCACGGGGATGGCCGGCTTTCCTGAAATTCGATTCGCTGTCGCCTTTCACTGGCTATTGTTTGCGACTTGCATGATCGGTTTCTCCTTTCGCGATCAGTTTGCTCAGCAACTGCGAATTTATGGAGCAGCGGTGCTTCCGGTTTTATCTGCCGGCGCGATGGTGTACGCGATCGGGCATAGCGAGGCCCATTGGTTCGTGCTTGCCTACATTGGATGCTTGACGATGTTCGCGATGATCTTTTTCTACGTTTGTCGAGACAAGCTCTATTTGTGGGTGGCGAACATTGTGTTTGGTATTGGTTTGTTAACAACGGCGACCATTTTTCGAGGCAACATTTCGATCGAAACACGGGGCCTGGCAGGTTTTATGTTGTTGGGCACGATCTGTTTTGTGATGGGGGTGTTCGTTAGTTGTTTAAAGGCTGGACTTGGACCCCGAATTCAAAAACAGTATCGGCAATTCATGGCTGAGGTTCACGACCGGTTTGGAATTTTCGATGGCGACAATGAACAGCTTTCGAGCGAGTAATCATTGATGTTCATGGGTGAATTGGAGGATTGTTTTCCTGCCGTGCACTCTCGTTGGCTTTGATTTTGTTAGAATCGGAGCATGAACGAAATAGAAGTCGAACTTAAATTCCCCGTAGAGTCATTGGATGACCTGCGGGGACGTTTTCTTGCGCTGGGCGCGATCGCTCATTTGAAAAGCGTCCAGTCAGACGAGTATCTGAATGATTCACTTCGAGACTTTGCGAAATCCGATAAGGCGCTAAGGATTCGAAGCAGCAACGGGATTTTTTACCTGACCTTCAAAGGGCCCAATCTGGATCCGGTGGCCAAGATTAGGCAAGAAATCGAAATTCCGTTGGTCAGCGAACAAGCGGCTCGGCAGATGAAGGCGGCGTTCTTGGGGATGGATTTTTTCTCTGTCGCCAAAGTAGTAAAGCACCGTGAAACTTTGACGATCGTATGGCAAGGAAAAAAAGTAGAAATCTGTTTGGATGAGGTAGAGCAAGTCGGGAGTTTCTGTGAGCTTGAGCTGTTGGTTAAGCAGGAATGGGAATCCGATGAAGCCAAGCAATTGCTTGGCGATTTGGCGAGCGAGGTTGGACTAAGTGACCCGATTCGCACGAGTTACCTGCAGCT
>CAZQQR010000017.1:19102-34891 GCA_964595515.1 uncultured Pirellulaceae bacterium
TTAAAATTCTGAAATTGGTCTTGGTACAAGTACAGATGTACGCGTACAATTCCAGTCACGTACAATCGTACTTGTGAACCACCGGTCAGGATGGAGGGAGCCAAAGATGGTAGATCGCCCCGCGCTTTCGAAAGGCGAAATGGAAGTTGCTCGAGCCCTATGGGACGTGGGGCCGGCGTCCGTTCGAGAAGTATTTGATTCCCTGCCCAAAGACCGGATGGATTTTACAACCGTTCAAACCTATTTGCGGCGGTTGGAATCGAAAGGCTATGCCAGTTCGAAACTTAAAGGGCGAATTAGAATTTATTCAGCCAGGGCCAAGGCCCGAACTGTCATTCGCGATACGGTCGACGATTTGGTTCAGAGGCTATTTGGTGGCGAAACGATGCCGCTTGTTCGTCATTTGATCGAAGATCGTGGGATTGGGGAAAGCGAAATCGCGGAGCTTAAAAGCTTGATCGATCAGCTCGAGAAGGGAGGCAAATAATGTCGTTTCCCAATACATTCCATCGTCTGAGTGTCGACTGTTCAGAGATCATTTCGATGTTGGTAGCTCAGACGATACAGGTCACTTTGTTGATCGCGGTTGTTTGGATCGTCACCAAGGCATTCGCAAAAAATCGTCCGCATTTGGCTCATGCGTTATGGGTTTTAGTTTTAATCAAGTGCCTTGTTCCGCCGCTTTGGAGCAGTCCGGCCAGTCCATTTAGTTGGATGTCGACGCAGGCGCATCAGCCAATCAAGACTCAGGTTGTGTCGCTTGATTCGGAATCTGCTGGGATCGCTTCGTTATCGGTAATCAACAAACACTCAGATGTGAAAGAAGCCGAATCGAGGCTGCCGGCTCAAAACTACAATGCCAGCAATGAGATTTCAGTTTCCGCCAATCCAATTGATTTGAAAGACTACTTGGGCGAGGCGACTGTCAATCAAAATGAAACATCGGAATTCCAACCGTCGGTCCTGGTCAGTTGGCCACAGGCAATATGCACACTGTGGATGATCGGCGTGGTGGTTGGGTTTGCGACCGTTCTAGTTCGTTTGGGATTGTTCATTCGTTGGATTCGAAGATGCGAACAAGTCGATTGTCCGCCAGCCGAGATGGCTTTGCGGGAACTGAAATCGAAACTCGGTGTTCGCCGCAATGTTCGTCTGGTGGTTTTGAACCAGTCGGTCGGTCCGGCAGTACTTGGCTTGTTTCAGCCCACGATATTGTTGCCTGCGTCCGTTGTGGTCGGTAAGAAACAACGAGAGATTGAACCGTTGCTTGCTCACGAATTGGTGCACATACGTCGAGGTGATCTGTTTTGGGCGATGGTTCAAGCGCTTGCGACCAGCCTGTTTTGGTTTCACCCACTGGTTTGGATTGCTTCGCGGCTGGTCACGCTAGAGTCAGAGCGAAGCTGCGATGAAGAAACGGTTGCGAGTCTTGGTTGCCAGCCGGCTGTTTATGCTCGTGGTCTGCTGGATGTACTGGAACAAAAACAAAAATTTAGGAACCGGATGCGTGTCGCTCCGGCTTTGCCCGGTGTTCGACCGGTAGATATTACGTCAGCTCGATTGGAGAGAGTTATGAAACTAGGAAATGGAAGTCTAAAAAGAACGCCGGCTTGGGTTTGGTGCACGATGCTGATCTGTGGGATTTCGGTTCTTCCGGGAGCCGCAATCGTGTTGGCCCAAGAGTCAGAGGTGCCGTCGTCAATCAAGCAATCCAACCTCGAATCCCCATTGGCTAAGGGCTCACGAGAAATCGCTCTCCCCGAAGGTGCGGAGGTGACTTTTCAGCAGTTTGACTTCGAGAGCAATGGCCAGCCTCTCAGGGACTCGTTGCCTTTGGTCAAGCTTCCGGACGCCTCAGCGGCTCCATTACCGCAAAAAAATCAAGCTACCAATTCCGACGAGCGTAAACCGTTCGAGAGAATCGTGATCGCTGAACAATCAGTTCCTTTGATTTCAAGCATCCCCTACGTCAGTCGATTGTTCAAGAATGTTTCTGGGGGAACAGCACCCACACCGAATTCAATCCGACAACAAAAATTGGCAAAACAGAATGGAACGAACCTAAAAGACAATTTCAACCTGCAAAAATTCGACGTCTCTGACATTCTGAAGGACTTAGAGAATGATGGGTTGGATCAGGCGGATTCGGAAAAGTTCTTGATTTCCAACCTGCCAGTTAGCTACCCGGGAAAAAATGGTGAAAGTTCAACTGAGCACGAGAAAGAAGCGCTATATCGGTTTTCAAACGGCACAGAAATCAAGTTGGGCAATCGAGAGCCAAACATCAAGATCGCTGGTAAGTCGCTGTTTGTGTTGGCCGAACCAGAAGAAATGAATACTGTTCGCGAGCTGCTAAATTCGTTTCGCGAACACGGTTTTGAACAGATTCAGGTCGAGGTCAAATTCGTGACCGTCATGCCCGAGGATTTTCGAAAGCTCTCTGTGGATTGGTCGATGGTGGACTCCAAAATCGGCAACGCAGTTGCGACGATTCCTGACGCTGCGTCAATGAGCGATCAAGCGACTGCGATCAAGTCTGAGACTCTGTTTGACGGCGACAACGATGAACTTTCCCAACCAGTTAGAGCTGTTTCCTACGTCCAAAAGAACCCGCTCGCGTTGTATGCATTGCTGGACCAAGCGAACACAAAGCAGTTGTTGGCCACCCTGAATGGTTTCCGAGGAACCAGTGCGATAGGGGCTCCTCGTGTCATGATGTTTGATGGACAAACAGCCAATGTTTCTGACACAGCCGAAAGGCCGTTCGTCGTTGGCGTTGAAAAAATAGGGAGCGACAATTTCCAGCCGACCATTCGAACAGTCACCGAAGGCTTAACAGTTTCGCTCAACCCAACCATTCAACGAGGTGATTCTGGTGCTGGTTCGATCAAACTTAATTCCATTGTCAATCGCTCCGTTATTCTAGGTGTTGATACTGCTGACATTCCTTCCAGTGGTTCCGAGACGGCTACGATTCAGATTCCAGAAGTTAAAACGACTCGTATTGAATCTGCCTTCCATGTTCCGCTTGAGAAAACGGTTGTGTTAAGCAGTCGGATAGAAAATGAAAAAGGCGAATCGGAAACGCTGTTGGTTTTGATCGACTGCAAAGTTGTTGACGCTTTGGAGGAATCGAAAAAAACAGAGGCAGGCCTCGAGTTGAATCTGGAAACGGTGACTCAGGAAGAGAAAAACGACTTAGTCCCGAATTCAGACACCGTCGACTATGTCGTCCGTTCGACTGATTCGGACAATCGTGTAAATCGTAGCCAAGTGCTTAAAATTGATGATGTTCAAATCCGAATCGAAGAAGGTATCGCTTTCTCGATGACTCACGATTCTCTTTCCATTTCTGGTACTAACGTTGAGTTTTTTCTAGCCGACAATGAAGCCGATTTTTACATCACGGGCGAGCAATGTTCGATGAAAATTGATGCTGCAGAAGATTTCGAGTACCAGTTTTCAGGAGCTGCAAAACTACTTTTAGGTGCTGGGCAGTCAATGGTTGCTGACAAAATTAAACTGAAGTCGCTCGATAGCGAGTTGGATGTTCAGCTTTTTGGTAACGCAAAATTTCAGATTGAGAAACCTCAGCATGAATCTGACGACGATGATCAAATGCTTGAGATTAGCGGTGATAAGATGGCGTTCGACGGCTTAAACCTGCTTGCGATTGGGGGTGGGACGCTCCGATTCCAGACAAATGGCGATGATCCACTGAACGTCAAAGCGGATCGTATTCTGCTGGATGCTGAGACCGGAGCGATTGATACTCGTCCGAAGCGGCATGGTGTTGAGGCCGTGTTGAGTGGATTCGACGCTGCTGCGGAAAAAGAACAACGGGTTGAAAAGTCCAAGCAAGATTGATTTGTTAATCGGATTTGATTTGACATGCAGTCGTCGTGATTCTTTTCTGCGTGCCGGCGGGGGCAATGCAAAGTGGGTCGTGCGTCGAGTGCTCGGCCCACTTTGAGAATGGGACTTTGCAGTTCCCCCTGTGCATGCCATGTACCAATTTGAGGGAAGCGATAGAATCAGGCGATGACCAACGCCGATTCGAACACGTACAGCTCGCCAGGGAGCGACCTCACTCGCAGTTCACTCGGAGACAGGTCATCGAAAAATTCAACCGGCTCTGATAGTCCCGACGACGACCCTAATCATTCCCACAATTTTCTGTTGGGAGTGCTCTATATGGTTCTCATGCGGATTGGGTGGATTTTTAAAACCGAAAGCATCATCATGCCGGCAGTGCTGGATGTGATCGGAGGGCAAGGCTGGTTGCGTGGATGTTTGCCGATGTTGAATCGGTTTGGTCAAAGCATTCCGCCTTTGCTTGCGTCTGATCGCGTTCGGAATTCGGAATACAAGAAATACGGCTTGTTTTCGACAACTTCCACGATGGGGCTTTGCTTTCTGGTGCTTTCGTTCGTCTGGTTTTTGACCGATGGCCAGAAAAGTGCTTGGTTACCGTTTGTGTTTCTTTTGATCTACGGATTGTTTTTTGCATCGACAGGCATCAATCAACTTACGCTTAACACAATCACTGGAAAACTGATTCGGGTAAAACGCCGTGGCGCACTCTCGTTGTGGGGAACTGTTTTTGGAGCCGGCATTGCGGTTGTTTGTGCGTGGTTTTTGCTGAGGCTGTGGTTGGTCGATGGTGGCGATGAGAGTAACGCAAGTTTTGGTTTGATCTTTGCTTTTA
Source organism: uncultured Pirellulaceae bacterium (assembly GCA_964595515.1). Taxonomy (GTDB): domain Bacteria; phylum Planctomycetota; class Planctomycetia; order Pirellulales; family Pirellulaceae; genus Mariniblastus. Next base: position 23,811 of record CAZQQR010000017.1, read on the forward strand.
CAGGAACGATGTTTTTGGGCGCTGCGATATTGGCGCTGTTTTTAAAGGAAAGACCGGACGAAAAGATTGCGGGGTCGCGGACGGCCAGGCAGCTTTTTTCAGCTTCTTGGGAGACAGTCAAAGAAGATCGTAACTTTCGCAAACTCGCGATCATCGGTGGGTTGTTTGGAATGTACCTGACGTTGTTTCCGCATTATCAGCGGCTGGGGCGAGACAGGCTGGAGCTGACGATGGTTGCCCTGATTCCTTGGGTGATTGCTCAAAATCTTGGGGCGGCGTTTTTTAGTATTCCTTCAGGGTGGTTGGCAGACCGATTTGGAAACCGATTAGTGTTACGTTTGGCGATGCCGATACTTTGTATTCCGCCTGTTCTGGCACTGATTGTTGCGCAAATGCCGGGTGCTGGAAATGTTTGGTTCACGATTGTGTTCTGCATGCTCGGGCTGACTCCCGTCGCGATGAGGTACCTAAATAATTACACGCTGGAGGTTTGCGAAAGTCTCGACCGGCCTCGTTATTTAAGTACGCTTAGTCTTGCGTTGGCCGCCCCGCCGATTTTTTTGAGTCCATTGTTTGGCGCGATGATTGATTGGATTAGTTTCGAGTTCGTTTTTTCGATCGTTATCTTGTGCATGCTTGGGGCGTGGCTGATGACTTTTGTGATTGATGAGCCGCGAGATGTTTAGTGAAGTTGTCTTTTGCGGACGAAACTGATCCAAAAATGCTAAAAATCTGGGCGCAAAAGTGGAATAATTCACACGATCGATGCGGGCCGTTTTTGTTGACAATCGTGCGTTCACAAGTCGATAATCAGTAAAACGATCGGTAGTAGTTTCCCCAACGGCTATCGGTTCAAGAATTGTGACTTGAAAGATCGAAATGAATTTTAGACTTGTAGCGAGCTTGTGTTTGTCGACGTTGATTCTGTTGGCTGGAGTAACACTTGGCCAAGATGTTGATTTGACCGGAATCAAATGCATCGTTAACGGTAAGAAGGCAGCCAATTCGACTGCTACCGTCAAATACAAAAAAGGCACCGTCTATTTCTGTTGCCAAAATTGCGCTTCAGCGTTTAAAGAAGATGTGAAGCTGAAAAAAGACGCCAAGTTCGCGACCAAAGCTAATCACCAGCTCGTGCTAACTGGTCAGTTTGTTCAAAAAGGCTGTCCATTTTCTGGGTCAGAAATCAAAGAGGGAACTTTGGTCGACGTTGGCGGGACCAAAGTCGGATTTTGTTGCGACGACTGTTCCAAAAAAGTTGCCGACGCGAAAGATCTTGCGACCAAAGCCGAAATGGTTTTTTCAAACGCGAGCTTTAAGAAGGGCTATCACGCAAAGCCAAACGAATCAGCATCCGCGATCAATTTGGCGGACGTGAAATGCATGATGATGCCAAAGAAAGGCGTTAGTGCTGAGCATGCGGTCGACTACAAAGGTGGCAAAGTCTATTTTTGCTGCGGTGGGTGTGCGAAGAAGTTTTCAGAGAACACAAAGGACTTTGCGACGGCTGCGAATCAACAATTGGTCACCAGCGGGCAATTTGTTCAAACGGGATGCCCGATTTCAGGTGGAGATGTGGATGACGACGAAGCATCCAAAGTCGGAGGCGTGGAGATCAAGTTTTGTTGCCATCGCTGCAAAGGAAAAGTCGATGGGGCGACAAGCGATGAAGATAAAGCCAAACTTGTCTTTGGTGAAAAGCGATTCGATAAAGCGTTCAGCAAAAAGTAGCCGTCCAGGAGCAACCGCCGCGGTCGATGTTCGTCGCATTGATTGCGGTTAACGAAACAGAAAGGCCGACCATGGATTGTGTCGGTCAAATAGTAATTGTCAAAAGACTTAGCTAAAAAATGGAGTTTTATAATGTCTTCTTCTACTGAAAAAGATTACGACCCGATCAAGAATCCCCGACCAGAAGATTTGCACGCCTATGGCGTTGTGAATGCTTTGATTTGGTTCGGCGGATTGTTGCTGGTCGGCGTGGCGATCTACTACCTCATCGGGTTGGTGTTTTAGAAAAAGGTCGCCCAAAATCTTGCCTCGCCAAATTGAGCGTTTCGTTCAACCAGCGGGCTGGTTTTGGGAAAGGCTGGGGAAAGTCGACGTCGCATTGGTCTATCGGCCATGTGTTTGGTTTTGGCATAATTGATTGGACTTAAACCGATCAACTGGACCAGGGACGGACCGATGCGAATTTTCTTTTCAGTGGGCGAACCGAGCGGTGACCTGCACGGTTCCAATCTGATTCGTAGGCTGCGTGCGCAGGCGGAAGAAGCTGGCGAGCCGGAGTTCGAGTTCGTCGGTTTTGGCGGTCCGAAAATGGCGGATGCCGGCTGTGAGTTGATTTATGACCTGACTTCGCTTGCGATCATGTTCATTGGCGAAGCGGTCAAGAATCTGCGGTTCTTTTTTGGGCTTGTCGACAAAGCAGACGACTATTTTGCTGAGCATAACGTCGACGCCGTTGTCCTGATTGACTATCCAGGGTTTAACTGGTGGATTGCTCGTAAAGCCAAAAAGCGTGGCATTCCAGTGTTCTACTACGGCGTGCCTCAGATGTGGGCTTGGGCTCCTTGGCGCGTGCGTAAAATCCGGAAATTTGTCGATCACGTTCTGTGTAAATTGCCTTTTGAAGTCGATTGGTTTGCCAAACGGAAATGCCAAGCGACCTATGTGGGCCATCCGTACTTTGATCAGATCAAGACTCAAAGCTACGATGAAGCATTCATGGATTCAATCGGGCAGCAGACAGGCCCGCTGTTAACATTGTTGCCTGGCTCGCGAAACCAAGAAGTCAAAAGCGTTCTGCCTTTGTTGCTCAACGCCGTCGAAAAGATTCAGGCAAGCAGTCCGCAATGCCGATTCGCGATCGCTGCGTTTAAAGAAACCCAAGCCGAGTTTGCAAAAGAGCTGGTTGAATCGCGAGGACTTCCTGTCGAAGTCTACACCGGTCGCACCCCAGAGCTAATGAAGCAGGCGGACGTTTGTTTGGCGTGTAGTGGATCGGTTTCTTTGGAACTGCTGCACTATCGAAAACCAACGATCATCGTTTTCAAAGTCAAACGTTGGATCATGTGTGCTCAGGCATTCTTGTTGCGAACCAAATTCATCACGCTGGTAAATTTGATCGCTTCGAATGACATCAAGAAACGAACTTGGGCACCATTCGATCCCGATGCTAAAGGCGCTGACGAAGCCGTGATGCCGGAATACTTGACGATGAGTGATCCATCGGAAAGCGTCGCCAAACGGGCGATCGTGTGGCTTAATGATGAATCTGCTCGTAAGAAGAAAATCGCTGAAATGGATCAGCTCGCCAAGAAGTATGCCAAACCAGGAGCCACTGAGCGGGCTGCGGATTTTATACTCTCGAAATTACTGGAGTCACGCCGGGCAGATACCGTCAATGATCAAACGAACACTCTGAATTCAGTCTCCAAGAATCCAGACCAGCAATCGAATAAGCAGGATCGGGCTGCGTAGGCGATTGGCGTTGCCTACCTTAGAATGGTGGTGTCCGCTTGGATTGGGTAAGTAAAGGTGATTGGAGACTGACGTGTTATTAAGTGAGCCAGGGCGCACAGACTACGATTTTAGTTTTAGTTTTCTGGGATTCCCCGTTCGAGTCCATCCTGCGTTTTTTGTAATGCCCGTCCTGTTGGGACGTGGCTTGATTTTGGATGGAGTGAATCCAGGCGTAGGATTTTTGCTGGTCACCCTGATTTTCTTCGTTTCGATTTTGATTCACGAAATTGGCCATGCATTGGCGTTTCGGTATTACGGAATCCCTTCGCGCGTGGTGCTTTATTGGATGGGAGGATTGGCGATCCCCGAAAGTAATTACGGTGGGCATCGGTCTCGATCGTTAACCTCCAATCAGCAAATCGTGGTTTCGATGGCAGGGCCAATTTTCGGGTTTTTGTTGGCCGGAGTGCTGGTTGGAATCACTTATATCATGGGCGGTTTCGTGACTCTCAATACGTTGAACATCATTCCGTTCCCTGAGCCAGTTTTGAACGGAACTCCTTTCAACAGCCGGACAGTCATGATGGTAATGTTCGGAGGAATCGCGTTGAACATCATCTTGAATTTGTTCAACTTGGTACCGATCTATCCTTTGGATGGTGGGCAAGTTGCCAGGCAACTCATGGTGAAAATGGACTCATCCAATGGCGTTCGCCATAGCATTATTCTCTCGATCGTTGCGTCGGGAATGATCACCGTGTTTGCATTGATGAACAAGCAGTCGTTTCTGGCGTTGTTCTTTGGATTCATGGCTTGGTCCAACTATCAATCGCTTCAGAATTATGGCCGATCGCGTTGGTAACTAAGCTGCATGATTGTTGAATTGCGCATCGCAAAGTTTCGATGTTTAGTTGCCTTTAGTGATTGCGACGAAAACACTGATACAAGTTTTCGTTTTGCGCAGTTGCTAAGAAAGTGTTTTTGCGCGCTAAAACGGTTTGAATTGAAAAAAATTCAAACTTTTTTTCAAAAAACTTTTCGCGCTAAAAATGCAACGTGAAAAAGTTCTTCAAGAGAATCGAAACGTAGTTTGCGAGAACACGTATTCACTCAACACAAAAATGAACGTACCGATTTTTGATTGCTTTTTCTTTTCGAATAGCGAATTGAATCATTAGTTCAAACGTTGCAGCGACGTTTCGTCATGTTGTAAAGAACGAAGCGACACAAATTGCGACAGGTTCAAGTAAAACAAATAAGAAGTGTTTCCAAACGTTTTCGCAAAAAACGAAAACGTAAAAACAACTTAGTTGTTAAAAAGCTTCCCATTTTTACACCCTGTCGCAACTTGAGAAGCACTTTTGATACTTGGATCGCGAATTCGATGGACTGACACCGTTTCAAATTGATTCAAAAATAGTATCGCAATTAATTGCAGTAGAAAATGCAGTGAGAATTTTGAATCGATGATTCATTATTAAGAAACAGACTTTGAATTTGATTGAAACACAAAAACAAAGTTAACGAACGATGAAAAAAATTCCGAAAAGTGCCAAAACAATATTGAAAAGTTGTTTGCGTTTTCTAAAACTTTAACGCGTGAGTGGTGTAGTTATTCTTCAATCAGTTTCGGCTGACTGAAAAGTAACATCAATTAATGAAGATTGAACACTACTCATTCATTCGAACTGACTTAGTCCGCGATGCTTCGCGGTTTCCCTAAGTGGTTTTAAATTCGAATGTTGAGCTATCTTTGATACTGGTATACGGATGCCGGGGAGAAGCTCGCAACGGTCTATTAATGGAGGACGTCCTGTGGCCAAGAAGAAAGCTAAGAAGAAGGCTAAAAAGAAAGCCAAGAAAAAAGTAGTCAAGAAGAAGAAAAAGGCTACTAAGAAGAAGAAAGCTACGAAGAAGAAAAAGGCTACTAAGAAGAAAAAAGCCAAAAAGAAGCCTGCTAAGAAAAAGGCTAAGAAAAAAGCTAAGAAGAAGGCTAAAAAGAAAAAAGCCACTAAGAAGAAAAAAGCTAAGCGCAAAAAGTAGTGCTTGACTGATTTCTGATTTCAAAAGCTTTTGAAACAACGAGAAAGGGCCACGTTTACGTGGCCCTACTTTTATGCGCGGTGGGCGGTCGCTGCTTTAGATGAGCTTTGCCGCACCGGTGGAGATGCGGTGTTTCTGATTCGCTTCCAATATCGCAGCCTGCGTGGTGACGACTGAGTCAGTAGCGTTTCAAAGGTTTCGGGCCTGTTATTTAAGAACTGGCAGCTCAGCTTTGACCGGTTGGGCGGCGGCTTTTTGGGCCAACGATTTCGTCAAATTGTAGGCGATTTTTTCCAGGTAAGGCGCAATGTTTGGGTCTTCAAAGTTGGCCGCCATCTCTCCCGCATCCCCACGCTCTCGCAGTTGAATGTTAATTGGGATATCGCCGAGGAATTCAATTTCGTCTTGGGAAGCATATTTCTTGGCTCCGCCTTTTCCGAAAATGTCGTACTCCTTGCCGTTGTCCGGGCAGACGAAACTGCTCATGTTTTCGATCAAGCCAAGGATCGGAATTTTGACTTTGCGAAACATCCCGACTGCTTTAACGGCATCGATCAAAGCGACTTCTTGGGGAGTGCAGACGATCACTGCTCCTGTCAAAGGCATCAACTGCGAAAGACTGAGTGCGATGTCACCCGTGCCCGGCGGCATGTCGATGATCAAGTAATCAAGATCGCCCCAAGCAGTGTCACGGACAAACGTGGTGACCGCTGAATGAAGCATCGGACCACGCCAGATGACAGCTTGGTCAGGTGGGACCATGAAGCCGATACTCATCAGCGGGATGCCGTTGAAATCTAAGGGTTGAATTTTGTTGTCGACCTTAGTTACCGCACCACGAATCCCTGTCAGTTGTGGGAGACTTGGCCCGTAAACATCTGCATCCAGCAATCCAGTTTTGCAACCGGCTCGGTTGAGTGCAATCGCCAGGCTGGTTGCGGCTGTGCTTTTGCCCACCCCGCCCTTGCCTGCCGCAACGGCGATGACTGCTTTGGCGGTCAAACCAACCTGGCCTTTGGGTTGAGCCGGTCGGTCGTGATGCGCAATTTCAATTTCAATCGAATGATCGGGAAACGTAGACGCAAGTTTGTTTTTGACTTCTTCCTCAAAGTCGTTTTTGATTGGAAGCGCAAATGTTGTCAGTCCAACCGTTGCCTTAATTGCCGATTCGTCCGCAGTGATTTCGTGGATCTGTTTTGAGAGCGGCCGTCCCGTTTCCGGATCTTTGATTTCGGACAAAGAAGTGCGGACTTTTTGTTCAAGTTCGCTAGGCTGGTTTTCCGTGGTTTCTGACATCGTTGGCTGCCGGGTAGATTGGTTGAGATTGGGCTTCAGAATGAAGCGGGCTGCCCCAATTCTACGCATCCAGCTCGTTTGAGGCAGTAGCCCAAGGCAGACTTGACCAGATTCTTTCCTCAATCGTTTGTAGAGGCCTCGGAATAGAAATTTGATGGCGTGTGACGGCCGCCTTTAAGGATTCCAGTTGAAGCACGGACCCATACGTTGCTACGCACCCGGATTCTCTGGTTAGCTGCAGTTCATCGCCGTGAAATCGTTCACCAACTCCAAACCAACGCCAGTGCTGATGTGAATTTTGAAATTCTGAAAGTTGTTCACAGGCATCAACCAGATTATTGGTTGTCAACTCGACGATGATTGAACCGTTAGCCAACGAGGTGGTGAATTCTCGGATCAAGTTAGGACTGGCCGCCCAGCAAAAATTGGTTTCGGCGAATGGGGGCAATTGCGAGAATGAGCTTGAAATTGCTGAGATCCATTTTGGGGATGAAGCACAAAGCACTAAGTTGGCGGTGTGGTGGTTTGGGCTCATTGTTCTTCTTGCTCTGAGATGTCCAGTTCTTCAAAGGCAGATTCATCCAGGACGGGAGCCGATTCGGATTTGGATTCGAGTTCGAGTTGTTGAATTCGGCGGAGCAGTTTTCCGCGAGAGATCCCCAGCAGTTTCGCCGCTTTGGTTTTATTGCCGCGAGATTGTAGAAACGCGCGTTCGATCAGTTCTTTTTCAATCGATGCCATGTAGACATCCAGTTCTATTTCAACTTCGCACGCTTTTCCAATTCTTTGAGCTTTGATGGCGTGCATGAATTTGTCAGGAAGGTCGGTGGTTTCGATTTGTGTTCCTGTCGATGTGTTGGCGGCTTCTTGAATGACTCGAGCTAATTGGTCAATGTTCTCTGGCCAATTAAATTCAGTCAGCAGGTCGGTGACGTCTTCCGAGAATCCTGATTTTTGAAATTCGCGATCGGGGTTGTTTTGCTCAAGCAGCGATTGAGCCAATAGCGGGATGTCTGATTTTCTTTCGGTCAGGGGGATAAGTTGAATTTGTAATACGCCTAGATGGTGAGCCAGCTCTTGTGAAAATTGTCCTTTCTTGGCGGCTGAATCCAAAGAGACTGATGAGGTTGCGATGGCTTTGAGAGAAAAGTCTGGCAGTTGAAAGAACCCTAGCAGTTCCGCTTGGGCAGACTCGCCAAGTTGGTCAACATCCAAAAGTAGTAGCCAGCCTCGCTGGTTTTTCCGCTGGGAGCTTCTTTGCTCTTCAACGATTTCTTTGATGTTCTGTTGAATCAGCGGTTGGTCGACAATTGAGCAATGAATCGGGATTAAGGCAGGCTGGCTTTCAGGGTCGTTTTTTTCTAGTGGAAAGCGGTTGAGGTGAATGGTTCTAGCTATGTGCTCTTTTCCGCTACCTCGTGGCCCGCAAATGACAATGTCTGAGTTCGATTGGATTGCAGTTTCAACCTGCCGAAGTACTTTTTTGGTGTGCGAACTCGTTCCAACTACGTTTTCCAACGAGTGAAGCCGGCTGGAGTGTTTTCGAAGTTTTGCCAGCGCGGCGTGTATCTGCACGGGGTTAATTTCACCAGAGGGTAAATCAAGGTTGTTGGATGATTCCAGATCGCAAACGACCAGTAGGCACTGAAGGTTGCCGTCTTCGTTGACGATTCGATTGACGGTTGCGTCCCGCCAAATCTTGGCCCCATTATTTTCCGCGAAAACGGTTGTCGTTAAGTTTTCGGGAGATGGGCAAATGCCACGGATTTTGTTCTGGGTTTGATCCTCAAGTATTTCACTTGTGTAGATTGCTCTTTCTCCGATGATCGCTTCTGCCTTTAGTCCGATCCACTGAGCGGCGGCTGGGTTGACGTAAGTAACAACGGACTCGGGGCTCAGTATGTAGACCGGTACGGAGACTCGGTCGAAAAACCGATTTAAGTTTTTAATGGGAGCGTTTGATTTCGACATCGGGAGTTTAGGGCATCATGAATTGCGCCGAGGGATAACAACAGCTGAATCTTATTTTATTCGAAATCAAGAATGGGGCCGGTTGTGACCGCGTTCCATTGAGGCTTTTGCAAAGAAAAGCGGCCTCCCAGTGCAATTGTTTGGGTAGTTTAGGATTGTAGGGCCAGCTCGCCTTCGTTGGATTTTGTAGGTCTGTTATATTTTTACCGACCCAGCTTTCCGTCGATGTAACGCCGAGTATCCAATGGCACGTGAGAAAATCTTATCGAATAGTCCTTCGCCGGAAGATGACGATCCCAAATTACGGCCTACAAAGCTGGCGGAAATGGTGGGCCAGCGAAAGGTTATTGAACGGCTTGAGATTGCGATCGAAGGCTCGCGCCAGCGAGATGAGGTGCTTGGGCATGTGCTGTTTGACGGACCTCCCGGTTTGGGCAAAACAACATTTGCGCATTGTATTCCGGCGGAGCTTGGTGTGCCTGTTGAGTTTCTTTCCGGGCCAAGTCTCAAAGCTCCCAAGGATTTGATTCCGAGTCTGACAAATCTGCGTCCTCGCCAAGTCTTGTTCATTGACGAGATTCACCGAATTCCAAAATCGGTGGAAGAGTATATGTACACGGCGATGGAAGATTTTCGGATCGACATGATTTTGGGCGAAGGGATCAATGCGAGAACGCACAATTTTAAACTACGCCCATTCACATTGATTGGTGCAACGACTCGCGCGGGTATGTTGACGGGGCCATTGCGAGACAGGTTCCAGATTCGTGAGCATCTCGATTTTTATTCGTTGGACGATATGACTGAGATTGTGGTTCGCAACGCGGTGAAGCTCAATGTTGAAGTCACGCCGGAGTCTGCGAGAGAGATCGCTTCAAGAAGTCGTAGCACTCCACGGATCGCCAATAATCGTTTGCGATGGGTGCGAGATTATGCCCAAAGCCGCGCCGACGGAAAGATCGACATCGAAGTTGCCCATGCCGCGCTTAAAATGGCCGAGATTGATGAGCTTGGTTTGGATCGCCAAGATCGGCGATACTTGGATACGCTGATTCGGGTTTGCTTTGGTGGTCCGACTGGGATTGGCACGATCGCTGCCACGATGAACACGGTCACGGATACGCTTGCCGATGAGGTTGAGCCATTCTTGTTGAGAAGCGAGTTGATTCTACGAACTCCACGTGGCCGCGTTGCGACACATAAGGCCTTTGCTCACATGAAGGTGGATCCACCACCTAGAAGCGACGAAGCGGGACTGTTCGGATAGTGCGATAAGCTAAAAAACCTCTCGATCAAGCCTTTCCCAGAATAGTCGTTGACACGAAAATAGGCGGTTCTTAGATTGGCCAATTCTGTTGGCAATGTTGCGTCCAGCCAAAGCTACGTTTTTGAACCAGGTGACGAATTGAGTAAAATAGCATTTCTTTTTCCCGGACAGGGAGCCCAAACGGTTGGGATGTGCAAAGAGTTGTGCAGCGAGTTTCCTCCAGCCAAAAAACTGTTCGATGATGCTGCTGAGATCTTGGGTTTTGACTTGGCTGATGTTTGCTTTAACGGGCCGGCAGAAAAACTGAACTCAACGGATATTAGTCAGCCGGCACTTTACGTTAGTAGCATGGCGGTGTTGGAAAAGTTAAAGACAGACTCGCCAGAGATCTATGAAAATTGTGCCGGTGCCGCTGGGCTGAGTTTGGGTGAGTACACAGCGATTGCGTTTGCAGATGGTCTTAGTTTCGAAGACGGTTTAAAACTGGTTCGTCGCCGCGGTCAAGCAATGCAAGAGGCTGCAGACGAAACGCCCAGTTCTATGGTCAGCGTGTTAGGGCTTGATCGGGAACAGACGCAGCAGGTTTGTGACGAGGCCCGAGTCGAGGGTGAGGTACTTCAGGTTGCAAACCTTTTGTGCAAAGGAAACATTGCGGTTTCAGGCGGGCTTGCAAGCTGTGAGCGAGTGCCGGAAATTGCGGAAAAAGCTGGGGCGATGAAAACGATTCCTTTGGCCGTTGCCGGAGCGTTTCACACACCGATCATGCAGTCAGCAGTGGCCAAGTTGACGGAGGCGCTTGAGAATGTTGCGTTGAAGGAAACTCGGTTGCCGGTTTACTCCAACGTGGATGCGGAGCCTCATAATTCGCCGGCGGAATTCAGCAAACTGTTGGTGGAACAAGTTTGCGGCCCGGTGCTTTGGCAAGATTCAATGGAGAGAATGTTGGCCGACGGCTATGACGAATTTTATGAAGTCGGAGTGGGACGAGTGCTACGAGGATTGATGAAACGAATCAATCGAAAAACCGTCTGCAAAGGTG
>CAZQQR010000018.1:0-1289 GCA_964595515.1 uncultured Pirellulaceae bacterium
CCAAGCGAATCTCTGTTGGTTTGAAACACTACTGATGATTGACGTAACAACGTCGGCTTATTTCAATTAGAATTCACGAGCTCATCAAATACGCCGCGAATTTCTTTTCGCGCTTGCAACACGAGATCAACCATCTGGTCAGGCGATTCGTAATTAAGCAGATACGCAAGCTTAGAAAGCTGTTGACTGTCGGTGGGCAAATCGTGTCTGGCAGTCGTGTTCATCAACCGCAAACGAGCCTCTACGCTTCTTAATAACTGGTAACCCTCCGACAAAACTTTGCCATGGGGTTCTGACAACAGCTTAAGCTCAACCAATCGCTCAATCGCTTTCAACGTACCGGGAATAAGAACTGACGGTTCATCTTTAGCATATTTCAACTGCAGCATTTGAATCGTAAATTCAACGTCAACCGTCCCTCCCTCTCCGCGTTTTAAGTTCTCTGAGGCACAGTCTTTTTGCATTGCCATCCGCATTGAACGGATCTCTTGGCAGATCATTTCCGGATTCTCAACGTGCGTGACGGCATAATAAACCAGTTCCAATGCCTTTATTCGATTGGCGGTCGAGCCAAACACTGGACGGGCTTTGCATAGCGATTGGCGCTCCCAGAGTTGGCCTTGTCCTTTGTCGAAATATCTCTTGAACTCATCCATCGAAACGGCGAGCGGCCCGCTCTTTCCAGTCGGTCGTAGACGGCAGTCAATTTCGTACAGACGTCCATGGCTCTGAGAATGGGCGATGAACTGAGTGATTTCGGCCGCAAGTTGACCAAAGAAAAACTGGCTATCCATTTCAGGTTTTAGCAACGAGTCGAATTCTTTGCGCGACGGATCCCCAGAATCGTAAAGAAATACCAAATCCAGATCGCTGTGATAGTTCGGTTCCCGCCCGCCAAGTTTTCCAAGGCCCAAAATAACAAACGGGTTTTCAAATTGGAGAGCTTCTTGGACGCGATCGGGAATCGCATGCTTGTGAATCATTTTTTCGTATTCACGCTGAGCGACGGCATTCAAGCAGATCTCTGCGACATCCGAAAGTGCTTGATGTGTTGCTTGAACATCATCGCGGCCAAGAATGTCCCGGATGCCGACTCGGGTATGTTGAGTGTTCTTAAAACTGTGAATGATCGGTGCGAGGTCTTGAGCTCCTCCAATTAGTTCTTGCAAATTTTCATCCAACCAGTTGCGAGACGGCAAGCCTTGTAGCTGTAACGCATCAACCAACTCGTCAATCATTCCGGGGTTACTTCGAAGAATGCCAACCAAGTAATCGCTCGACGCGCAAAG
>CAZQQR010000018.1:1389-12193 GCA_964595515.1 uncultured Pirellulaceae bacterium
TAAAACATCTCGCAACTCTTCGGATGGATCCGGGTCCAGAATCAGGTCAACTTCCAGAGGAACCGTTCCAAGATCAAACTGATACGGACTGCCGGTTGTATCTCGAAGAGAACCAAACGCCATCCCAAACGCATTGTGAAGCAAATGATCAAGAATCTTTCGATTGCTTTCAGTAACCTCCGTCAACGCAGCGTTGAAGCGCGCGACGATGGCTTGGTTTGATGTATCGTCATTGATTCTTTTGGCTTCATCAAGAATTTTCGTCTGCGCAGCGCCAAACCCCAAGCCTCTGGCAATCGAAGCGAGTTTAATTTCATCCGCTGGAAGTGTATGCGTCTGCAAGTCAAACATCATTTGCAAACGATGCTCAAGTTTTCTCAGCCATTCGTAATTCTGAGACAGGACAGTCGATTCAGCGTTGGACAGACATTGGACTTTGGCCAGCCTCCGAATCGCATCCAGTGTGTTGGTTGTTCGAACCTCCGGAAGCTCGCCACCATTAAGCAATTGCATGAACTGGATCACAAATTCGATGTCTCGAATTCCTCCATGCCCTGTCTTGATATTGGTTTTACTTTCACCTGTTTGCGACGATCGACGTTCGATTTTTCGCTTCAACGCTTTGATGCCACTGATATCAGCACGGCTGAGATTTCGCCGGTATATCCACGGAGTTAGTGACTCAAGCAACCGTTTCCCAAGCTCCTTCTCTCCAGCAATCGGAGTTGCTTTCACTAAGGCCTGACGCTCCCATGTGCGGCCTTGCAAATCGTAATACTGAAGCACCCTCGGGACCGAGTTGCAGATTTTACCGCTGGACCCATTGGGGCGAAGCCGCAAATCAACACGATAGCCAATACCCAAGTCCGTGTTTTCACCAATCAGTTTTACGATGTCACGACTGAGGCGCGAAAAGAACTCTTCGTTGGAAATTTTGTTTGCTCCGACCTCGTTGCCGCCAGCCGTTTCCCCATGCTCCTCAAACACCATCACCAAATCGATGTCGCTTGAATAGTTGAGTTCCAGTCCACCAAGTTTTCCAAATGCGAGCACAACAAAAGGAACGGGTGTACCGTTTGACGAGAGTGGTTCACCAAAAATTTTCGCTAGGTGATCTCGCGACCATTGATAAGTTGCTTGAATCACCGCCGCTGCCAATAATGAGATCTGCTGGGCGATGGGTTCCAGGCGTTGCCCAAGAGCCAGGTCATTGAAAATAATCCTCGTCGTTTCCAAATGCTTGAATCGGCGAATCTCGGCCATCACTTCTGCCGATGATTTTTCTGGATTCAACCTAGCTGATAATTTCTGCGTCAGCTCTTCAAAAGTGAAAGGCTTTCCCTGAGCTTTTTCGGCAGCAGCAAAATAGTCAGGGAACTGAATGATTTGATCGCTGACCGATTGACTCGTTGAAAACAGAGTCAAGATTCCTTGGAATGCCTCCTCAGAACTGATTGTCTTTTGAAAGTCTCCGCCTGAGACAAACCGCTCAAGGTTATTAATCATCCGGTCGGGATCACTCAAACTCGGAAGTTCTTCAATCACTTGCCGCAACAACAACTCAACATCTTGGTCGGAGACGCAGGAAATGATTTGTTTAAAATTGGCAAGCGCCGTTGTTGGATTTTGAAACCCCAGCTTCTCCAGCCAAATTTCTGCTTCTGGATGATCAATTTTATGAGTGAAAGAGATTGTCATCAGAATGCTGTTTGTTTTGACCGGATCAGCTTGATTCTACCAAAGATCCAAGACGAGCCCCGAATTCCACCATCTTGAATCCGTTCAACGATCAGGATTTGTTCCCAATCAGGATTTGTTCCCAAAGACGGGACTGAAATCAAGTCGTTTCTGCATCCAGCCAAGCGAGTGTCGTTTCGAATCCTCGCGCCTAATCATCTGAGTCGGGATTGAATTTGACATAGAGTTCGGGCGGCAACCCATCTGGCAAAAGTGCTCCGCAGCTGCGGCAGGCGAATCCGTACAGGATTACTGTCTCACCAGAATTGGTGGGAGCATCAGAAGAAATGTCGCCCAGAACAACGACTTGATCAAACAAGTTCCAACCACAAGTTCGTTTTTCGCCGTCGTACCCAACCCGATTACAACACCGGCGAGGCGTTATCGATTCGGGGGCGACGGGCAGCTCTTTTGCGGGTTCGATAATCATGGCTTCCTCGTGGTTCAACATTAGAATTCGCATTCGAACGTTGTCACGAGCACTTTGCAACTGCCAGGATCTTATTTTGGAGGAAGCCGAACAACGCACAGCCAATAATCAGTCAACGACTTGATAACGGTCGAAAACTGTTTCATGTTTACGGGTTTAGCGATGAATCCACTAGCTTGCAGGTGATACGATTCAGCGACATCCCGCTCGGCATCCGATGTTGTCAGCACAACAACGGGAATGGACTTTAGAGAGTCATCCGCTTTGATTTCCGCGAGAGTTTCCCGACCATCTTTTCGGGGCATGTTTAAATCCAACAAGATCAAGTCTGGCCGCGGGGCATTTTCATAGGGACTTTCTCTGTGGAGAAATTTCATCGCCTCGATGCCGTCTTTGACGGAACTAAGCGTATTGAACAGTTTGTCCTTTTTCAGGACCTTTTTTGTAAGCTGAGCATCTACTTCGTCATCATCGATCAAAAGAATGTCGATCGGTTCAACCGTTGCTTGCTGGGACATTTTCTGGCTCCTTTCTACTCTTTGGCTGTTCTGTTTTTGGAATCGTGAAACAAATCTTGCAACCCTGGTCGTACTCTGGGTCTACCCAGATCTTGCCATTCCAGCGTTCGGCGATTCTTTGGCAAATCGCCAGGCCGATTCCCGTTCCTTCATACTCTTGACGATTGTGTAGTCGCTTGAAAATCCCAAAGATTCGTTGGTGAAACTCGGGAGCAATTCCAATTCCGTTGTCTGAAACGGAGAACAACCATTCGTTGGCATCTTGTTTCGCTTCAACACGAATGTCGGGCTGTTTGTCGCCTCGATACTTGATTGAATTCCCAATCAAATTTTGAAACATTTGCGTCAAATGCCTTTCTTCAACAAACAGCTCTGGCAACTCGTCGGGTGTAATACAAGCCTTTGATTCTGCGATTGCTGAATGAAGGCTAAAGATAGCTGATTCATAACAAATAGTTGAATCAATTAGTTTTTTGGGATGATTGACTGGGTCTGTCGAACTAATTTTCGAGAACGCCAACAAGTCTTGCACCAGGATTCGCATTCGTTTGGCACCGTCGATCGCGATATGAATGTAGCTATTACCTTCTTCATCCAGCTGATCTCCATATTCCTCTTGCAGCAACTCACAATACGAGGCAACCTTTCGAAGTGGTTCTTGCAAATCATGGGACGCGACATAGGCGAACTGCTCAAGCTCTTTGTTGCTACGAGTCACCTCCTGATTCAACCGCAACAGTTCTTCTTGACGAGATTTGTGATGCGTGACATCTTTGCCCTCCGGAATAAGCCAGAGGACTTCTCCATTATCGTCAAACACCGGCTTAATCGAAAAATCGACGTAAATAACTGAACCATCTGGCGTTGGATGACTGGCTTCGAAGCCGTCCGGTTTACCGGACGCCCCCGTGCGAATGGCCTGCAATAGTCTTTCCTGCAGTTCCTCGGAGTGTTGCCACCACGGAGTCTTTTCAAAGGACACCCCGATGACGTCCTCTGCATTGATCCCAGCCGCGGTCAATGCGGTTCGGTTGGCTTCCAGCAAGATTCCACTCGTGCTCAAGACGCCGACGAATGTACGACTGCTGTCGATGATTCCTCGCATCTTCGAGTTTACTTCCATGAACGAACGATTGGAGACTTCAAGCTCATTTGCACGGCGAGCCGTCAACTCTTGGCTTCGTTCCAACTGCTCCGACTTCAATTCAACCTTGCGTGTCATCGAGTCTGCAAAACGCAGAGCAGCTTTGGAGGATCGGGAGATCGAAACAAACAGGGTAAACAACAGGATATCAATTAAGATCCCACCCAGAAGAATCAACAACGGCTGCGAGCTAAACGAAGCATCACGAAAGGATTGTGTACTCCAAATATCAAACGTCCAGGTTCGCCCGTATAGTTCGGCCTTGGAAACCTGTTTGTAAAGCGGGTCGGGATCGTAGTCTTCTTCCTCGTCAGTGTGTTCGTCGTAAAGGCTAGTCTCTCCATCCAGCAACCGAATACCAACATGCCGTTTGTCTTTTTCTAACACTCCCTGCATCAGCTTGTTCACCACAAACGGAGCGTAAACAAGTCCAACAAAATCCTCTCGCCGACTATGTGCATCGGAATGAACGCCATTTTTGTAAAACGGTGCATAAAACAAAAACCCTGGCGTTTTTTGCTTATCCTGCACAAGCGAGATTGGGCCCGTAATTTGAGGCAAACCAGTATCTCGCGACTTTTTGGCGGCTGTGAAGCGATTCGTTTCATGGGCCATGTCCAACCCAACCGCTTTTTCATTTCCTTTGACTGGAACGATATATGAAATCGGAAACAGCTCGCTCCCGTTATGCTCAGGATGAATGTGGAAATCCGGACGGCTTTTTTGCTGATCGCGCAAAAATTCAGGTGCCGAATGCTTGGGAATCGCGTGAATGACTCCAATACCATTGATTCCGGGATACTTTTGTTCGACACGAATTCCGATTGCGAACTCTTCCCAAGTCTCAAACGAGACATCATTCTCGGAAGCGTTGATCATAGCCACGCCGCTTTGCAACGCGTCTTCGTACTTACGCAATCGTTCCTTGACAAGCTCTACGGTTTGGTCAGCCTCTCGCTGGAATCTGGCTTGAGTTTGAGCATCAAGATTTGATTGGGCATACCGCCAGGCAACGATTGATAGCACCAACGAAGCCAGAATGATTGCCCAATGATACGCGTGCAGGCGCGAGGCAGACTGCAATCTTTGGCGTGCCGATTGCGCATCAATCACCACTTGATCCTGAGGATTGGTTAAGTTGAATTTCATTCGATCACCAAGACATTCGTTTCAAAAACGAATTGTCCGAGCCTTTGCCCCAGCCGGATTTGAATTCAGACGGAAGCGAACTTTGGTCGCGGTACTCAGCCACTTCATCGCCGGGTGGCCAGTGATGGTCAAGTTCCGCGGTCAGTTTTTCACCAACTTCAAACTGGTTTGATTTTCGAAAATCCATGGTTTGGTTAGCTTTTTATTCAAAAGCTCCCGTAAATGCCAAGACAAACGCCGTGAACTCATGCATTGAAAATTGTCTGGGCGTTATCGTCATGGAGGTTAGAAATTAGTGTTTAGTAGGATTCTCTTTAAAGTCATCGGCGTAAAAAATCACTGCCGACTGAATATTCAGCTGACTGGATAATCAGATAGGGAACACCCTATCGCCGACTCGCGTCAAACCGTTTCCAACGATGCAGGAATGGCTGAGGGGTTTCCGTGACCTACTTGCAGACTAGGGGCAACAGTTGGAATCGCGAAATGTACATTGCTACCACTTCCTTTTTCGGACTCCAGCCAGATCCGTCCACGGTGTCTTTCTGCAATATGCCGGCAAACCGTTAGCCCGATTCCCGCACCGGGATTGGATTCAGGTTCGTCCAAGCGATGAAAGACTCTAAAGACACTCTCTTTTTGTTCTGGCTCGACCCCCATGCCATTGTCTGAAACAGAAATCGTCCACTCTGATCCCTTTCGCTCTGCCGAAACGTGAATCCTTGGAGCGTTCTTGCCTGTAAACTTGAGTGAGTTGTCAATCAAGTTCTCAAGCAACTGAGTTAGTTGATCCCTGTCTCCATTGATCGTTGGCAAAGAGTCCGCTGTGACCACGGCCCCAGTTTGTTCGATTGCCTGTTGTGCGGACGCGAGGACATCCTCGAAGACTTCATTGAGATTCGTAAGTTCGAATCTTGACTGCCTGGTTGTCACGCGAGAAAGCGTCGCCAAACCAAGGACTCGACTTCTCATTCGCTCAACGCCATCGACAATGTACGAGATGTATCGGTTGGCCGTTTCGCTTAATTGGTCTTGATACTCTTCTCGCAAAAAATCGGAAAATCCGCTGATCGCACGAAGAGGAGCCCCAAGATCGTGAGACAACGTGTTGACATATTCTTGATACTGGGCATTTCGCTTGGCCAATTCTTGCTGAGTGGCTTCCAACTGTCGTTGAAAATCCTCGCATTGCTGAACCAGCTGCTCTTTCGACATTCCATCAAAAGAGCTCTGACATTCTTCATCGTGATTGCCGCCACTGTCAAATTGAGTTGGTATCTTCATTGCTTTGTCATTGCTTTGTCTAACGTCGAATTAAAAATGCGGAGTCGATGACTCATCGCGAGCGAGCTGTTATCGAAATTCAATTTTCGGAATCTTCAATGAGTTCCGTAACAGTTTCCTGAAGCTCAGAGAAATCGAATGGCTTCGTCATGAATCTGTCGGCTCCACGATTCAGCAACTGTCGCTTTAAGCCTTTTTTGTGGACGGCCGTTAGAACAACGATTGGAATGTCTCGAGTCTTTTCGTTTCCTTTGAGCAAGTCGATGACTGTATCGCCGCGACCATTTGGCATGTCATAATCCAGAACGATGGCGTCTGCCGGAAGCTTCAAGGCTTCTTTTACGCCGCCCTCACCGTCCAGGGCACAAGCAACTCGAAAACCATTCGCTTTGAATCTAGCTGTGACGGCGTTAACCAAATCCACATCGTCATCGATGTGAAGCACCATTGGCGTGTTGGCATCTTTGATATCTAAATGTGGAACTCGCCCGTTGTGTTCGACATCAAGGAACAACTGGTCGAAACCAATTTGAGTGAAAACGCTGTCGATGACTTCCCGTTGCTCAACGGGTGCCCCAGTAGTCGCAGTTTGCGAGCTCAAAGAAGAGACTGGTTTTTTAACGCTAGTTTGCTGTGAATTCATCGGAGCTTCCTTTATCTTTCGTTGTCAAAGTTTAGGTTTTGAGTTGCAGTAGATTGGTTACCGTTAACCGATCCCGTATCCACCAATTCGTGAATGAACATTTCAATGTTTTTCCAAACGTAGGGAATTGTTCGGCAATAGTAAGCAAACAACTCTGGGTAACGTTGGATGGATTTCATGTCGTCTGTTTTGCAAAGAACAATGACTGGCGTTCGCGAGTGTTTATCGTGTACCCGCCAGATGTCTCGAATGGCTTGGTCCTGTGCTGCCAACAATCCATGGTCGACCATCAACAGATCGGGAATGCGTTCATTTAGCAGCCGAATCACAGAAGTCGTATCGTTTGCGGTTACCACTTGCATTCCCATTCTTTCGCATCGCGATGCAATGTCTTGAGCTAACTGTGGGTCTCGGTCTGCAACCAGGACAGTCTTTTTTGGCTGATTATTTTGTTGATGTGTCATGTCACTTCCCCTCAGTAGTTTGCTGTGACTGCGTATCAAGAACTGAATCAAGCGCGTCTAAAATCGCGTGCGATTGAAACGGTTTTTGGATGAAGAACTCTGCTCCGGAATCCAGAACAGCTTGTTTGTCTCGCAAGCTCGCGGACAGCACAACGACGGGCGTAGACTCCGTCTCGGGATCTGCTTTTAGGTGGCGTAGCACCGTTAGACCGTCCATCGTTGGCATTCGGATATCCAGCAAGATCACGTCCGGTTCGGACTGCTTGACGACTTCTAGACCTGTGGAACCGTCATAAGCCGCCGCTACATCAAAGCCCTTTTTTTGAAGCCGAGATTGAATGGCACTGCTCACGTCCAATTCGTCGTCAATGATCAGAACTCGTTTCGGTTCTTCCAGACATTCAGTGTCTTTGGGTTTAGCTGAATTCGAATTGTCTGATTTCGATGCTGTTTTGGCTTGTGCTAGTTGGATAAGTGTTTCGCGGCCCGTCAATGCGTCGGTGGTTACGATGGTACGTGAGACCAAGTTTGGCAAAGCAACGCCATAGTGATTCCGTTTTAGATTCGTCCATTCTTTAGCTAGACGTTCTTCGAACCCTCGAACGCCTTCCTCGGAACTGCTTGTGAAAACCAGCCACCTAAGATCATCTGGTTGCATCACAAGATCGAATGTTCGAACGGTGTTTCGCAAGAAATCATCTATCGAGGCAACAACCTCCGTTTGATCTTGGTCACCAAACTTTCCGGGCACGATTTCAACGACTCTGATTTCCTCAGAATTATCAGTGGCTGCAATCCGTTGATCGAGGTAGCAATTCATGATCGATTCCGCCCGAGCCAAGGGAACGGTCACTGAAAATTGGCTCCCTTTGCCGTACTCACTGGCGACTTGAAGCCCACCCAAATTGAGCGACGCCAGTGATCGTGCGATACTCAACCCAAGACCAAATCCTTTCGAAGAAGCCATACGTCGATGGCTCTCCACTTGCTGGAATCTCTCAAAGATTCGTTTAAGATCATCCGCTGGGATCCCTGCCCCGTTGTCAGACACCGTGATAATCGCCCGGTTTCTGTCTTCGATTTCGGCAGAGATTCTGACTTGTCCCTCTACCGGAGTGAACTTGATCGCGTTGACCGCGAGGTTAATCAGAACACGTCGTAGTTTTTCTTCGTCGCAGAAAACGGTTAGCTGTGGAAACCTGTCGTCAACGATCAATTGAATCTTCTTGGCGCGAGCGCGGGTCCGAAGCGTTCTTTCGACTTGGCGAACCAAATCTTTCAAGTTGTGCTCTTCACGACACGTCTTTAAAAGCCCCGATTCCAAACGACTTGTATCCAAAAGATCATCAACCATGTTGGCCAGATCGTCAGTGCGGTTAATCAATGAGCCCAACCGACTCTCTTGAGTCTCCGTAACCGGACCATCAATTCCGTCTTTGATGATGGCGGCAAATTCACGAATGACCGTTAATGGCGTGCGAAATTCATGCGAAACATTGTCTACAAATTGTTGAGACATTTCGCACAGCTGCTCCAGCCGTTTATTTTTTGTTTCTAGCAATTGATTGGCGGCATGCAATTCTCGCCTGGCATCATCAATTTTTTCGGTCATTCGAAACCGTTCGATCGTATAAGTAACCGCGCGAGCGATAACAGAAGTACTAAGCTCGTCTTTCGGAATGTAGTCGTTGGCACCCGCACGAATCACTTTCAAACCAAGGGTGTTTGCATGCTGGCTGTTTTGACTCGTAAGAGCCAAAATCGGCATGTTTGTGTAGTTGGTTCGCAGTCGAGTTACCGTGTCGGCCCCTGAAGAATCCGGCAAACCTAAATCAGTGATGATGATGTCGTAACTGTCTTGTGCGATTGCATTGTTTGCCTCCGCAAACGATTTCACCCATTGAATCGATGAGATTGGAATTGCGCAGGTCCGCAGATACCGTTGCACAATGATTGCATCGGTTTCAGTGTCTTCGATCAACAAGATATTAATGGATTGTTCGTTCATGACTTTGCTGTGGACAACGGATTTAGGGAGAACCTCCAGGCATCAACCCGGGCTCGGCTACATCAAGTTAGGTTTCCATTGGTGGCACCCAAGGGAATTCGATCGCTATTGCGGATAACCCTAATTTTGAACTCATCGCTCCAAACTCTGGTCTCCGGCAGTTAGAGAGAACTATGGTTGAGTGATGGCAAGCAAGTCTCTGCTCATCTGAAAAAGCAATGGGTCCACAGTTCCAAGCTTGTTCACTCAAACGAAACTGTTTTTTACTAACCACAACTTTTTAAAAAGCATGTTGGCGTTCTTGTCGACGGACAAATCACTTTCATGCCCCGCCCAACTCAGATTTCTTCTGAATCAATGGCCAAAATTGGACGTTTCGAAATGACTCAAATCCTGATCGTTGATGATGACCCACAAGATCGCCAACTGATTGTTCGCCGCTTGGCAAAAGCGTCAGCGGATCTGAAAATCGTAGAAGCCGGCAGCAAATCAGAAGCGCAAAAGATCGCCAGAGATCTAGACATCGATATCGTTCTTCTCGACCTGACACTGGTTGAATCAGATGGACTCCAAACATTGCAAAGGTTTATGGAAGAAATGATCGATGTACCAGTCATCGTACTGACGGGATCCACGGATCAGGAACTAGAAATGAAAGTCATCGAGTCCGGCGCTCAAGACTTTATCCGCAAGTCCGACATTGCTAACCCCTGGCTCTATCGTTGCCTCGAAAACGCAATTACCCGGTTTGAGTTACAACAAGCACTCAAACTTCAGTCGTTGCGAGACTCGTTGACACAGCTACCCAATCGAGCCTCGTTCGAAGAAAGTCTTCAATCCGCATTCCAAAGATACGACGGAACAAAAGAAAGCTACTTTGCAGTTGTTTTTATTGACCTCGATGATTTTAAATTGATCAACGACTGCTACGGACACGCAAGAGGCGACCAAGTCCTGCTTGAATTTGCTCAGCGTGCAAAAAACTGCTCGCGGTCAACGGATATCGTTGCAAGATTTGGGGGGGATGAGTTCGTGGTCTTGCTTGAGTCGATCAAATCAGAGAATGACATCAAGAAATTTGTAAACCGCCTCTATCTTGAACTCAAAGCACCACTTTCGTTTGATGGCGACAACATTTTTCTATCGGCCAGTGTCGGATACGTTGCGTCCTGTGATCGTTACGCAGAATACCAACACATGCTTCGCGACGCAGATACTGCGATGTATGAAGCGAAAAAATCCGGCAAACAAACACACCGACGATTCGCTCAAGAAATGAGAGATGAAGTCGTTAAAAAAGTCAGCCAGGAATCACGAACCCAAATTGAAATCGCAACCAACAAATATGGCGTCGATTGCCAACCCTTTGTCGATTCCAGAATGCACGAAATTTTAAAATTTGAAGTGCTCGTCCATTGCATGCAATC
>CAZQQR010000018.1:12293-27269 GCA_964595515.1 uncultured Pirellulaceae bacterium
ATTCCAGAATGCACGAAATTTTAAAATTTGAAGTGCTCGTCCATTGCATGCAATCTGAATCAAAGAATTCCTCACCATCGATTCTTGTTCCCCACAAAGAACCAACCGATTCGATCGTTCCGCTTGGAAAGTTCGTCTTCGATTCGGTGGGAAATCACGCCTTGAATTAGACACTGCCAAATAGCATTCGCTTTAGACCAAAACGGCTCGCTTTCTCTTCAAAATTCGGACGAATGATCTTTCTATTCCACCCCAATTGCGATTCGTCAATGAAGCCAGTCTTCTGAAAGTTCGATTCGACTTCCTTTTGACTTCAAGGCCGTCCATCTCTCCGACGGCGGCAAACTCGAATCTCGCAGTCAAATTCATAAGGTCTTTCTGGACGTTTTGAGAGCGATGTATGCTACGATTATCGCCACCGGGTCTTTTCGAAAATCCAACTCGTTGACGTTCGTCAACTTAAAGATATAGAAGCGAGAATTTGAATGAAATTTGGAATCCTTTCCACCGCTCCAAAATGCTACAGCACACAGCGACTCGTCGAGGCGGCCAAGCAGCGCGGTCATAATGTCAAAGTCATCAACACGCAAAAACTCGCGATCGACCTACAGGCAAGCTCTCCCGATTTATATTACCGTCAAAAACAATTGGGGGATTATGACGCGGTTTTGCCGCGAATTGGGGCGTCGTTAACCTATTTTGGAACAGCGGTGGTTCGCCAGTTCGAACAGATGGACGTCTATACGACGAATTCGTCCGCTGGGATCGCAAACTCGCGAGACAAACTCCGCAGCCTTCAAATCTTTAGCAGGCACAGAATCGGAATTCCAAGAACTACTTTCGTTCGCGCCAAAAAAGACGTACTGCCAGCGATTGAGCGTGTCGGCGGTGCCCCTGTCATCATCAAACTGATCGAAGGCACACAAGGGATCGGAGTTTTGCTCGCGGAAACGGAAAAGTCCGCCGAAGCGATCATCGAACTTCTTCAAGCCCAAAAACAAAACGTCTTGATTCAGAAATTTGTCGCAGAGAGCAAAGGAAAAGACGTTCGAGCGTTGGTCGTAGGTGACGAAGTCGTCGGAGCCATGCGCCGTGTCGCTCAAGGCCAAGAATTCCGCAGCAACGTTCATCGAGGCGGACTCACGGAGTCGATCGAACTAAGCGACGAATATCGGGAGACAGCAATTCGTGCCGCACAAATCATGGGCCTGCGAGTCGCTGGCGTTGATATGCTGGAAGGAAAAAACGGACCTCAAGTAATGGAGGTAAACTCATCGCCGGGTTTGGAAGGCATCGAAAAATGTACTCAAATGGACATCGCAGGAGCCATCATTGACTTTATCGCCGGCCGAGTTGACTTTCCCGAAATCGACATCCGGCAGCGACTAACCGTCAGTCGAGGATACGGCGTCACAGAACTCGCAATTCCAGAAGGCTCAATTTATGTCGGCAAACGCATTGATGAGGCTGGCTTTCGTGAAAAAGACATCAACGTGCTAACGCTGACTCGTGGCACGACCGTGATTCCCAATCCAAAGGCCAGCCGGGTCATGGAAATAAATGATCGGATTCTGTGTTTTGGAAAGCTTGAGTTGATGCGAGAAATGGTTCCCAAGAAAACCCGTAAACGTCGAAAATCAGAAGTCCAAGACTTGCCAGAACTTCCAGTCGCTCAACAAGTCATGGGGGAAATGACCGAAGGTTTCGAGCCCGAGAACCTGTAGTCATCCAACCATAAAAACTAAACAGCAATCGAATGAAACCAAGTAGCAACCCAAATAGAAAACCAATCAGCGATTGGAACGGTCAAAAAGTCCTCCCCGGTGAATCGAAAGATATCGCACTGGCGGTCAGCGAAAGCTACAGCGGCATGACGGTCAATATCCCGATTCATGTGATGCGCGCCCAACAAGACGGACCTGTAGTGTTTGTAACGGGGGCATTGCACGGTGACGAGATCAATGGAACGGGTGCGATCCGCCAGCTCGTTCAAGACGAAGGTTTCGAACTCACTCGTGGTTCGGTGATACTGATCCCTGTTCTTAATATTCTTGCTTTTGATCGGCACTCTCGTTATCTCCCTGATCGCAGGGATTTAAACCGAGCGTTTCCAGGTTCAGAAAATGGCAGTCTCGCCGGTCGGATGGCGAAAACAATTTTCGACGAAATCGTGATGCGAAGCGATTATGGAATCGATCTTCATAGTGCATCCGTGCGGCGCACCAACTATCCGAATGTCAGAGGCGATCTTGAAGATCCTGAGGTAAAAAGAATCGCCGAAGCATTCGGTTGTGAAATCATTATGGACGGCAAAGGACCGAAACAGTCATTGCGACGCGAGGCCTGCGAGTCAGGTTGCCACACGATCATCATGGAAGCCGGAGAAGTCTTCAAAGTCGAACCCGGAATCGTCGAAGCTTGCGTTCGCGGCGTCAAGAATGTGCTCTTCGAACTTGATATGTCCGAGCATCCGCCAGAAAGCCCTGATTACCAAGTCATGGTTAAGAAATCCAAATGGATTCGGGCGGAAAAAGGCGGCTTCCTTGAGTTTCACATCAAACCAGGAGAGGTCATCGAAAAAGGTCAGCCAATCTCAACCAATACCAATTTACTTGGTCGCGATCGCCACACAGTATTCGCGCCTTTCAATGCGGTCGTTATCGGCATGACCACTTTGCCCGCGATCAGTCCGGGTGATCCGATCTGCAATCTTGGGATGCTTCCCAAAAAGATCCAGCCAGCGGACCTTCGCAAATTGCGAATCAAAGAACATGGCCTTGAAGAACGCGTCGTGGAAGATCTATCTTCCAGTCTGCTAGTCACCGAACCCACGACGGAAGAGTCCGAGTAAACCTGATTGCTGCAGAAATGCTGGAAGAAGCGTGCTGGAAATTTCGTCATCAAATCAGGCGATAGTCGAGCGATAGTCAGGCAATGCTATCCAGAAGCCTGCTGCTTTAAGAACCGTTTCATTGCCGCCAACGTTTTGGTACCGACATGGTGTTCAATTCCTTCGCTGTCAATTTCTGCACTTCGCTTGTCGACACCCAACGCGATTAGAAATTCTAAAACGATATGGTGTCGCTCAATGACTCGGGCGGCGAGTTTTGCCCCTTTCGGCGTCAGCTCGATTGGACGATAGGCTTGAGTCGTCAGCAAGCGTTCGCCCTGTAATCGTTTGACAATTCGAGACACGGTAACGTGGCTTACGTTGAAGTGACGCGCAAGGTCAAGAACCCGGCACTCTCCGGACTCGGCAACGATTTCCGACACCGCTTCGACATAGTCTTCGGCCGTTTCGTTGGCGTGATGATCTCGTGTCCGAGAATACGCTACTGAACGGGGCTTAATCTTTTCTTCCATCAATCATTCACCCTGGTTGTTTCCAAAATTATACCCTTGGCACGATCCGTAGCCACTGCTACACTTCAACCGTAGCACAAGCTACTGCAGCGGCGAACCAATCCTAACGCCTTGAAGTTCAAGCTGAAGTGACACCGAATCGCGAATTTTCCGACTAAGTACCTATTCACAAAATAGTAGAAAAATGAAACAACGAAGTCATCGACATGCTTTTACGTTGGTTGAGTTGCTGGTTGTGATTGCCATCATTGGCATCCTCATTGGAATGCTGCTTCCAGCCGTTCAGCAGGTTCGTGCTGCGGCCCGGCGAGTATCGTGCGCCAACCACATGCGACAACTCGGGCTGGCAATGCTTAACTACGAAGGGACTTTTGAGCATTTTCCCCCTGGATTTACCTCGACTCCCACTCGCGACGGTACTGTTGCCAGCGGCGTGTTTATTGACCCGACAACGTGGAACGCCGCTCCTGGATGGGGCTGGGGCGCGTATCTATTGCCGTATGTTGAGAGCAATAACATCCACGATCGGATTGATTTTGAATCGCCTATTTGGGCTGCGAAACATCGCGAAGCCATCCAAAACCACGTTCCCGTTTTCCACTGTCCGTCTTCGTCTGGCGACAAAGAATCGTTCACCATTGTTGACGATTCTAAAAACCCATACTCGCCCGATGGCCAGACTCCGCTAATCCTTGGCCGTTCAAATTATGTCGCCAGCCACGGGCAAGAATCAGCCTGGGGACCAGAAGCAGGATCAGATCGTACCGGAACAGTGTTTACAAATATTTACAACTCCACGACCAAGGCCATCGAAATCCATGGCGACGTGTCAGTGGTGGCTGACGGACCATTTTATCGAAACTCAAAAACGCGGATGTCGCATGTAAGCGACGGCACGACGAATTCAATTTTCTTGGGAGAGCATTCTTCTCGCCTAAGCGATAAGACTTGGGTTGGCGTGGTTCCAGGCGCGACCGTCCATCCAAATTTTTCGTCACCAGAAAACGGACCTGACGGTGCGGCAACGATGGTGCTTTACCACATGGGACCATCGGGTGGTGAACTTGATATCACCGGGTTCCCAATTATCCATCCTGTAAATTTCCCGACCTATCACGTTGGGCAAATGTACTCCGAACACGCCGGAGGAGGAAACGTTGGAATGGGCGATGGCTCGGTTCATTTCATTTCAGAGATCGTAGACCTGATAACTTGGGCGGAGCTAAGTAGTATCGGCGAAGACGAAATGGTCGGAGAATGGAAATGAGCAAGAATCAAACTGCCTGGATTACAGCTTTGGTGCTTGCAGGGGTCGTTCTGGCTGTAGGTTACTGGTTGCAAAATCGCGGTTACGGAAAAGTCAGTCAACAGACTTATGAGTATTCCAAAGCGCTCTATAGTGCTTGCCTGAGCAAAAACAACGAACATCTCAACAAAATCGTAAACCTACTTGCCAGTGATGACAAAACTAAATTGCCAGACAATGAGCGAAAATGGCTCGACGCGATCATCGCTGAAGCGCGTGATGGAAATTGGGAAACAGCTGCCCAAAAGGCCCGCCGGATGATGGAAGACCAAGTCGAATTTTAGATTCTGCCATCGGTATCGTCGCCACTCGGTATGAATCGCAATCATGTACAGTCGCTATCGACAAAATTCTAAACACTCACTCGGCTCGCTACGCGTTCGATGATCAGCGTGAACCGATGCAAACCGAATAACAGACGATCGGTCGACAACAAACCGAGCGGGCATTGGTAAATCCCAATCGTTTGTGCCATTGTGAGCCGGAAGATCAAGCCCCAAAAAACGTTCGGCTTCGATCACCTTGGGCGGCGTGGCCAACGTCAATCCAAACGCAGTAGCCACTGCGTTTTCTCGGTCTTGCAAAACGGGAAACCCTAGATTTAGCTCACTCACGACAGCCTGATTGAACTCTGTAAGCTGCGGGCAAAGCGCAACCACCGCTGCGTCGCGGGCTTCGAATTGACTTAAACTGTTTTGTAAAGCTTCCAGCTCTACCAAGCAGTACGGTCACCAATTCCCTCGAAACCAAGTCAGCACCAAAAATCGGTCGCCGATTAAATCAGAAAGTCGTTTGGTTCCCGTTTCGGTATGGACTTGGAGCTCCATAGGCACAGAATCGCCAACAGTTAACGCGTTCTTTTCAACGTTCGAGTCAAGCAAATACTGAACGTGATCGTTAAGGACGTCTACTATTTCAGGCGGTGTGTCACCCGTTTCGAATTTGACGCGGATGTTGTTAAGGCGTTGCGATAAATTCACAAGTAGTCATTCTTTGGCTGAGCAACATCTAATCTGTGACGAGCTGACGGATTGCATCGGACATCCAAAACTTCTTTCCGCCCATCAGATTTAAGCAAAGTGTTTTAACCTATTTGTGGTCGACAACGTATAGCCAGAATTTGCAGGAAAAATTGCACGTTGACACTTCGTTTCCATTTATGAAAACGATTTTGGTATGCTGAAAAGATAGTGATGTGTCGCATTTGATGGGTTCAACGAGTCCTGCAACACCAATTTGTGATTTACAAAAAGCAGTAGTTTAGAACGAAGTGTGAGATCAGTGATTCAGCCCGACACCCATCCCAAAATTCCACCGACGGATGTAGATGCGATTCAACAGGTCAGCGAACTTCTTGAATCAGGACGGCCACAGCTTGCTGAACAGTATCTCGACTCATTGAGCGACACCCAGCGTACTCGCGTGCTATCCCGGCTTTCTTCGGATCTTCAACAACGACTCGTCGTCGGTGTCGATGTAGAAGATGCCGCCGATTATCTGCACGAAATGCCAGACGTTTTGGCGTTGGAAATCCTCGAAGACATCGAGCCGTCGGTTGCGGCGGACATCCTTGAGGAACTTCCTAAAAAAGAACAAGCCGACTTCGTTGGCGAGCTTCCTCAGTCATCGATGAACGCGATTCTGTCCGAAATGGAAGCAGATGACGCGTCCGCCGTTCGCAAACTAGCCGGCTACGACGACGATGAAGCTGGCGGAATCATGACGGTCAAGTTTCTGGCCCTCCGGGAATCTGAAACGGTGTCTCAAGTCATCGAACATATCCGCACAAACGTCGATGAGTTCTCCGATTTCGATGTTCAATATGCCTACGTCGTCGATGCAAACCGGCATTTGCAAGGCGTTCTCCGCCTGCGAGATTTACTGGTTTCACGCGGCGAAGTTCAAATTTCCAATTTGATGATTCGCGATCCACTGTTTGTTAACACGCATACGAAACTGCCAGAGTTGCACACAATTTTTGAAAGTCATCATTATGTTGGCATTCCAGTCGTCAACCATCTTGAAGTACTCGTTGGTGTTTTGCGACGTGGTGATGTCGAACAGTCGATGTCGGAGCAGTTTCAAGACGACTATCAAAAGGCTCAGGGTCTCGTCAGTGAAGAAATCCGCACGATGCCGACCGCGACCCGTGCGCGTAGACGGCTTGGCTGGCTCAGCATTAACATTTTGCTCAACGTGATTGCCGCCAGCGTGATTGCTTTTTATCAAGAGACGTTAGAGCAAGTCATCGCGCTCGCGGTTTTCTTGCCGATCATCTCAGACATGAGCGGGTGCAGCGGGAATCAAGCGGTTGCGGTTAGTATGCGAGAATTGTCATTGGGGCTGGTGGATGCCAAAGAAGTGTTCCGGGTCTGGATGAAAGAGATTAGCGTTGGGTTGATCAATGGGTTGGGGCTTGGCCTGTTAATCGCCTTGGTTGCTTTTCTCTGGAAAGGCAATCCATGGCTGGGGTTGGTTGTTGGCGTCGCAATGATGTTAAATACGATCATCGCGGTTTCGCTGGGCGGTACTTTGCCACTAATCATGCGTCGCCTGAACCTCGACCCAGCCCTTGCGTCGGGACCGATTTTGACAACCGTCACGGACATGTGCGGGTTCTTTTTAGTGCTTAGCGGTGCCACGCTATTTCTGAATTACTTGGTATGATTCGGACTAATGAATGAAAATCAGCTAAATTGACGGGTCGCGAAAGCCAACAACACTGGGTTCCATCCTTAAACAAGTGCCAGAAATCGTCAGAACGATTGATCCGGCGAATACCGAAACCTTGAGGAACGCCGGCACAAAACCTAGAACCTCACAAACATCTATGCATCGAATTTATAACCGTCTGAATTGCGTAACAAAGAAAAAATCGAACTAGGAACCACCATTGGACGATCAAATTTTTTACTACTTGGCGTTGGTTCCACTGCTGGGAATGTTGGCTCAGTTGCTGGCCTGGTGGATTCGGGTTCCTTCGATTTTGCTTCTACTGGGATTCGGAGTTCTACTCGGATTCTGGATGAACCCGGACGAGATACTTCGCGAATTGAGCGGTGACGACACGCTTGGACCCAAAATTGTTTTCCCACTCGTATCGTTGGCGGTTGCCGTCATCTTGTTCGAAGGCGGATTGTCGCTGAGGTTCCATGAACTAAAAGCAGCGGTCGGCGGCGCCGTAGTACGTTTATGCACCATTGGAGTCTTGATCTCTTGGGTGCTGGGAAGTCTGCTTGCCTGGTGGCTGCTCGGGATTCATTGGAAGCTTGCGGTTCTATTGGGAGCAGTGCTGGTTGTGACCGGACCCACCGTGGTGGCTCCGCTACTGAGGTATATCCGGCCCAATCGAAAAATTGGCTCCGTCGTGAAATGGGAGGGAATCATTATCGATCCGATTGGAGCGATCCTTGCCGTCCTGGTCTACGAACAACTGTTTCACGCCGGACATCACGGCGAAGAAACATCCGTCATGCTGGAACTTGTAGTCAGCATTGTAAAGACTTCACTGATTGGAATTGGATTTGGCTGCGCGGCAGCGTTTGTATTGACGGAGACGGTCAAGCGTTATTGGCTACCCGACTACTTACACGGACTTGCGTTTCTTTCGAGCGCGCTCGCCGTATTCGGGTTATCAAATTGGCTGATGCATGAGTCGGGATTGGTGACGGTAACAGTGATGGGGATTTACCTCGCCAACCAAAAACAAGTTTCGATCGAACATGTTGTTGAGTTTAAAGAGAACCTCGGTGTGTTTCTAATCTCCTGCTTGTTTATCGTTTTAGGCTCGCGACTGGATTTGGCGGTATTGGGAGAAGTTGGCTGGCGAGGTGCAGTCTTCGTACTGTTGATGATCGTGATCGTTCGACCGCTTTCGATTTGGGGCGCAATGGTAAAATCCGGCTTGAACCGTGAAGAAAAAATCTTCCTCGCATGCTTGGCTCCCAGAGGAATTGTCGCTGCCGCGGTCGTGAGTGTTTTCTCACTGCGAATTTTTGCAACTGCTGGAGAGAATGCCGAGTTGATTCAGGATGCACAAGTTCTGGTTCCTGCGACATTCATGTTGATCGTTGGAACCGTTGCAGTGTACGGCCTTGGAGCGGCACCGCTTGCGCGAAAACTGGGATTAGCAGATGCAAATCCGCAAGGAATTTTATTCGGCGGAGCTACTCCATGGATTCGCGACGTTGCGGTGATTCTTAAAAAAGCCGGCTATGTGATTGTTCTGGTCGACACGAACTATCAAAACGTCTCTGCCGCCAAGATGGCTGGTTTGACTGCCCACTGCAAAAGCATTCTGTCCGATTACGTTCACGAGAACATAGATCTAGCTGGCGTTGGTCGATTTTTAGCTTTGACGAAAAACGACGCGGTCAACGCAATGGCAGCGGCTGAATTTTCGCATTTGTTTGGAAGCCAAAACGTCTACCGGCTGTTACCTAGCGATGCCGATAAAGGAGAACGATCCAAAGTCGGTGAAGTTGCCAGAGGACGCGAATTGTTTGCCGAAGAATGGGGTGAAGCCCGTTTTCGAATCGCTTACGAGAATGGTTTCCGGCCAAAATCGACTCGCATCAGCGAAGAATTTACCTTCGAGGATTTTGAAGCTGAATATGGCGATGAAGTTCTCGTCCTGTTTGTCATTGAAGACAGTGGGATTTTGCATATCAACACAGCAGACTATGAACTCGAACCACGGATCGGGCAATCGGTAATCGCCCTGGTGAAATCCAAAAACAATCCAGTTAGTTAATCTTTAAACGAGATCAATCGTGACAATCAACGTTCGAAAAGCCTACCAATCAAAAAATGTGATTGGCCTAAAAGTCAGGAACTCCGCCAAAGATAAACTTGGCAGCATCGAAGAAATTGTTGTCGACATTGAAAGCGGCACGATCGCCTACGCTGTTCTTTCCTTCAACGGATTTTTCGGATTCGTTGAAAAGTTCTTTGCGATTCCATGGAGCGAACTCACGCTCAAACATGACGAAGATGAATCGTACTTTATCCTCGACACGGATCGAGACAAACTCTCCGTGATGCCGGGATTCAATAAGAAAGAATGGCCAGACATGGCGAATGCCGACTGGGACGCCGAACTCGATCAGTACTACCAATCAGATGACGAGTGGTAGACGATCACTGACAACCTGTCGCCAGATCACACCCTTGTTGACATGGAGCACACCGCGGACAACTAGGATCTTGATTGAACGTAAGTGTCTTTTTAACGTCGTCCATAAATGTTAACCCGGGAACGAAAACGCGGTCGCCAGGATGCAGCTGATAGTTGGTAGACGTGTCGCCAAGCTGAACAACTTGGTCATAGCAGACTTTCATCACGACTCGGCAACTACCGCAAGGCGTTGGTCGACTGACAATAATTTGATGATGATTGGCTTTGGTCGTTAGTCCGCCTGCTTCCAACAACGCATCCAAAACCGTTTGGTTGCCGGTGTAACCAAAATAGCCTGGCGAGTTGACTTCGCCCAGCACGTAGATTTTTTTGCTTTCCCAATTCACCAGTCGAACGCTAATTTCGTTCTGCTTAATACGCTCAGAGATTCGCTCTTCGAGTGCGGCGCGGCGTTCTTGCTCGGCCTCAGCCAGTTCTTCCTCGGACTCGGCGTCGTCTTCTTCGAATTCAGGACGTGCTGTGTCAGGCGTTAACCCGGATTCACGCAATCGTTCTTCGCGGTATTCTGATTCGAGGCCGAGACGGATCTCGGAATCGATAATTGATTGGATCTCCATCTCGATTTGCTCCACCGTTTTTTGTGAAGCTTGATAGACACCGAACTCGCCAATTGAAATTGAGCCATCGGGTTTGATGACTTGGTCGCCCGGCAGACGGATCGTTGCGTCGAAACTCACGGGCTCAACAAAGATCGTATCTCCGACTTCTATCAAATACGATTCGAGCGGTTGCTTGGCGGATTCGTTTGGCATCATCAAAGCTTGACCGGGAGCTTCGCTGATTTCTTTGGCAGAGTTTAAAATTCGATTATTGGAACCGCTAAACGGAAGCCCCAACGACGACAACGTCGAACACCCGGAACTTCCTACGATGGCAAAGAGCATCAGGAGGCTCAGGGCGATTTTCTGGCGAGCGCTACTCGTCGTTTGATTAGTCGACGACGGAGCGTCAAAATACTCTATGTTCATGGTCGTTGAGATCCAGCACAGTTACACCAAGCCTGTTTCGAAGGATCGGTCGAAGCGATTGCGACGAATCAACTAATTGTTCAGACCATCAGCGTTTGGCAAGATTTGACTTCCACGTAAAAAGTACCGAATCGTCTCTTCTTGAAGTTGTTTTCCAGGGTCAGGACGCACCAAAGGGCGACGAAACGTGCCGTCTACCTGAACAAACACTAAACGTTCAGAGAGAAAGTCTGCGGCTTGGGCAAACATTGCCACCGGCGAACCGCGAAACTGAGAAAGAGGAGATCCAAGCAACTGTTCCAACAGCGTTGGTTGGTTAATTCGTTCAACGCGGGCGGCCACATCGAGATCTAATCGCCCGTCCAAGTAAGCGTTCCCTGAAACGGCCACCTGAGCAATGGAGTTAGAAACATTGAGACGGCGGACTTCTACTCTCCCATTGGCAAGCCGCAAATCAATGTCCTTGGACTCGAAATCTTGTGACTGCAACTGATTGCCACCGAGAAATCTGGCAACCGTTTCCAACAGCGGCAACTGAAAAGCCGCTGCCCGATTCAAACTACCCGTGAACGAACCCTTCAAATCCCGCATCGAACGAAGGGAATTCCCGTTCAGTTTAAGATGACCACTGAGCCTTCCCTGACCAGAATGATCCAAGCCTGCCAGCGAAGAAAACAGAGCGTCGGTATCAAGGTTGGAAATTTTCAAATCAGTTTTGAGATTGACGCTTCGTCCAAAATCAATCGAGGCCCCGCCCGTCACATTGCCTTTGAAAATCACAAATCGAGAACGGCGAAACTCAACACGCGCAGCGTTTTTCAATGGCTGGTACTGAAACTGAATAGGGACACGCAACGTTCGGCCGCTTAGCCCTAACACTTTCGCTCGGTTGATTGAAACTGTTCCCCGCCCTGTCACCGTTTTACCGGTGCGTCCTGAGATTCTGGCATCCACCAACCCAACGCCATCAATTGGCTCCGGCATCACAATCTCCAGAAACCGCTCCAAGTCGAAACTTCGGACATTGAGTTCGTAGCTCCCAGTTGAATTTGTCTTGATCGGAATCGACGCTCTTCCAGAAATTTCACCGCGCTTTAGGTCGGCTCGCAAATTGTCTAATTTCAAAACTCCGTTTGCGAGATTAACGTTGGTGGAAACTTCGCGAGTTAATCGCTCATTGCTCCAGGTCAAGTCATTGATTTTTACGATGCCCTTACCCGAGGGCTCTCGGTCCAGCCGGAAAACCAGATCCGCACTTGCAGCCAAACTACCTTGAAGAGAACGCAGCGATCCGACTCCGCCAATGTTGCGATAAAGTCGACTGAGTGATCCGTTTGTGAATCGAATTTTGAGCGGCAACTCGGTTTCCAGAAGAATTTCACCTAGTGACGCGCTTCCTTCAGCCGCAAACTTACCGTTGAGCAATCTTCCGTCGGCAGAGTACTCCAGTTTGTTCTCGCGATACTCAAGCGTAGCCTGGAGGTCCCCAAATTCGGCAGGACCAATCAAAAGCGATGCTCCTCGAAGATTCAAATCAGCCCATCGGGTTGTCGCTAGTGCCCAATCGTTCAGCGACGCATCGCCCGAAAGTTTCCCAGAGAATTTAGTTGGCAAACCGGTCAGCGAAGTCAATTGTTGTGCATCAATTTCGTCGAGTTCAATTTTGATTCGCTGCGGTAGCTGAGTCAGCTCAGCGACCTTGATTGTTCCCCCGAACGCGTTCGCGACCACACTGGAATTTTTCCAATCGTTGCCCAGGTGTTTCCAGCGTGTCGAGACATCATTGATCCGGCGGTTATCAAATCTCAAATCCGAAAGCAGTAGCTCGCCGTTGGAATTCAAATCCATCGTTTCAAGATCGCCGGTGAGATTAAACTTGCCGCTGGCGCTGCCACTCACTGAGGTCGTTTTGACTTTCTCCGTAACCGATGGACGAGCAAATAGTTTGGACAACGAAAGCCGTCTAATTGTTCCATCAAATGAATATGCGTATGGCTGTTTGAGTTTTACTTTTCCAACCAGATCAAGCTCTTTCAAATCGTCAGTCGTTCGAAAACGGTCAAAACGAATTTCATCTTCGACAGTTCGGATGTCAAAGCCCAACGTTTTTGATTTTACGCCAGCAAGCTTCAACCCTTCCGCATTGACGGACCCCTTAACAGAGTAAGGAACCGGGGGATTGGGATCATCGCTGGTTGAAACCGTGACTTTGCCTGATGTCGAACCGGCGAGAAGACCGCTGTTTTCGGTTGAGAAACTCGCAAGCCATTGAATCGGTAAGCGAACCCAACTTAGTTCACCAGATCCCGATTCGTTGGAGACATTCCAGTTCCCTTTTAAGTCGAACCTTCCCTGCCGACCGACCTTTGCCGTCGCTTCTTTGACCAAAATCGATTCGGAATCGAAATCACCAGAAACCGAAACGTTCGAAATGGGTTTGCCTTTGATGGTCAACTGCTTTGACGTAATGTTTGCAGATACCGCCCAAGGGTTCTCGTTCGTCGCAGGCACTAATTTCAGACTGGCGGCGAGATTTCCCGCAAGCTCATCCTCTTGACCTCGAACCATGCCGATGCCTTTGAGAAACTCATCAGCGGAAGGCATCGACTCGCGAGCAATATCGGCAACCCACTTCAATGGCATCGAGGTAGCTCTCAAGTCAGCAGACTTGAATGCGCCGGCTGACAAATCAAAATCTCCGCTGGCATCGACCGAGCCACCGGTATCGAAAACTCCTCGCAACTGCGAAAACGACAAAACGCCTTTGCTCAAACGTAAGTTCGATTCAAGATTATTCAGTTGTTGACCAGACGCGATCACCGTCGATCTATCAATTCTCCCGCCACCCGACCATTTTAAGACGTTACTCGGATCATTCGCGTCTACGTCGATAGCCGATTGAAACGTTGTCGTGCCCGTAAGTAGCTCCGGTGATTCATTGACGAACTGGGACTCCATCCCTGTAGCGTTTCGAATTTGTCGATCGATCAATGCGATCATCCAAGTGGCTGGAACGCTCTGACCATTGAAATTCAGTTTCCCAATACCGGATGTCGAAGCTGTTGATGTTAGCGGCCAATCGACAGTAGCCCAAACCAGTGAAGTCGATTGTTCATTCTGACTTTTCGCCTGTTCATTCTGACCGTTCGCCGATTTAGGAACCGGCACGGCCAGGATGTCGGTGAATTTCAAATTGCCATTTGCCAGACTGGCCTTCACGCGCACGTCACGTACTGGTTGGCCGCTGATGTTAGCCGTTGGAGTTGCGGCGGCGACTTGCATTGTCCAACTATCAATGTTTTGGACCGTCTTTAAGGGCAACTCAAGCCGAAACTCACCCGATGCTTTGGCTTCGACTTCCAGCTGACGTTCCAGTTCATCCAGTTCCAAGGTTTGGAAAACATCTTTAGCTGTTTGCTGCTCTGCAACGGCGGTTACGATGACCGATCCATCGAGCGATTCGAATACTTGTTGGCTGTCAAATATCAGGGGAGTGATTTTCACGTCCAAATTGGTTGATTTGGCAACGATCGATCCGTATCTCGCGGTCGAGCTATCCCCCTGCCCTTCAATCACGAGCGTTGTTCGAAGCGACTCTTCTACGTCAACCGAAACGGAGGCTTTGCCGCTAGCCTTACCAGTGACTTCGATGGGAATCTCAGTTGCCAATTTTCGCAGCGTCGAGGCATCGAGGTTACTGAATTGCGTTTTGAGTTTTGTCTGTAACGGAAACGCATCGACAGTGGTCGAACCAGAGGCTCGCAAAGAATCGCGACCATCAGTAGAAGCGATGAGATCCTGGTACTGAATCACACCATCGTGAACCGAGACTTTGCCGCCACTAACATCGATTGGGAGATCAAATGTGGGCAAATTCAATTTGCCTTGTTTCAAATTCGCAGTCGCAGTGTAGCCGAAACCGTTTGTTTGGTCAGATGTTAGAACGATCTCAGCACTGGATTCCAAGTCAGCTCTGAAATAGTTTTCGATTCCCGGTGGCAATCCGGGCAGATGTTGCCATTGGCCGTCGACCAGTTCAACTTGCTCTGACTTTACTTGGATATTCCATTGGCGGCGATCTGCGATCCCCGCGCCCTTAGCTGCTCCCTCAACCGCGCCCTTAATTGACCATTCTCCGCCAA
>CAZQQR010000018.1:27369-32401 GCA_964595515.1 uncultured Pirellulaceae bacterium
CCCGCGCCCTTAGCTGCTCCCTCAACCGCGCCCTTAATTGACCATTCTCCGCCAAGCATATCACCGATCGCGCCCTGAATGATGGTATCGCCCTCTAACGTTTCATCGATGGTGATGCCGACTTGATCAATCACAAATTCAGGGCTGTTAGCGTCTTCTTTGGTAGCGCTACTATCTCGGATCACAAAACTTGCGTTGGAAAGCGAAAGTCGTTTTGAAGGCAACTCAATATCAGAAAGATCGAAAGGCTGGACAGGGTCGGCCAGTCCGAGATCGAGTTGAACTTTTAATCCATCGATCGCCAGCCCATCAAAGACTTCTACTCCAGCGGCCAATCCACTAAACGGATGTTCGATCGCGAGTTCTTCGACAGACAACCAAGGCTCGTTTTCACCATCTCGAACGAATGAAATTCCATTTGCGGAAACGCCATCCGTTCGGACGGCAATATTTTCGACGAGGGGATTCCCTAAACCAAGTCCCGAAAGCTGAGTTTCAATTTGATTGGCTACGACATTTTTCAAGATCAACCAGCCGGTAAGGACACCGACACAGAGCAGAAACAGCAGGCCAAAAAGCCATGCGCTCCAATTTTTTGATCTGCTGGATTTTGCTGTCTTTGATTGAGTCATCACTTAAACATCGAACCAATGAGGGTCCGATTTCTAGCAAAGCTGATTCCAGTTGCGTTATACCGGGCAGGAAAAGGGCCGCCGTGGATGCCAGTAATGACAGCCAAATCAAAATGCCTGGCCAATATCCCTCGCAGACGCGTAACACCAACAAACCAATTGATACAAAAAAAGCCCCGCATCATGGCGGGGCTTTGGGGTGAGAACACTTGCGAAGTCCTACTGGGCTTCGGCTCGAGCACGTGATTCTCTGAGTCCTCGACTCAGGATGTCTCGCAGCAACGGCGAGTAGTCCTCGAATTTGGACTGGTCAGGAGAACCATTGGAATACTGATAAATGGCATCCCTTGGCTTTTTCCCTAGTGAAATCAAAGTCGAACTGATGGTGCCGTATCCGTTCTCTTTGACCACCATGCTCGGACGACCGGGAGCCGTCGGAGTTCGAGCAAGAACTTTGCTGGCGATCGCCAAGAATTTGACGGGGGAATCGAGCGTTTGGAGCGTTAACAGACGGTTGGCCATCTTGGCCCGCTCATCTCGCGGATCGTCAACGTCACGAGTTCCGACAACGCAAAGCCCTTGTTTTAGCTCAACAACGTCCGTTTCGTTGCTTGACTGAATAATCCATCCAGAATCAGGGTCAGCGACACAGAAATTGGCTCCGCCATATTGGTCGGAATCAAGCTCTTCGAGGGCCAAATCGACCGCTTGTTGAGCAGAATTGCATTTGAGCATTTCACGGGCAAGAGCGCCTCGTGAGCGGGGTGACATCGGTTGATCAAACTTCTTACGGCGGACAACTCCTACAAACATTCCATTTTGGTTCATTCCGAGACAAGTTCCGCCAGTGTGTTGATCAACACTCGCTAAAACTCGGGGTTTGCCGGACTGAATCGAGGGGGTTGGACAAATACGGTCTAAGGATTCTTCCCGGTTGTAAGCGATCAAAATCGGCGCTTC
The DNA here is from genome assembly GCA_964595515.1 of uncultured Pirellulaceae bacterium. Lineage (GTDB taxonomy): Bacteria > Planctomycetota > Planctomycetia > Pirellulales > Pirellulaceae > Mariniblastus. The sequence goes on from CAZQQR010000018.1 coordinate 28,962, forward strand.
GGGAACCAAATGATATACGATTGCCAATAGGCTCATGCGTTTTTCACTTTTTCAAAGAACTGTGGGTTTGGTTGACGCTGCTGTCAAAGCAACATCATGTCGTTTTCCATAACGAAAAACCGTTTTCCGTCTGACGGACACAATTTATCGGATTGGTCGAAGTTTGACACCCTAAAAAGGGGGGTATGACACGTTAATCAACGAGATATGCACGATTAATCCCACGTTTTTAAGAAGTTAACGGCGTCGAATATCAAATTAGGCCTCAAAGTCGCTTCTGGCAGAAAGTCGCAAAAAGCCCTGTTTACGTAACCGAAAAAAACGACCAACCAATTCGCTATCAGAATCCTGTCTTGGTCCGCTGTCATGATTGTGGTAACGATTACACCTCCAATGCGATAAAGTTCCATGTGTCACCCGCCGTGACTAAAAGAGCGCAATAATCGTTGGATGCTTTTCACGATCTCCAAACCCAGAGCCCTGCTCGTTGTCCTGAAAAAAACATGCCTTTTACAACTCCTCCCTCCAACAAAGACACAACGGCATCAAGGATCAACGTCTCGACTGAGCCAACTCAGGTTTACGTGCAGCGAATTCAAAGAAAAAACGAAAAACCCAGCCTCAAGACGGCTTTGACGGGCATCAAGATTTTGGGCACCGGAGCCAGTACTGGTTCAAAATGCGTCCCCAATGAAGACTTGGCAGAACTGGGCTACGATTCCGACTGGATTCTGCAAAGAACGGGAATCCAATCTCGGTTTCATGTTGCCGAAGGAGAAGCCACCAGCGACCTCGCCATCCGAGCCGTTGACCAATGTCTCGAAAACGCCGGCGTCGACGGCAAAGACGTAGATTTGATCATCTTGGCGACAGTTTCCCCGGATCACGTAACACCTTCGACGGCTTGTATTGTTCAGGCCCATCTTGGCTGTGATGCTCCTGCGATGGACATCAACGCGGCCTGCTCTGGATTCATCTACGGGCTCGTCACTGCCAGTCAATTTGTTCGAAATGGATGTGCCCGAAACGCACTCGTGATCGGTGCCGAAAACGTGACGATGATGATGGATCCATCCGACGTCAAAACGTTTCCACTATTTGGAGATGGTGCGGGTGCCGTTTTGATTACGGCAGATGATTGCGAAGACGAATCAGCGGCCTCCGGAATTCTCTCATACCGTATCGCTTCCGATGGAAGCCTACGAGATTCGCTCCAAACACCTGCGGGAGGTTCTCGTCATCCTCTCGATCAAGAAGTCATCGACAACGGCCTGCAATATCTGAAAATGGATGGTCGCGCAGTGTTCAAATGGGCCGTCCGGTTAATCCCCGAAGCCGTCTATGACGTCCTGGAAAAAGCTTCGCTGACGCTGGACGACATCGACCTGTTCATTCCTCACCAAGCCAACGTCAGAATCATCGACGCCGCTGCTGAAGAATTGGGAATCGACCGCGAGAAGGTTTTCATTAACCTTGATCGCTACGGAAACACTTCTGCAGCCAGCATTCCGATTGCCATTTCCGAAGCCGTTGCTCAAGGCCGTATCAAACGAGGCGCCAACGTAATGATGGTCGGATTTGGCGCAGGTTTGACCTGGGGCGCGTGCATCGTTCGTTGGTAGGTCAAATTCGACCCATCACCCGAGCGTATAGCACCTTTAGATATTCCGTCTCTGGCATCGCCGGATGAATCGGATGGTCTTTTCCTTGCCTGCCTTCAGCGAACATCTGCAAACTCCGCTGGACATCGCGGCCTGCTTGACTCATTCGCTGCACCAACAAATCTCTCGGCATGTGAAACGAGCACGAACAAGTCACCAAGATTCCGTCGTCGTTGACCAGTTGTAAACCACGTCGCATCAACCGGGTGTAGGCTTCGGTGCCGTTGCGTAAATCCTTCTTGCGTTTGATGAACGCCGGCGGGTCAAGGATCACGATGTCGGAATGATGATCGTCATTTTTTAAGGACTTAAGCAAATCAAAGGCGTCTCCATGAGCGGCGATGACTTTGCCTTCGACATCATTTAGTTTTGCGTTGATGGCGACTTGCTCAAGTGCTGCTTCAGACGCGTCTACGCAAATCACTTGACTGGCTCCGGCGACGGCTGCACCGATCCCCCAAGCACCCACATAGCTGCAAACATCGATCACGGTTTTGCCTTTGACCAGCGGCATCAACGCCGCGCGGTTATCTCGTTGGTCGTAGAACCAACCTGTTTTTTGCCCATCATTCAAATCGATGGCGAACTTTGCTCCGTGTTCCTCAACGATGACTTCTTCGGGAAGAGTTCCAATCGTTTCCGAGTACAGCTCTAGCTCCTCGAGTTTTCTAAGGGAATGGTCGCATTTCAACACGATCGCTTTCGCGCCGAACTGAGACTGCAGACTTTGAATGATCGCGTCTTTCTTCAACTCCATTCCCGCGGTATTGATCTGAACAACAAAGATGTCGCCAAACCGATCGATCACCAGTCCAGGCAAAAAATCACTTTCGCCGTACACCAGCCGGTAATACGGACGCTGGTACATTCGATCGCGATGAGCAGCGGCTACTACGATTCGTTTTTCAATCAGTTCTTCAGTGAACGGTTTCTCGCGATCGCGGCTGACCAACCGAATCGCGATCAACGAATGGGGGTTGAGATAACCATTGCCAACCCAACGTCCTTCACTAGTTTCGACGTTGATGACTTGGCCGGGAATGTAGCCAGTCAGAGGATATTTTTTCGTGTCGATTTCGTTACTATAAATCCAGAGATGGCCGTACATCGCTCGTCGCTCTTGGCCTTTTCTGAGCTTAATCGTTGGAAATACGCCGCTTGCCGTGCTACTCATTCATGAAATCCAGAAAGTAAAAATCTGACCGCAGCAACACCTTATCCGGAAGCCCTCGCTCGGCATACGGGCAAACGTATTGGCCTGAAAAACTTTTGAGATGACAATAGATTTGTCCGGAGCCTCTAACGAGATTCAAATGCAAAGTTTAATTCTCATCACGATCGTCAACATTCTTGTGATCACGCTGGTCGTGTTGCTGCATCATGAGGCGCTCATTTTGTTGTCGCAGCTGATGGGTAAACGCCAAGAGAAAGCGCGACAACGCGTGCTGATTGGCGTGTTCGGAACACTGGTCGCCCATTCGATCGAAGTTTGGATTTTTGGTATTGCCTATTATCTTTTGCAAAACGTGGAGTCACTTGGAGAAATCACTGGCAACTTCAACGGCTCATTTTTGGATAGTCTTTACCTTTCGTTCACTTGTTTTACGACGTTGGGTTTTGGAGACGTGGTTGCGATTGGAAATATCCGATTTTTGACAGTTCTCGAATCATTGACTGGTCTGGTCTTGATCACTTGGACAGCATCGTTTTTATACTTGCAGATGCAAAGGTTCTGGCATTCTGAAGAAGGCGGAGCCAAAGATCAATTTTGAGCCTGAA
>CAZQQR010000019.1:0-6954 GCA_964595515.1 uncultured Pirellulaceae bacterium
GAATAATGTCACGAATAAACTCTTATTGAACGGTATTGCTGTTAAGCCAACGACTCGTGCTGCTTTCGGCGCCGATAATACTTCAGGCCGGAAAAGAAGAAACAACCGGCGGAGACGAACCCAAATAGTTCCAGGGCGATAACCGGAAAGAAGGCCATCGCGATCGCCGTCACAAACATTAGGATGGCTTGAATGTAGAACGAGCCCGCAAGGATTCCGGCTTTGACCAGGAACACCATCCCAGCAACCACGCCCAACAGCGGCGCCAACGAAAGCACTTCTAGTTTAAGAAGGGCTTCGAGCGGAAACAGAAAGGCCACGCAAACCATGGCGGCCGCCCAAACGTGAGCGATTTGACGCTCGACAAACGTAACTGGCCCCATTCTGCGACGGACAAACCAAAAAACGATGGCCCAGGTTCCCAAGCCAAGCGTCCATAGCAACCAATAGTGCAACCGATTGTAGTTCTCGAAATGATAAAGCAGGCTGGTCGCTAAACAGGTCACGAGCAAAACCATGCTGTGCCACATCCAGATCAGTCCCCAGTTTTCGAGGATGGCTGCGTGATGAGTCTCCCGAAACAGGTTCCCGATGACTTGTCCAAAACGGCCTTCGCTGGCAGCCACTGAGTCGTTTCGCAAGAAGGCTTTGATGTCGTTGTTCAGATCTTCTGCCGTCGAATACCTCAGATCTTGAGGCTTTTGCAAGCATCGCATTGCGATCATCTCAAGCCGACGGTCCGCGCGCTGATTGAGAACCCGAGGAGAAACCGGATCTTGTTCCAAAACCAGCAGAACCGTTTCGATTGGCGTTGCCCCCAAAAACGGAGGTCGCCCGGTAAGCATGTGATAGAGAATTGCGCCAAGGCTATAAACGTCACTGCTGATTCCGGTTTGGTCTCGGTTGCCAGCCGCCTGTTCAGGTGCCATGTAAGACGGCGTCCCCAAGATTGCCCCAGATCGCGTTAACGTCACCCGGTTGGTGGCTTCTTTGGCCAATCCAAAATCAGCCACGTAACCATGCCCTTCATCGTCAAGCATGATGTTGGATGGTTTCAAGTCGCGGTGAAGAATCCCCTGACCGTGCGCGTAATGAATTGCCGCGCTGATTTCCTCAAGCAGTTTGGCGGAGCGATACGCAGGCATTGGGCCCCGAGAAAGCCGTTCGCCCAAAGACTGACCTTGGATCAGTTTCATGCAGAAGAATTTTCTGCCTTGCGTTTCGCCGATTTCATAGATCGGAATGATGTTTGGATGGTCTAGCTTGGCCGAGGCGACCGCTTCGGCATCAAAACGTTTTTGTTCGGCTTCGGTTGCAAAGTCTCCTTTGAGGATCATCTTGATTGCGACCTGGCTGCCATCGACGTTTCGAATCGCTCGATAGACCACTCCCATCCCCCCCCGCCCAATTTCGGCTTCGAGTGTGTAGTCACCAAATTGACACGGTAATTCGAAAAGTTGTTGAGGGGCCTCGGAATCCATCGCAGAAATTCGCGAGCCGATTTCTTTAGCAGCCGAAGTCGTGACGACGATGGTTCCCCAAAGATCGCGCAAATCGGTTTCGAACTTTGGGTACTTCTTGCAGACAGTTTCCAGGTCAGGAGTCTCGCCTTGGTTGACCCTGTCAGCTAATCGAGTGACCAGGTTGGCAAGTTCCTGTTCATCTTCGTCGAAATTATTGTCCGGCTGGGCTGCCACAGTGATTGTTCTCGATGAAGGTTGGGGCGTGATACTTGTTCAAGAGGTGTGTTTCAAATTCAAATTTTCTGAAATCTCCAAACCTCAAATTCGAAATCTGTCCAATCTTCTTTTTAAAAAGATGAAGCGCATCGTTTGATCAGAACTACGATTCGCTATCTGGAGTACCTTCTTGAAGTATCTTTTTCAGCCGGCGGACCGCACGGAGATATCTCATGCTTGCTGCGGGCTCAGTCAAACTCAACAGCTGTCCAATCTCTTGGTTCGAAAGATGCTCATAGTGTCGCATCACGATAATTTCGCAGTCTTTCTCATCAAGTTTGCTGATCGCCACTTCAACCTGACGTGCCATTTCTTTTTGAAGTGCCGCCGCTGCGGGAGTAAGCCGAGGATCGCCCAGCATCGAAGCCAACTGGATCGACGATTGATCGTATCCACGCGGAGCGACCATTTGTTGTTCGCGATCAACGGAACGTTTGGCAGAAACTCGATGACGTCGGTGTGCATCGATGATTCGGTCTTTCGCGATCTGCCGCAGCCAAAGATGGAACGGCATCATCGGATCCGAAAGATACCGCTGAAGCCGGCGGTTTGCTTCGACCAAGACGTCTTGGACGACATCGCTGACATCAATTCGTTTTTGAATTTTTTGGTCCAACCGCATTCGCACCAATTGGCGAATAGAATTGCGGTGGCGATCCATCAGCTGATTGACGGCAGAATCGTCACCGCCTTTGGCTTGTTGGATCAACTCTTCGGTAGGATTAGGATCTGGCCACATGACTACTATTATGACCAAATTTTGGGGATTGGCTACTTGTGTTTTAACGTGGCAAGTTGTCGCAGCCGCTGAACGATTTCAAGTTCTATACGCGGGAAAAGCCAATCACCTGAGTTTGTTTTTTCCTGGTCTGCTGTTTGTGCAATGAAACTAACGTTTGATTGCTAGGCAATCCTCAAACAACACCCTAAACAACCCTAAGCAATCGTTAAACGATGCAGCGATTTAACCAGCGTGTCGAGCTGGGCGGTGTTGTTGTAGAGATGGCAAGAAACGCGAATGAAATGTCGCCCTTCGAAATCGACAATCATGACTTCGATTCCAGTTTTTTCCCAAAGCTTTTCTTGAAGACTAGTCCAATCACCCGGTGGAAGCGGAACATGGGCCATCGTTCCATACCAGCCCTCCCCTGCACCGATTGGCTCCGTTCCGTACATCTCAATCAGCGCTGCTTGAACGTAATTTCTCAGCCAGTTTGCTCTGGCGCGAAATGCTGCCAAACCGATTCCGTTCATAAATTCGATTGCTGTTGGGATTGTCAGAAAACCACTCGAGTCGCGTGTTCCGAGCCAAGTGAATTGTTCGTCCCAGCTTTCAGGCACGGCCGGATCTAATCTGCCCCAGCTTTTGATCGGAGGCTGCACGCAATTCTGTTGGCGGGGATGCGCGTATAAAAATCCGCTGCCCAATGTTGCACACAACCACTTGTGACAGCTCGCTGTGTAGAAATCACAATCGAGTTGATCAATATTCAAATTTATATGTGCCGGTGCGTGAGGGCCGTCAATGCAAGTCGCAATTCCTCGTTCCCGGAATGCGGAACAGATTTCTTTGGCCGGCATCAAAAGCGCCGTCGCAGAAGTGATATGACTAAAGACTGCCAAGCGGGTTTTTTCTGTTGCACCAGCTAAGAACGCGTCAACGATTTGATCTTTCGATTCGAAACGCTCAGGTAGTTTGACGCAAACCAGTGTTGCTCCCTGTTCCTCGCAAGCCCGCTGCCAGATTTGAAGGACCGCACCATATTCATGATTGTTGATTAGTACTTCATCGCCGGGCTCAAGCTTAAAACTTCGGGCGACCACATTCATCGCGTACGTCGCATTGTCGGCGAAGACCAGATTCTCTTTCACGGTTCCGACAAATTCTGCCGTTTCCGTTCGAGCTTTTTCAAGAGCTGGTTCTAGCTGCCGAAGAAAGAAATCCATTGGCTGTTCATCAAGTCGCCGAATCCACTCTCGTCTTTTGTATCTCACGGAATTGGGCGCGAGACCAAACGAGCCGTGGTTCAGATAGATGGTGTCTTCTCTCAACTGCCAGTGAGCCGCGAGGTCGGACCAATCCCGGTCGTTAGCTGGATCGCGAGTTTTTTCTTGAGCAACGTTCATGGGAGTCCTGGAAACTGTTTTCATCTTCGGGTGCGGTGACGCTACTTCAAAAATTGTACAAAAAAAGTTGCCGTTCTTGCGAAGGCAACTTTTGAGTTTCAAATTTTGAAAGGCTTGCTCTAGAAGCTGCGGACAGCTTAAGCAGATTAATCTTCAGCAGTTAACCTTTGGCAGCTTAACCTTCAGCAGTTTTCACTGTCTTAATGATTTCAGCTGCAACCTTGTAAGGATCCGCGTTAGAAGCTGGACGTCGATCTTCCAACCAACCTTTCCAGCCATTGGTGACGGTTCCAACAGGGATTCGAATCGAAGCACCACGGTCAGAAACGCCGTAGCTGAACTGATCGATCCGCTGAGTTTCGTGCTTTCCGGTCAAACGCTGGTCGTTGTCCGCACCGTAAACGGCGATGTGTGCCTCAACACGCGGGGCCGGAGCGAACGCTTCGCAGATTTTTTCGTAGACTGCTTGGTCGCCACATTCTCTCAATGTTGAGTTGGAGAAGTTGGCGTGCATTCCAGAACCATTCCAGTCAGTGTCTCCCAAAGGTTTAGGGTGCCATTCGATCGCGTAACCGTATTTTTCACCGATTCGCTCAAGCAAATATCGGGCGGCCCAAACTTGGTCGCCGGCTGATTTCGCGCCCTTTGCGAAGACTTGGAATTCCCACTGGCCAGCGGCGACTTCTGCGTTGATACCTTCAACGTTGATGTCGGCATCGAGGCATGTGTCCAAGTGCTCTTCGATCATGTGACGACCATGAGCGTTTGCTGCGCCAACTGAGCAGTAATATGGCCCTTGTGGACCAGGGTAACCACCAACCGGGAATCCTGGTGGACGTTTGGTTTCCGTATCCCACAAAAAGTACTCTTGCTCAAATCCGAACCAGAAATCGTTGTCGTCGTCCTCGATTGTCGCGCGGCCGTTTGATTCGTGAGGTGTGCCGTCCGGGTTGAGGACTTCGCACATGACCAGGAATCCATTGTCACGCTGCGGATCGACGAAAATGGCAACTGGCTCAAGAAGGCAATCCGATGATCCGCCTTCGGCTTGTTCTGTTGAACTTCCATCGAAGCACCATTGCGGGCAGTCTTCGAGCTTTCCGCTGAAATCGTCAACGATTTTTGTCTTGCTTCGAAGGCTTTGGGTGGGGACGTAACCGTCCAGCCAGATGTACTCAAGTTTCGATTTGCTCATTTCTTACGATAACTCCATAGCTCGAATGAATGGTTCGCTCACTGCGTGTTGGCGTTGCCAACGACGACTCCGTGATCACGCTAATGGTGGGTCACGTCAAAGCCGCTGTTGAGGGTGTGACTACGTTGTCCATGGGAAGGGCGTGCAACTGCCATTAAGTAAGGTCAGATAATATCACCAAGCAATCAAAGCGTGTAGTATCTAAATTGATGGAAAGTTTGCCTCAAAACTCGCATTGCTTATCTCTTTGGCAGGTTGTGTTGAATTGATGGGCACGGCAAACTTGTCGGTTGAGATGTTTTGGTAATGTTCGGACCCAAGTAGCGGGCTAACGGCGAATCGAAGTCCCGTTGGCTTTTTCGATTTATATATGGCACGCCGATTGCATTTTGGAAGCGTCCAAATTTTTCACGGACATGATGCCAAGCAGTTTTTTTGAAGCAAATTATTTTCGGTGACAACGATTCACCGATTTGAAAGGTTGTCCGTTTTGACTCCCAAAGAAGTTATCGCACTCTGTCGCTCTGCCAATGCAATGGCGGTCGACCTAAGGTTCACAGACTTTGTGGGCCGCTGGAGCCATACAACGATTCCGGCTTCGGCGTTTGTCGAATCAATTTTCGAAACGGGTTTGGGGTTTGATGGCTCAAGCGTTCGAGGTTGGCAACAGGTCGACGAAAGCGACATGCTTTTGATGCCTGTGCCAGATACGAGTTTTGTCGACCCATTCTCTGAACTTCCGACTCTCAATGTAATTTGCAATATCGCAGATCCAATCACCCACGAGAACTACAGTCGAGACCCTCGATTTGTCGCTCGAAAAGCGGCGTCCTACCTGCGAAGTAGTGGCGTTGCAGACACCGCTTATTTTGGACCAGAAGCCGAGTTTTTCATTCTTGACAAAGCCCGATTTGACCAACGTCCCGACGCCGCGTTCTTTTACCTTGATAGTAGTGAGGCCAATTGGAATCGTGGAAGCGAAAACGGTCGCGGCTATCAAGTTGGAAACCAGCAAGGGTATCTCGCGACCTCGCCAGTCGACCAAACCATGGATCTGCGCAATCGCATGATGCAGACGATGATTGAAAGTGGGCTTGAGGTCGAGTGTCAGCATCACGAAGTCGGCACTGCCGGACAGTGTGAGCTTGATCTCAAATATGATTCGCTTGTCGAGATGGCTGACAAGATGATGGTCTACAAGTACATCGTGAAAAATGAAGCTTGGCGATTTAACAAAACCGCAACCTTTATGCCCAAGCCAATTTTTGGAGCGTCTGGGTCGGGAATGCACACTCATCTTTCGTTCTGGAAAGACGAAAAGCCACTGTTCGCTGGCGATGGTTACGCTGGGCTCAGTCAAATGGCTTTGTTTGCGATGGGCGGAATCTTAAAGCACGCTCATTCGGTTCTCGCGTTTACCAATCCAACCACCAATAGTTACAAAAGGCTGGTTCCCGGCTTCGAGGCACCAATCAATTTGGCTTACTCGCAGCGCAACCGATCAGCCGCTTGTCGTATCCCGATGTATAGCCATGATCCGAAAAGCAAGCGGATTGAATTTCGTTGTCCGGACGCAAGCTCGAATCCTTATCTGGCTTTTGCGGCGATCATGATGGCGGCGCTGGACGGCATTCAAAATAAGATCGATCCAGGTGAGCCGCTCGACAAAGACATTTACGATTTGCCTCCTGAAGAACTTTCACAGGTTTCCAAGACGCCCCGGTCGCTTCAACATTCTCTCGATGCACTCAAACAAGATCACGAATTTTTGCTGCGAGGTGATGTGTTCACCAAAGACGTGATTGATTCCTGGATTAACTACAAACAAAGCAATGAAGTCGATGTGGTTGACATGCAGCCCACTCCCCAAGAATATTGTTTGTACTACGACGT
>CAZQQR010000019.1:7054-8497 GCA_964595515.1 uncultured Pirellulaceae bacterium
ACGAGTCTCAAATCTGAGATTCTAAATTTGAAATTGTGAAATTTCCCTGAGATCCAAATGAAAACAGTTCTAATCGTCTGCACCGGAAATTCGTGTCGATCGCAAATGGCAGAAGCAATCTGGCGCGAGCTCGGCAACGGTCAATGGGAGTCCCAATCAGCTGGCTCCAAACCTTCGGGCTACGTCCACCCAAACGCGCTCGTCGCCATCAAAGAGTTGGGGCTGTCTACCGATGGGCTCGTCAGTAAAACGATCGAACCGTTCGTGGAAAAACATCAAGATCTGGTCATTACCGTTTGCGACAACGCAAAAGAAGCCTGTCCTGTGCTTCCCAATGCCAAACAAACGCTACACTGGCCTTTTGAAGATCCAGCGGACGCCACGGGTACCGACGAAGAAGTCATGGAAGTTTTCAGACGGATTCGCGACGAAATCAAAACCAAGATTTCAGACTACCTTGCATCCAGCTAAATCATTTTGCAGTCCACGGTTGTGATGCGAGCAAGGTAATGACCAAACCAGAATTTTCCAATCAAACGAAGTCCGACTCTCTTAAACTCATCGAACTCGCGTTAACGGAAGACATTGGCGCGAGCGATCTTGACCAAGGCGTCGATTGTACGACAGATGCAATCGTTCCTCAGGATGCTACTGCCCGAGCCGCGTTTGTCAGTCGTGAAAACGGAATTGTTTGCGGCGTTGAAATCGCGAAAACCGCCATCGAAAAATGGGCGCCGCGGCTGTCGCTTGAGGTTAACACGGAAGATGGTCAACCGATCAAGCCCAAAGAAACGATCGCGGTCATGGTCGGTCCGGCCCATGATATTCTCACCATGGAGCGGACCTGTTTAAATTTCATGTGTCGCCTCTCCGGGATCAGCACATTGACGGAAAAGTTTTCCCGTCAGGTCAAGGATACCAAAGCCGTCGTGTTGGATACTCGCAAGACAACTCCTGGTTGGCGAAGGTTAGAAAAGTACGCGGTTGCTTGTGGTGGTGGCGCAAATCATCGGATGGGGTTGTACGACGCGATCATGCTCAAGGATAACCATCTGGCGTTTTACCGAAGTCTGGTCGAAGACAACGAAGACACGATTCCAACGGCCATCAAGATTGCGCGAAAGTGGATCAACGATCATGCAGAAAGTCTTCCCAATGGGAACGAAACGATTCTTCAGCTAGAGGTGGATACCCTTGAGCAGTTTGCGATCGCTCTTGAAACAGACTGCGACATTGTTTTGCTTGATAACATGAGCTGCGAGCAGCTTTCGAAAGCGGTCGAAATGCGTGATCAAAAATCGTCAAGGATTTTATTAGAGGCTTCCGGTGGTGTTAATCTTGAAACTGTTGCCGGGATCGCCAAGACGGGCGTCGAACGAATTAGTGTTGGGGCACTGACCCACTCAGCCAAGAACTTTGATATCGGCCTCGATTGGGAAATCG
>CAZQQR010000019.1:8597-11425 GCA_964595515.1 uncultured Pirellulaceae bacterium
CTAGCGCAATCAGCGCACAAAAAATGGCGGTAAGGCCCCTTGGCATCATGCCAAACCTTACCGCCGTGATCCCAACTGTTGCTCCCCAGCTCAATCGGGTTCTCGGAAACGTAGGTCGCGACCAGACCATGTCAAAAGAGAACCCGGAAAATCGGGGGTTTTCTGACTTGAGATCGGTTTTTTCAGTATTCGCTGAGCAAAAAGGTTTGAGAGCAAGGTCCGCCCTTTCAGGTCAAATACCCTCAAAGTCATTTTATCGCAGACGCTTCAGCTATTCTTTTGGCGTATGCAAACAAACAAGCATCAGACCCAACAAGCTAAACATCACCGAGAACAACTGGATGTTTGAAAACAGGCAGATTCCTAGCAGCACGACGAGTCCGATCATTGCCGCTAGTTTGATTGGCAACAACCAGAGAAACGCACACCCGGATTCCACAAGGACCACCATGCGAGAGTAGACCGTCGCAAACTCTCGGAGTGCTTCGGAATCCATTGAAGTTCTCAGGTAATTAAAGAACCAAAAATCGCGGTCCAGAAAATAGATTTGATAGAGCACTTCTCCCGACCAATATCCTGGTGTCCATTTGCCTGCGGCTCCGCCGAGAAAGATCAACGACACGATCAAGATCGCAAACGTTTTTGCTTTGAACAAAAGTTGATTCTCTGGCTCCTCGATCTTTAGCGAAAACCAAACGCACCACAGCGATGCCCAAAAGCATGTCAAATAGGTAACGTTGTTGTAGCTGCTTTGGTGGATGCACAATCCGAACATGCAAACGGCTGTGGCAATTGCTTGAATTCTGAGCATTCCAACATTGCGGGTTCTCATCGATTCGATGCCAAACGCGATTGGGATCACGTAAAGTGCAACTAAAAGGTTGGAGCTTTTAAAGAGTGCTGGAAAAAAGCTGTCTTGAATTCGGACGGTTGCGTTGATTTCAAAAAACGAAAACAGGAACTGACAATTCCACAATAGCGAAGCCAGAATACAGCCGACTACGACGCGGTAGAGTGGCAGGACGCCGTCGAGCGGCCGCGCAACTTGTTTGGCCGAGTGGACAGCAAACGAAACGGGATGAAGTGCTGTGCTACTCAATCTCGGTCTCCAGACGGCGGACTTCGATTTCGTTTTCTGATTTCTTGACGGTTTCGAAAACCGATTTGATTTTCTTTTTCCGATAGGCGGTTTTGATCACAAAGAACCCGTTTGGATTCTCTCCGAGCTTTCGTCTGGCGGCCGCATAAGTCATCACGCGGGTTGGGAAGTGATTGATCGCCTCTGACTGAACCGCCGCCGGTGTGGTCGACGAGTCCAACGCTTGATTCGCGGAGCGGAACATGTCGACATTCTTGCGGGCCATGACCACGCCGCCTGATGTCAGTGAAGCACCGGGAGATTGGCGAACCGTTTCTTGAGTAAGGGCTGCTTCAGGAAGCTGCTCTCGTCCCAGCCAGTAGCGATTCTCAAAGTTGTAGATTGATGGAATCGGTTGTTGGACGGCCCAGGCGTAATAGTTGCCAGAAGCCAGGTGGTACCGCTTTAGACCTGCTTCTTGCAGCGTGTGGCTCATCGGCAGAGCGAGGTTCCATGCAAATACCAAACCGATCAGTGCGAACAGAATCAGCGCAGGTTTATCGTCGGTTTTGATTAGGAGTTTGAAAAATACCCGCATGAACCCGTCCATGGCCTCAGAAATCTCGCTTTGCTGCAGTTAAAGCAGCAAGCTGACATTTCTAAAAGTCGGGATTTCAGCATTGAATTGGGAGTCAAACCCCCATTTTTTGTGGAGTGAACGACTTTGCTGCCCCTTCAGATTGAAAAATCGGCGCAAAAATAATCTCAAATTTTCCAAAGATACGATTTAAGCCACCGAACAACCCTTAACTGAAATTTGAACCGAGATATTGGATCCGGCGGGTTCAAAAGAAATACAGCAATATTCGAAAGAGCAGGAGAAACGAAATGTGCAAGAAATTGACCTTGGGGGTCTTGGTTTTCGCACTGTTAGGCGGACTACTTTTTGGCGGCAAGGTCATCCCTTATGCCCAAACTGCCTTCAAAAATGTACAAGCCAGTGCCCAGGAAAATGTGCCGGTTGGATTCCAGATCGACGCAGCCAAATCCCAACTTGAAAAGATCGGACCAGAGATCAAAAACATGGTTTGGCAAATTGCCAAAGAGAAAGCCCAGATCAAGAAACTGGCGACTGATCTAAAGCAAAGCGAAAAGGTTCTTGGAAAGAGCTACGACGAAATGATGACGCTTCGTGAGCACATGTCATCGGGCGAACAGTTTTACGTCGCCACCAACGGAAAAGCTTACAACTCTTCACGAGTAGAAGAAGATCTTCGGCACCGATTTGAGATTTATCAAACAGCCGAGATGACAAACGTAAAGAAGGCTGAGATCCTAAAGATTCGCAAAACGTCGCTTGAAACAGCCGTTGCGAAGCTTGATGAAGCTAAATCTCAAAAGCGTGAACTTGAAGTTCAAATCGAAAATCTGACGGCTCGCCATCGGATGAACGAAGTCGTTGCGACTGCCAGCCAGATCAATATCGACAACAGCGAACTTGCAAAAACTCGTGAGATGCTCGCCGACATTGATGCTTTGGTTTCTGCCAAAGAAGAGATGTTGACGATCGCTCCAAAGTACTTCGGTCAGATTCCAGTCAATGCGGATGCGATTTCAAGCGACACCGACATTCTGGATGAAATGGACGCTTACTTTGACAGCAAGCAAAACGACGATGAGGCTACTTACGAAGAAGCCATCGTTGTCGGAAACGATGAACTGGTTTCAAAGTAAGTTTGATCAGGCGTTT
>CAZQQR010000019.1:11525-14814 GCA_964595515.1 uncultured Pirellulaceae bacterium
CAACGTTTGAAAGAAGCTCACAACTGAAGAAGAATTGACGCATCTCGGGGTTCGTGGCCAATGGTAGGGTGGCCCGAACCCTTTTTTGCATGCGCGACCCGCTTTTTCACACCAAAAATACGAGGATTGCATCACCTTTGAAACGGGAAACTAGACAAATGGATGACCGACCGGCTACCCTAGAAATATCAAAGGAACCAACGTTGTTGGGCAACCCTTTGGAATCCAAGGTAGAACCAGCCAATGTGGCTGGGAGGCGCGGTATGAAGTTTTCTTATCCCGACGGTTCCACACCGTTAGAAGGATACACAATCAAACGTGGAATCGGCATCGGCGGATTCGGCGAAGTGTATTTTGCGTTGAGTGACGCAGGCAAAGAAGTCGCGCTCAAAAAGATTCAACGTAACCTCGACGTTGAACTCAGAGGCGTCCGGCAATGCCTCAATCTAAAACATGTGAATTTGATCTCGCTGTGGGACATCCGCACCAACTCTTACGGCGAAAGCTGGGTGGTGATGGAATACGTTCCTGGACCCTCGCTTCGCGACATCATTCACGAGCATAAAACCGGGATGCCAGAAGAAGACGTGAAGGCTTGGTTTGCGTCGACGGCTGCCGGCGTGGCTTATTTACACGACAAAGGGATCGTGCATCGAGATCTGAAGCCCGGCAATATTTTCTGCGACGAAGATTCTCACGTTATTAAAATCGGCGACTACGGACTTTCCAAATTCATCTCATGCAGTCGCCGCTCAGGGCATACGGAATCGGTTGGCACGTTTCACTATATGGCTCCTGAGATTGGCAAAGGCGTCTACGGAAAACAAATCGACATCTACGCGATGGCGATTGTTTTGTTTGAAATGTTGACAGGTGATGTGCCCTTCAATGGTGAAAGCTCGCAAGAGATCATCATGAAACATCTGACTTCGGATCCCGATGTTTCCGCCGTTCCAGAAAAGTTTCAAAAGCTGATCAGAAAAGCTCTGGCAAAAGATCCTCAGCGGCGATACCCAGACGTGCCAGCCATGATTGCGGACCTTCCTTGGCCGGAACTTGCTGCCAATAGCAAACGAATTATTCGCCAAAACTCGGTTGGTCGAATGCCGTTGGTCGAAGAATCCGAAACCGAGGTTGCGGCTGTGTCGTTTGGAAAACTGACAACTAAACATCCTGGTTCACCTGACCGTGTGCATCACAGCCAACTTCCGCCGGTGATCATCGACAGCAGCGAAATGAATGTCGTTCCTGACATCGTATTTGGACCACTCAATGACGCGAGTCAGTATGGCTTGGATGAAAACAATTCGGTGACCGTGACCAGCAGTCACAATGGTTCGATTGCTTCGATTGAAAGCAACTCCGTTGAAAGCTCCGCCGAAAACGTGGATCCCATCAACGTTCTTCGGCAAAGCAACTCTGGTAATGAGGTGCCCGTTCCGAATTTGGCGGTTTCGCATGTGATCCATGCGGAAGAACCGATCGCGAAAGCCGTTCAATCCGCCTGGACTCCGTTACTCGGTTGGTGGAACACTGCCAATTTTTCTGCGCCCGTCAAAATGATATTATTGGTCGTTGGCGGATTGGTCGTCGTTCAAAATTCACAGTGGTTGTTGCCGCTCGTGTTGGTGACCGGCGTCGCCTATTTGACATATTGCTTGATTCGAACTTGGTATCTCACCGAAGACGGATCCGCCAAATCACTTTCACCGCGAGAAATTCGAAAACGTCAAATCGCCGACGTGCGAACTTGGCTCAGCCGTAGACCTTCGATGGATCGAACCACGGAGTTGGTCGGTTCGTTCTTAATCGCGGCTCTGGCTTGTGTTGTTTTAAATTTGTTAGGCATGGCATTGGGTGGCGGATTGGTCGAATCCAATGTGGAAACCTGGTCTCGATATGTTTGGTTGACGTTGACGAGCATTGCCGCCTGTTGGGCGTTGTTGGGGGGCTGCAAAGCTTGGGAGCGTCGAGAAGGTGATTCAGTTTTAAGACGGATTACGACGATTGGGATTGGTATTTCGATCGGTGCAATCGCTTATTTTTCAGCAGGTTCTTTTGACCTTAAACTGGCGGAATTGACGGCTGCCGATTTTACTTCGATGAAAACGACTAGCTATGTATTAGAGTCAGTCCCGATGTTTCCAGCATTTCTGATCTTCTTTGGCGGACTTTTTGGCATCTTGCGATGGTGGCGGCTCATGGATCCAGTCCGGCGGACCCGACTAAGTACATTGAGTGTGGCGTTTTCGTTGGTCTGGGCGATCGTATTGAGTCATTTACTCAATGTGCCTTTAACGCTTGTTTGTATTTTTGCTGTCGTGATTTCCGTTTCCATTCAATTGGCTTCCCCGTGGCTTCATCCTACTCATCGCGAAGAGATCAGCGCCGAACTCAATTCGGAATTGGCTGGGTAATTGCCACGCTATTCACGAGCGTGTTTGTGTTGTTTGCTCAACACCCTTGCCATTTCGTTTTCGCGGGAGAGGCTGGACTTCAGACTGTCGCCGAGCAAAGTTCGGAAGAACGAGACAATCAGTCTGTCGTTCGACAGCGATTGATCATGGTTGCCATTGTCGCGGGTGTCGTGATTTCGCTATTGGCCGTTTTGTTTGGCTATCTTCGCCTGGATCATGCAACGCGAGGTTTTTACAGCGGAAAACTTCAAATGGTTGCGGTCGTCGAAGTATTGTTGATACTTGGACTCGCATTCTATTTGTATGTCCAGCTGATCCATTGAGGCCGTGATCAAATATGCTTGAACTCATCGCTCAAGGACCGAACCTTGATTCGCGTTGGCGTCGTCCGTTGCCATTTAGTTCGGTTGAGATTGGAAGAGGGACCACTACGTTTCGGGTTCCCTGGGATGGCAAAGTTTCGCGGCGGCACGTTCGTTTGCATGTTGATGAGTCGGGTGTGCGAGTTGAGAAAATCCAAGACGCGTCCAACCCGGTTTTCTTCAATGGAAAAGAGAAAGAAGAGTTTACCCTTTCTCCTGGAGAGCATTTTGTCATCGGCTCTACCACGATAACGTTGGCAGATGCACGAGCGTTTGCGTCGTTGGATGCTCCCGATCCAATCAGTCAACGAAGTTTCTCGCCTGAGTTTCTTAAAAAAGTCGTTTATCGAAATGCAGATCGCCGAGTCGATATTTTGAATCGGCTGCCCGATGCGATTTCAAGCGCAGGAAACACGGACGATTTGTTAATCCGAATTATCAATCTCTTGATCTCAGGGATTCCTACGGCCACTAGCGCTGGCGTTGTTCAGATTGCCGGGGCTGAGTTGG
>CAZQQR010000019.1:14914-22102 GCA_964595515.1 uncultured Pirellulaceae bacterium
GGGATTCCTACGGCCACTAGCGCTGGCGTTGTTCAGATTGCCGGGGCTGAGTTGGCGGGGCCGGAGTTGGCGGGGCCGGAGTTGGGGCAGTCCGAATCCGACATCGAAGTCATCCACTGGGACCAACGTGGTTTTGACGGCGGAGATTTTCAACCAAGCGGAACTTTGATTCGCCAAGCGATCGCCACGAGTGAATCGGTGTTGCACGTTTGGAGTCAGGGGAGTCGTCAAAGTGCAGAATACACGGTTGACTACGAAAACGATTGGGCGTTTGTGACGCCGATCCAAAGTGTTGCCAGTCCGGGATGGGGACTGTACGTCGCAGGCAAGAATCGGAGTGGTAGTTCTTCGGCAGGTAGCCAAGTCGACGAGCCCGATTTACAGGGTGATATCAAGTTTACAGAGTTGATTGGCGCTACGCTGAAAAACTTATTACTGGTCAAGCAATTTGAACGTCAGAATTCCACACTCAGTACGTTCTTTTCACCGGTGGTCTTGCAGGCGATTGCTGGACAAGACCCAGAAGAAGTTCTTCGCCCGCGAGCATGCGACGTGTCGGTTTTGTTTTGTGACCTCAGGGGGTTCTCAAAGACTTCCGAGGAAATGTCGGATCAACTATTCGAATTGTTGGCTCGAGTGAGTGAGTCGTTAAGCATCGTGACCAATGAAATCCTCGGAAACGGTGGCGTCGTCGGTGACTTTCATGGTGACTCCGCGATGGGTTTTTGGGGATGGCCTCTGGAGCCGGGCAACAAACGAGAATCAGCGGTTGGAGCCATTCAGTCTGCTCTTCAAATTCAAAAGACCTTTCGAGAGAATTTGGCGTCGGGATCCAAGCTGGCTAATTTTCAAGTCGGAATCGGCATCGCGTCCGGCGAAGTGGTCGCTGGTAAAATCGGAAGTCGAGATCAAGTCAAAGTGACGGCGTTTGGGCCAGTCGTGAACCTGGCCTCTCGCTTGGAAGGAATGACTCGACTCGTGAATTCAGAAATCTTGATTGATGCGGCGACTGCAAAGCACTTGATTAAGTCTGACCTTAAAAACAAACCGCAAATCAGACGGTTCGGAAATTTTCTACCAGCTGGACTCAAGAGTGTCGTCAACGTTTTTCAAGTATTTGAAAACGGGACACTGGATGTTGAGACGATCGTTGGTTTTGAGCAAGCGCTGGTAGATTTTGAAAATGGAAAATGGGAACAAGCCTTGCCCAAACTGCGTGAACTTGCTGATAGTCTTGACCGTGAAGATCCCGCCATTTTGTTTTTACAAGACTTTATGACTGAAAACGCCGAAAAGCCTCCCAAGGATTGGAATGGTGTGATCGCGTTGAAAGTAAAGTAAACGCATTTCGGTCACTTTGAGATCATCACTTTCGAATCGCCAAAAGGCCATTACAATTTGGTTTTGCCAGATTCATCTTTTCGCTGGCGAACTCCACGACAAAACGGACAACAGTCATGCCGGTAACAAAGTCAAATAAAAAGCCAGTGAAGCTTGCCAAGAAAAAGGCTTCTGAGTTTGCATTTAAATCTTATCTCGATCGGCCGATCAGCGAGTTGTCCGTGCCGAGACGTTCTTTATTGTTCGCCGAAGTCTCAATGATTTCGTATCTGTCGATTGAACAATGTAATATCGCGGCGGGCAAACTTGGATTCACAGACGGTAAGTTTTTTAATTGCGGAGGGGCGCAGGCTTATTGGTTCCAAAATGAACACGACAGCGTTGTGGTTTTTCGAGGCACCGAAGTCAACGATTGGAATGACATTCAAGCCGATGTGAATGCGCTGACGGCGTTGGCGGAAACAGTCGGAAAGGTCCACCGAGGATTCAAGGCTGAAGTGGATGAGATTTGGCCTCACATTGAAAACGCGCTTGAGCCCAACGAGTTGCCACTCTGGTTTTGCGGGCATTCGCTCGGCGGCGCGATGGCAAAAATCTGTGCCGGACGCTGCATGTTGTCTTTTATACGTAGTGAGCCGGAAGAGCTGTACACCTTTGGAAGCCCTCGTGTTGGGTGCAAACGATATGTCAACCATGTGAAACTTCAACATTATCGTTGGGTCAACAACAATGACATCGTGACACGGGTCCCTCCTGTGATGTTTGGCTACCGACACTCTGGCGAGGAAAAATATATCGATCATGTAGGTCGATTGAAAAACCTGAAAGGTTGGCGACGATTCAGTGATCGGCTTCAGGGTTTTCTGGGCGGATTGAGAAAGCTCAAAATCGATCAGTTGTCGGACCATTCGGCGACTGAGTATATCGATAGAATTTTCAGTATTGTGCGAGCGGACGAAGCCAAGAACGGAAAACCGAAACCGGTTCAAGCTCCAGGTTCTGCCCCGGCGGAAACAGCTGAAGCCTCGGAAACGTTGGAGCCTTCAGCCACCGAATCTGAAAACCAAGTTGCTGCCAATAATGAAAAGCAACGTTCCGCGTAGGTGTGGATTAGGCAGCTTGGTTTATAGAAACTAGTGGTTCGTTAAAACTAGAAATTGGATTTTCCGTAGTTACGAGTCCCTTGCGTTTGTTGGCTCGAAAGGACTCGTTGCCTCGTCCACTACCCCAAAAACTTTGCCTTTGACTGACCACCAGGCGGAGAGTTTTCTTTAGGTTGCTGTTTGCTTGATGCGATCAGGTGATAGTTTTTTGGACGCTCGCGGAGGAATCGGTCGATCTCTGATGTTTGAGCTATAATCGAGGCTGACTTTTACTGTGAGCCTAGCCCAATGCCGCTGCTTGTAACTTGCCCCAACGGTTGTGAAATACGGATGTCCCGCAATAAAAGCGGAAAGACAGTCCGTTGCCCGTATTGTAAATCGGCAATTCGTGTTCCCAAGATTCCCGGTGAAGTGCTCGAGTCTGAGCCGACTATTTTTTGCAACGCGAAATTGGCTGTCAAACGTCAGGCAGACAAGAGTAATCAAGAAGCGTCGGACGCAATGGATGTGACTGCCGCGGTCACTCCTGATTTAGATAGCTCGCCGACCAAAGCCAGTGTGACGTATGTGAATCAACTGCTCAGCTCAAAGACTGAACCAGTAAGTGAGCCATTGTCGGACCTAGAGACGACTGAATCGAGTTTGGCTTCTTCAGCAAGCGTTCCTGAATCCAGTTTGGCTAATTCCGATGCGCCTGAAACGAATGTCCAAGAACCTGAAGATCCCAGTCTCGAATCTAAAGCATCTGAAGACGTAGTTCCCCAACCCAGCGACAAAATAGATTCCCAATCGCCTGATGCTCCTGCTGAGATTGAGGATGAACCATCGGCCAAATCCGAACCGATCTCGGACGGCAAAGATTTGATCTCAGGTAACGTCGACTCAGGCATTGAGGACGAGGAGCAAGTTCCCGCCTCTTTGTCGAGCGGCACCGATCTTTCACGTTTGAGTTTTCCCGCTCCGTCATCCCCTGGGAAACTTCCGTCTATCTCGTTGAACGCTCCCATTGAGTCGATTCGGATCGATGAAAATGTAGAGGCTGTTGCCGTCGAAGAGAAAAAGGATTGGCATCAGCGTCTGAAAGATGCCAACAGCGACCGAAAGCTATTGGCGAGATTCTTTGCGATTTGTCTTTGCATCGTGGCGATCGTGAATATGGTCCCTGCCCTCTACCACTGGATTCACTGGACACAGTTGAGCGAAGAAGTCGCTTTGCCTCGATGGATTTACATTCAAGTATTCGTGGGGGCCCTCTATTTGATCTACGCTGTTTTTCTAGCTCAGATTCCAGATTGGTCGGCGCTCCGGGCAGTCGCGGTTGCGATGTTGGTAATGGCGTTCGTCTTTGGCGTCGTTTCAACCGGGCTGTTGATGGGTGGCGGACAGGGGAATCTTTCAAGTTTCCTCGGGATTCCGTTTACATTGAACAGACAGGCATGTATCTGGTGCGTCGCGATGTTGTGCTTGGCGACATTGATGGCATACTGGGGCGGCAAAGAATCGATGAATTGGCAGCGAACGGAATTTCTGATGAAAGAGATTTTGAGCAAATCACCATCCAGAGCATGAACTAATGAATCAAACAAAGGATTGGCTTGTTCTCGTTCCGACCAAGATGGAAAAAGAAGTGCTGTTGCAGTTCCCGGGTCTACAAGACGTGGCTATTGAGATCTGTGGATTCGGACCGATAGTTTCGGCAGCGCGAGCCAGCCAATTGTTGGCGGCACATGAGCCCGAACAAGTTTTGCTTTTGGGGATCGCCGGAGCCTACGATTCTAATTTGAAAACGGGTGAAGCCTACGAGTTTTCGGCGGTTCATTGTGACGGAGTTGGTGCCGGACAAGGCGAGTCCTTTCAGTCCGCAAAACAAATGGGTTGGCCGCAGTGGCCAGGCGACCATGCGGTGCGTCCGATCGAAGATCGAATTGATCTTAGTTCAGAATTGCAAATCCAAAATCGTGAACTAGTAACGGTTTGCAGTGCTGCCGATTCAGATGCAATGGTGAGTGAAAGGTTGGCTCGATTTTCCAGTGCAACTGCGGAAGACATGGAGGGCTATGGTGTGGCGGCTGCCTGTCGGCTCGCGAATGTTCCCTTAAAAATTGTTCGTGGTATTTCAAATCGAGCGGGTGATCGAAACAAGGACAATTGGCGGATCAAAGACGCGCTTGGGGCAGTTGCTGTCCTTGCAAAACAGATAATTGATGGCCCGAGTTAGTCGACACTTAATAAAACCGATGAAAATCAAACTTGCTATTTCAACCTGTCCCAACGACACGTTCGCGTTCCATGCAATTCTCGAGCAAAAGATTGATTTGCTGGGAATTGAGTTTGAAATTGAGTTGCTTGATATACGTGAGCTTAACCACGGGCTAATGGCTGGTCAGTTTGATTTTGCCAAGGCCAGTTTTCATGCCGCGGCTTTGTTGAGTGATGAGACTGTTGTCCTGCCGTCTGGTTCAGCGCTTGGGTTTGGAGTCGGACCACTTTTGCTGGCCGCCCAGCCCGATACGTCACCTGATTCTGTTGGTGATAGCCTGACGCTTTGTCCCGGTGAACATACGACGGCGGCGATGCTCTTTAGAATGTTCTACGGTGCTGCCAAGATCGAGCATTGCGTTTTTTCTGACATCATGCCTGCGCTGAAAATGAATCAAGCCGATTTTGGAGTTTGCATTCACGAAGGACGATTTACCTGGAAACAAGAAGGCCTGCATCTGGTCGCTGACCTCGGCGAAAAATGGGAGCTGGAAACAGATTCGCCGCTGCCGTTGGGGGGAATCCTTGCTCGCCGAAGCCAATCCAGGGAAGTGATCGGTTTGGTCCAATCAGTGATCCAATCGTCGATCTATTATGGTTTGAAGCATCGGACGGAAACGATTGAGACGATGCGAAAGTATGCGCAGGAGTTTGACGACGAAGTTTTGTTCGGCCACGTTGATTTGTATGTCAACGATTGGACGGTCGAATTGGGCGAAACCGGCAAGAGGGCTTTGGAGATGTTGTCTATCAAAGCCAAGCAATGTGGTTTGATTGATGAGGCGGCACGTGGGATTGAGGTTTGGCGTCGATGACGCGTTTTTATTAATCGATGTCTTTCATCGAATTCGGTTTTTGAGCGCTGAGAAGTTTTGAGAAAACGAAACGACTAACGCTTCCAAACCAGCCGGGCAATTGTTTCCGAAACAAAACCAAAAAACCAATGGTCACCACCAGGAAGATGATCATGGGCATGGTCGAAGCCAAAAATCGGCTGACAAACATCCCGACGACCAACAATAGAATTACGACCGACTGGGCAATGGCGATCGTCAAAAGCAAACTGAGCTTTCGTTCGATACGCTGAAATCGTTCTTGGTTTGGGTCGTCCATGCTTTTGTCTAAATCAGAAAAATGCGAAGCGTGCCAATGAGGTTGTTGGATTTAGTTGGCGACCTTGCAGTTAGCAATCTTCGCTGTTTAAAGATTGTACTCGGAGTTGGTAAAGCATGTTGGCGTGTACCAAAGCCGCAGTTATCAATGTCGTTTTTCAAAGCCTTCCTTAAACGCGTCCTTCCTTCAAACGCTTCCTTTTAAAAGCGAATCGCTTCGGAATTGATGGACCGCGCCCATGAACTCGCTCATGGATTGATATCGGTCGGAAGGATTCTTTTCCATCGCTTTGAGGCAGATATCCTCAAGCATTTGGGGAATAAACCGATGGGGTGCGACCTCACGCGGAGATTTTGGAGGTCGATTAATGATATTGTCAAACGTAGCTCGAATATCGACACCTCGAAATGGCTCTCTCTGAGCCATCATCTCGTACATCACGACTCCTAGGCTGAAAATATCTGACCGCTCGTCAACCAGTCGATTTCCCATGACTTGTTCTGGCGACATGTAAAGCGGAGTTCCGCCGCGCTGGCCTTTGGTGTCTTCGTCCCCGTCGTTGGGCATCCCCCAGACTTTGGCAGCGCCCCAATCAATCAGGTTAACCTCGCCGAACATTCCCACGATAATGTTTTCCGGTTTGACATCCCGATGAATCACACCACGAACATGGGCGTAAGCAAGGGCATCACCGATTTGAGTCAGAATCGAGAGCAGCCGATTGAGGTTGAATTCTGATTCGTATGCTTTTTCGCGACGGGCAAGCCCAACGATGATTTCGAAAAGCGTATGCCCTTCAATTTTCTTCATCGCAAAGAACCAGTCGCCTTCGTCGTTTTGTCCCAATTCGTAAAGTGGAACGGTGGCTGGATGTTGAAGCTGAGCCGTGATTCTGGCCTCTCGGAGCAATCGCCGCAGCTCGACGTCATCGTCCTTGATTTCAGGACGAAGCATTTTAAGCACGACTCGCCGGCCAAGATTGGTATCTTTGCACGAGTACAAACTGGCTTTGCCACCCTGACTCAATTCGTGGAAGTGAGTGTATTTCTTAAACGAATTGGAAATGACTGGTGGTGGTTCGCCTTCGACGTCGGCGACAAAGACCATTTTTAGCCGCTCTTCACCGAACGCGGATTCCTTTTCATTTTTTGGAGAATCCTGATTGCTCATGAAGTACTTTTGTTGATGGTCAAAAAATAGGTCGTTTGATAATCAAGAACGGTTGAAGGTTGCCTGAATTCTAGCGTATCTCCGTGGGAGTCGGTCAAGACTAGCCAAGCTATTTAAAGATGGATGCGCTTTTTCGATCCCATCGTTGATCCCATCGTTGCTCACATGTGTTGCCTCCCATGACCTACCGAACTCTAAACGA
>CAZQQR010000019.1:22202-32074 GCA_964595515.1 uncultured Pirellulaceae bacterium
GATCCCATCGTTGCTCACATGTGTTGCCTCCCATGACCTACCGAACTCTAAACGAGTGTCGCAATCTCGAATTTCGGGACAGGTCAGCGGGAGCTATTCAATCTGATTGATGTTCTCTAACGCTTCGACATCGATTCCTGGGAAATCATCGACCATGTTGCCTCGGTGACTGCCAACAGGTGAAAGCTCAGGAAAGATCTTCTCGGCGCGTTTCCATTTCGACCAATCTGCCCGCAGGACTTTCATTCCAATGTCGACGCGACCTTCATTGATCCAGGTTTTCAGAATCGAATAATGAACTGGCCCGTATTCTCTCTTTTCTTCGTTTCGAACAACCCAAGTATCGTGCGGAGGATCGACTTCCCATTTGGAAATGGATTCGACAAGCTCTACTTTTGATCGAGAAATTCCGGGGCGAGTCGGGCGGACCGTTGCGATTTTTGCGTTGAGAAACTCTGGACAAGTTTTGGACTCGGTGTCTTCAAACCAATCTAGCGCCGCTTGAATCTTCGCGTCATTGGGAGTCAGTTTCTTTAGACGTCTAAAATCCCTGGCGGCTTTATCGAACCGTTTTGCTTTCGCGTTGGTAAGAGCCCGCGCGTATCGGGCGGCAACCACTGTCTTCGGGTCACTTCGCATCAACTCGATGACTTGGGAGAAATCGGCGGTTGCAGGCGCGTAACGTCCCATTTGGTAGAACGCCTTCCCGCGAGCAAACAGGATTTCGGAAAGCTGTCGTGGATTTTCGAAGCGATGGATTGCTTTTGTCAGCCAGATCAGCGCGTATTCCATTTTGCCTTGACTAACCAACGCACTTGCTCGGCCGGAATAGGCCTTTGAAAGTTTATCGTTGTGAGTCAGAGCGAGCTCGAAGTCTTCGATCGCAAGAGTCAATTCTTCAGCTTTGAGATGAGCCTGACCACGAAGCACGATCACATCAATCTGTGTCGGGTAAAGCTCTAACGAGTGAGTAAAATCGCTTACTGCATTCAGGTAGTTGTGGGCCTGAAGATGAGCAACGCCGCGTTTGCGAAAGGAGTTGGGGTCGGTTGGATCCAGCAAGACGGCTTTGTCGAGGTACTCAAGTGCCTTGGGCGTATCGCCAACTTTTTGCATCACTTCGGAAAGCTGAATGTTGTAGCGAGGTAGCGGCGACGTCTTGATCGACTTTATCAGATCCGAACGGGCTTCGTCGATCTTTCCTTGGGAGGCTCTGGAAATTGAGCGGTGATATCGAGCTTCATGGTTGTTTCCGTCGACGCGAATCACTCGAGTGAAGTCCTCGACTGCCGAATCATGTTTCCCAAGATCGGCATACGCTTGGCCGCGTCGAATTAGCGTTTCGGCATCGTCCGATTGCTTTTCAAGTGCCGCTGTGAAATCTTTGATGGCTTCTACGTTCTTAGAAAGGAATTGATATGCCAAGCCTCGTTTACGAAAAGTCTCTGCCGTGTCGTGCCCGCGTTGTTCTTGGCGATCAAAATACACGATCGCTTTTTCAGCGACTGGCTTGCCTAAAATTTGATACTGCTCCGAAGCCGAAGGCCGAACTGAAATTGCGTTCTGTAAACCGATGATTGCGTTGGACCATTTTTCCAAACGCGCACACGCCGCCGCTTTCCAAATCCAACTGCCAGGATGGCTAGGACGGAGTTTGCAAGACTTTTTAAAGTCCTTCCTTGCTTTTTCAAAATCTTCCATCTCGTAATACATCGTGCCGCGATGGTAGAGGTAATGAGCTTGTTGGTGATCATTGGCGGCTAGTTCTACGCTCCGGCTGTACTCCTCCGTTGCACGAGAATAGTCACAGAGTTTTTGGTAGATCTGGGCGAGAACCGCGAACGCCTCAGGTTCCTGGTTTTCTAGTCGAACTGCTTTTTGACAATCTGTAAGCGCTTGGTCCAGTTTGTCTTCTTTCAAAAACAGTTTGCTACGAATTAAGTATGCCTCGAAATTCGTTTTCTCAGACTGCATTGCTTCGTCGAGGTCGGCATGAGCTTGTTCGAGCCTGTCAGTTAACAGGTACATTTCTGCACGACGAATCAGTGCGGTCGTGTCTGTTGGATAAAATCGGAGGTACTGTTTGTAATCAGCAATCGCCAGCGAATAGTTTTTGATCGCCCGGTAGCAATCGCCGCGAATCAAGCGAGCGAGGTAATGTTCTTTGTCGGTTTCAAGCACCGTTGAAATTCGCTCAATGGCTTTTACGTGGTTGCCGAGTTCACTGCTGAGTCGGCAACACTCAACCATCTGTTGCGAGTCATCCCCGGCCAATTCAATGAGTCGATCGAGGTCTCGCTGAGCCGAGGCAATTCTTCCCGCCTTGCGTTTCGCATGGGCGCGAATCTGAAGTGCCTGGCGCTCGCAATCTGGGTCACCGTGAGCGCCAACACTGCAAAGATCAATGATACCTTCGTCGTTGCCATGTTGAACTCGAAGCATCGCCAAACCTACCGACGCCCAAGGGTGTTTGGGTTGGATCGCAATGGCATGATTGAAATCGCGTTCAGCTTTTTGGTACTTTGCGGACCGCAAATAGATCCACCCACGCTCAAAAAACAGGTCTGCAGTTTCGTTCCCGTTTTTAATCAACTCACGAAAATGTTCGCTAGCCGTTTGCGAATATGAATCCATGAGCTGGATGTATTGGTCTCGGTGAGGACCTGCCAGTTCAGCTGCTTTTTCGAGATCGTCAAAGGCTGCCCGCCACTTGTTTTGTTCGCCTCGGGCGGCGGCTCGCCAAGCATAGGTCTGCGCGTCTTCCCAACCTTGATTGATCGCTTGGGCGCAGTCGGCTTCGCTTCTGGAGAAATCTAAATTCTTGAGGTGGACATAACCGCGTAATGAAAAACACTCTGCCAATCGCTCGGGCGGCACATCGATAATCGCTCGATTAAGGTAAGACAATGCCGAAGTAAAATTCTCCTGCTCAATGAACTCCATTGCTCGCTGAAGTTGAAGGTCAACTTCCAAAGGCGGCATCCCATCGTCATCATGCGTGTTGCTCATGTCAGGCAAAATGTCTTCGGATGAGGAATCCTTTGGGGCCGGCGGCGCTTTCGTTCGAGCCACTTTTTTGACAATGATCACTGGAGGATCATCGTCCTCAAGATTGACGTTGTTGTCTGATGCAGTCATGGGCTGGGTACCTTGGTTCGAAGCTGCATTGATCATGCTCCATCCACATTTTTCACATGAGACCGCAAAGTCAGTTAAGCGGATGCGACAATTGGGACATTGACTGATCATTCATTAAGCCGAGCGTAAAAGGCGAACCGCAGAAGGCTGAATCCAAATAAGCTAACTGCATGGTTCCAAAAATGGCTTTACCATTATCTTACTGAGCAGTTGAAGCGTCAACTTTTTCAGCTGCTTTCTGTTGATTCAATCGATCTTTGCTCGCCAAAAGCAGGTTACTTTGAGGGTCAGGTTGACAAAATGATTGCTAATTTCTTCAGCGGGAAAGTGTCCAGTATCTAGGTGCTGGAACAAAAGATT
Source organism: uncultured Pirellulaceae bacterium (assembly GCA_964595515.1). Taxonomy (GTDB): domain Bacteria; phylum Planctomycetota; class Planctomycetia; order Pirellulales; family Pirellulaceae; genus Mariniblastus. The sequence continues at coordinate 25,701 of CAZQQR010000019.1, forward strand.
TCTATCGTCCAAAATGAGGGTCGATCTTGGCACGTCACTCCCAGTCTCTTCTTCAATAAGTGTTCCAATTAACGATGGGTGCAGAACTCAAGCAAACTGAATTGCAGTCGCCGCCTCAGAAAGAAGATTCCACTGCGAAGAGTTTTTCTTGGAAAGAAAAAACTCGTTTCTTGGTTTTGTGGCAGAAGCATCAGACGATTGTGGCAGGCGTGTTGTTGGCCATGCTGATTGGCATGGTTGGCTATTTCTCAATTCAATCGCTAAGCGAAGGCGGACTATCAGACGTCGACAATGTCGAAGCTCGCACGTATGAGTTCCAGGTCGATATCAATTCGGCAACATGGGGCGAGATCGTCGTCTTGCCAGGCGTTGGAGAAAAGCTTGCCCAAGCGATTGTCGCGCACCGCGAACAAAACGGCCCATTCGAATCTCTGGACTCATTACAAGACGTGTCTGGAATCGGCGCGAAAAAGTTAGCCGTACTGCGGCCGTTCTTTTTGCCGTTGGAAAACAAGTAGTAACACGGGCCAATCAAAGATGGCCATGATTTAATTGATGACTGGTTGCAACTGCAACGCACAAGGTTAACGTCAGCAACGACGTGAAGCCTTAACCCGAGCCATGTGGCGTTCACGAGCCTGAATGTAAGCGATCATTTGTCGCTCACGTTCCTTCATCGTGTCGTACTCTTGCCTAGCAACATCGGTTGCCTTGCTTGCTAATTCGGGTGAAAGATAACGACCAATGATTCGGTAGTCTCGATATCCACCCTTGGGGGTCTTTTCCACAAACTTATAGAGGTCGTTGGTGCATCCGGTTTCGCCGTCCAAGGCCGCAAATCGAATGTCAGCTGAATCGGAATTGGCAGCGACTTCGATCGTCGCGATCACGAACGAGTCTTCGATTGATTTTGCTCCGCGGTTGAGCTTCGATTTGGTCAAACCGGTTCGAACCAGTTGTTGTCGAATGGTTTTGGCGATTTTCAGACGAGCTCTCAGTTCAGCTAACCTGAGACGTTGTTCTTTTGTTTGCTTGGTCCGCTTGGTTTGGGAAATCTCTTCCATTTCGGCTTCGATCGCCGCGATGATGTCATCTTGCTCGGATGTCAGTTCTGCGTTTGGTAAGTCGCCATCAGTTGCTCCTTCTGACGATTCCGATCCTGAGTTCAGCTTTGACTTTTCTAGTTCCGGCTCATCACTCGGAAGCGTGTTTAAGAGCTCAGACAACTTCTTTTCGATCTCAGCCGCGGAAGGCCCTTCTTTTTCCGAAGCCTGTCCAAACGTCCAAGAGCTGCATGAGAGCAACAAAATGATAGATATCGAAAGTGCTGTTTTTTGGATGATCATGACTTTGGAAACAACGATCTGGAGAAGAAATGGGAGACTTTAGGTTACCGCAATTTCATTTTAGCCTCAATTGATTTGTTGTTGGATTAACGCCGGCCGATTCGAGAAAGTGTGCTTGTCGGTTTTTTCGGTTTTAAAGTAGTGAATATCGCCCGAAACTTGCCGACGCTCAGAATGCTACTGGGTATGGATTGAACGTGAAATGGCCTTAAAATGAAAGCTTGCCTTCGCCTCAACGAGCTAATCCATGTTTAACCTAAAATCCCCGTTTGAACCTAACGGCGATCAACCGCAGGCAATCGAAGCGTTAACTCGCGACGTAAAAAAGAACAAGAAATACCAATGCCTGATGGGCGTGACGGGTTCCGGGAAAACCTTCACGATGGCAAACGTGATTCAGCAAGTTCAGTTGCCCACTCTCGTGATTTCCCACAACAAAACGTTGGCTGCACAACTCTATTCGGAATTCAAAGAGTTCTTTCCCAATAATGCCGTTCATTATTTTGTCAGTTATTACGATTACTATCAGCCTGAAGCCTACATTCCCCAGCGAGATATCTACATTGAAAAGGATGCTTCGATTAACGAAGACATCGACCGTCTGAGGCTGGCGTCGACCAGTTCGCTGGTCTCCAGAAAAGACGTCATCATTATTGCGAGTGTCTCCAGTATTTATGGGCTTGGTTCCCCAGAAGATTACAAGACGATGATGGTCGCCGTGAAGGTTGGTGACACGATCGACCGAGACAAGATGCTGTCGAAGTTCGTTGACATCCAATACAAACGAAACGACATCGCGTTTGAGCGTTCAACGTTTCGGGTCCGCGGTGATACCGTCGAGATTTGGCCGTCCTATGAAGAGTATGCTTATCGCATCGAATTGTGGGGTGACGAGGTTGAGCAGATTTCGATCATCAATCCATTGACGGGTGAATCGCTTTCACCGCAAAAACAAATCTATATTTATCCAGCCAAACACTTTGTGACTTCTGAAAGCCGCATTGCCGAAGGCGTCAAACGGATTCGGCTGGAGCTTGCGAAACGCCTGGAGTTGTTTCAGGAGCAAGGCAAACTGCTGGAAGCTCAGCGTCTGAATGCGAGGACGCGTTTTGATATCGAGATGCTGGAGCAAGTCGGTCACTGCCCGGGAATTGAAAACTACTCTCGGCATCTTGCAGGACGTGAACAGGGCGAAGAACCGGAAACGCTTTACAATTTCTTTCCGGATGACTTCCTGCTTTTTATTGACGAATCGCATGTGACGGTTTCGCAAATACGAGCGATGTATGCTGGAGACCAAAGCCGAAAATCAACGCTTGTCGAACACGGTTTTCGTTTACCCAGCGCGATGGACAATCGGCCGCTTAAGTTCGAAGAGTGGGAGGGCCGGTTAAAAAAGGTTGTGTTTGTTTCAGCCACTCCGGCAGACTACGAGCTAGATAAAACAGGCGGAGAAGTCGTCGAGCAAATCATTCGTCCAACAGGTTTGCTCGACCCTGTCGTTGAAGTCGTGCCCGCAAGCGGTCAGGTCGCTCATCTGCTTGAACAAGTGAAAGAACGAAAAGAACTTGGCGAGCGTGTGTTGGTCACTGCATTAACCAAACGATTGGCGGAAGATCTGTCTGCCTACCTGAATGAAAACGGGATTGCTTGTAGTTGGCTGCACAGCGAGTTGGATGCTTTTGAGCGAATGGAGCACCTGAGGGACCTGAGGCTCGGTCGCTACCAGTGCCTGGTTGGTGTGAACCTTTTGAGAGAGGGTCTCGATCTTCCCGAAGTTTCGATGGTTGCGATTCTCGATGCGGACAAACAGGGTTTCCTTCGAAGTGAAACCGCTCTGATTCAGACCATTGGTCGTTCCGCCCGAAACGTGAATGCAAAAGTCTTCTTGTATGGGGACAAAGTCACCGAAGCGATGAAGAACGCGATCCAGGAAACCGCTCGTCGCCGCTCGATTCAGGAAGCCTATAACCAGGAACACGGGATCACCCCTTCAACGGTCAAGAAAAAAATCTCGCAGGGGATCGAACGAGACTTGGCGGATCATCGCGAGGCGAACAATGCGGTCGGGCGATCTGGCGATGAAGTGTTGATCACCGAAGATTACGTCAACGAAATGCGATCAGAGATGCTGGAAGCTGCGGAGGAGTTGGATTTCGAGCGTGCGGGTATGTTGCGAGATCGAATCAGTATGCTGCAGGACAATATCGGCCAGCCCCTTTCATCCGTAGACGATAAGAAGCCCAAAGGCAAAGGACGGAAGGGACGAAGGCGAAAAAGCTCAAAGGTCCCTCGCCCGAAAAAGAAGCCATGAGCGGTGAATCGTGAGTTTTTGCGGTGGGCGAAGGTGATACGCCCCGCTCTGCCAACCCATTCTTCCGCCCAAACCACGGGAGCTTTGAGCAAAGCCCGCAACAACGGGCTTCCGGTTCTTATCGATAGCTACAAAAAAAGCCTGCCGTGTGGCAGGCTTTGATTTTGAATTTGCGTCGCTGCCTAGTTCTTTGACTTGGCACCGCTGCGAAGATTGTAAGGGTCAACGCTTCTTCGGATTCGACTTCCAGTTCCCGGCTTCCCTGTTTCGCCCAGTACAACTGGACCAGAGTTTGGTTTCGCGCCAGGTTTCAACGTGACCGCACGGATTTTTACGCGGTGGAACTTCAAGTTTCCATCAGGATTGACGGGAAGTCCGTTACCACCAAAAGGATTGACAGCTGGACCGTAAATCTTAGGCCATTTTCCTGCTCCAAGACCAGGTTGGGCAGCGAGTTGTCCGTTGACCCCATCGACTGCAAACCCAAGGTCAGCCATGGCTGCAAAAGTAGTCTCCGTGATCGTCTCTTCAACACCAGGAGGAGGAGCAACAGCCAGCATGATGTCTTGTCGGTTGTTCGCTACGAAAATGCCTGTGTCATCCCAGTGAGCCAAAGCACTTCCGCCACCGCCTGCTTGTTCCAGAGGAATAAACGGAAGTACAGGGTTTCCTGATTCCTCGCGAAATTTAGCGACTGCATGAGTTCCGCCGAAATATTGAACGGTTCCGAATCCTGAAACCGGACCGACGAGGTCATTCTGTGTCCACAAAGTTCCGAACCCAAACACGTGAGCAATTTCATGTGCAGCGGTGGAAACCAATAGGTCTGGTTGAAGCTGAAACAACGCAAGGTTGTCCAAGTTGATAGTAAGGGTACCTTCTAGGGCAACCGATTTATTGATCGTTCCAAACGGTGTGAATGTTTGCTGGGTCAAGACTGCATCTGGTCCCGCAAATCCAAGCAGGTTTGCGTTGCCAACCGCGACGGCTTCACAGCTAATTTTTAACGATGTCAATTGCATTCGAATTGAGGGAGGGACCTCAGTGCTGTAAGCCTGTATTCGAGCTTCCCAAATCGCAGCGGCTTGAACACAAGCGTCCGCGATTTCAGGGAATGCGCCCAAGCTAGAAATATCGAGCTCAATTACATCTGCTTGCGAGACGCTCGGTGAGCTCACGAAGCCAGAACATGTCAAAATCAAAGCGACAATGCCAACTTTGAATGAATCCATAACTCGTTTCATTTCTACTATTCTCCCTGAATTACCAAGCTATTCCGCTCAAAGGTGTGAGTTCAACTGTTCAGACGTAAGCCTTTTATATTAGTTCCAATATACAACATTCGCAACGAAATGCGCGAAACAAGGAAAAACAGGCATGCTATGGCTGTTTGGGCAGTCTCGCGAGTCGCTTTTGACTGATATCAAATCACGAAAAACTGATATGTTCGTCAAATTCCTGCTTTCTTGTTCAACCCGCACAAACCAACACCCGATAAATTCCCAAGACGGAATCCGGGACTGACCCAATGGATTGCGCTTAACGAACAATCTGCATCTGCAGGAAGAAAGCAATGGCTTTAAAGCACTTAATGACTATCGGTGTCCTGTTGTTCTCGGTCCTCTCAAGTGGGACCGTTTTCGGACAATTGCATGTTCCAAGTCCGAATTTTCGTCCAAAACCGGTCGAAGGTTATGACCAGACTCGCCCGTTAGCGACGCCGGGTATTTTTGATTATGACACCCGCGTCTTTGCCCCGTTGGAGTTTACCAATGGCAAGCAGAAGGCACCCAATAGCGGGTTCTATTTCACACTCGACCGCACCTACACGAGCGTGTCGCGGGCTTCGCACCAAGGTACGAATTCGAGTGCGGTCAAAACCGGTTCGGACTACATCTGGGGTAACCGCTACGAAATGGGTTGGTTCTCAGAAGACGATGAAGGTTGGGGCCTTAGCTATCAAGACAGCGATGGAGCTTACTTCACTGCGGGCCAAGACCAACTGGTATCCAACCCAATGATGGTGAACACTGGTTTCGCTAATGTCGAAGTCAACCGCATGTTCCGCCAAATGCTTTCGGGCGGCGGGTACTTTGAGCCGTACATCGGAGCACGTTTTTTGAACATCTCTGATAACACGATTGAGGATACAACACAGGTCAACCTTGCTGGTGTCGCACTTAGCAACCGTTTCAAGCAGAATGCAACCAACAACTCGTTCGGTTTGCAAGTCGGTGGCCGATACAACTCACGACGAGGTCGATGGCGTTTGACCGGTGACGGTGCTTTGGCAACCAGCTACAACCAACAGCGATACTTCGCGACTGATATTGCCTTCGCTGGACTAACAACGGCTGTCACTGAAACCTACGACTCTGATCAGTCGTTCGTTCCAATTCTTGATGGTCAACTTGAAATCTCATACAACATCAGTCGAGACATCGCGATTCGAACCGGTCTCCAAGCCATGTATGCTTGGAACGGAATTACACGAGCGAACACTTTGACAACATCGCTTAACGGCAACTCAGCTTTCGGTGCTGGCTCGGGTGTCGGAATCAGCGACGACGAAGACGGATATCTTGCTGCCGGATTCTTGTTCGGAGTCGAGTGGCGAAGATAAGCTGAAATCAGTACAGCTGTAGGGGCTTTGGCCCCAAACGTAAAAAACGAATGTTGGAACGGAATCCAACATTCGTTTTTTGTTGCGCTAT
>CAZQQR010000020.1:0-20276 GCA_964595515.1 uncultured Pirellulaceae bacterium
TCATGTTTTGAGGCGGCATCGCCTGTCCCGGCATTACTTGACCGGCCATCGGTTGGCCCATCGCGTCGACTGGCTGACCCATCGCATCGAAGGCTTGACCGAATTGAGGCTGAGGTCCACGAGCGGCGATCAGAACTGAGTTAACAGCGGCCATTCGAACTTCGACGTTGTAGTCTTGAAGACCTAACAGAATCGCTTTGGCGACTTTTGGGTCTTTGGTGCAACCAAGTCCAGCTAGATACTCGAGAGCAGCTTGTTTTTTCGGAGCCAGATCTTGGTCTTGTTTTGATTTGGCTGCTTCCTGAAGCAGCGGGCTTGGTGATTCCAAGTTCTCATCGTCAGCAACATCCCACGGCTTGTTGCGTTCTTTGTCTTGCTCTTCGAGAAGTTTCGCTTCCAACTCTGCCTTTTTGGCTTCTGCCTCAAGCTTTTTAAGTTCGGCAGCTTCGAGCTTTTCAAGCCGCTCTTTGTCAGCAGCGGTCGCAGCCGCTCGTTCCCCAAGCTTCTTCCCAAGATTACATTTTGCGTTGGGGTTGGCTTGTGCCGCTTTGGCAGCAGCCTTGGAAAGACCACCCGTACCATCTCTGAAATTTTTGAGCGGCGTGAAGAGCCTTTCGCCAAACCTAGGTTCATCTTGGGCTTGGGAAAAATTCACGTCGCCACCAAAGACGATCGCAGCGAGCAAAAGCATGGCGAAAATGCGGGTCATGACAAACTCATTCTTTTTTGAGAAACAATCCTTTGTTCATGCTAAAAATCGGCTCGCATTTCGCAATCAATTAGATTTGCTGTTGTGGAAGCAATTACTGACAAATTTAATTCAGGTGTCAGTAGAGAAAAAACTACTATAATCGAGAAGTCTTGACATTTCGGATTGGCGAGTGGTGGAACAATCGTCTCAATCAAACAAGTCAACCGAGTTTTTATCGTCCGGTTTCGTAACCAATTGGTATCGTTTCGTACGATGACGCAAGAACGAATCAAACGCAATCAAACGAATGATTGCTGGTTAAAACATTAGGTTAACAACCCACATGGCTCGTAAAAAACCAGAGCGGCCCGCGCCCACTTCCAAACCCAAACCTCGCTCACGAGCACAGGAATTCAAAGCGAACCGACGGAAGAGCTGGGTTCGATTTCTCAGCAAACTCGCTTTGCTATTCGTTCCATTGGTGGCGTTCTCGTTGTGGTTGATCTTTTTCGTGATCGGGTTGGGAAACGAGCTCCCGATCCTTGTATTGGATCTTGTCACGAAAACCAGTGAGCAACGCGTCAGTCCCAAAGTCTGGAAACGCAGCGTCTATGGGATCGCCAATTCAGCAGACGGTATCAAGTTCCCATCCGAAATCAAATTTGGCGGACCTGAGAACAACGCCTTAGTCGTGTTCAATGATCTTTTGGGTTCTGCCAAACCAATCGGAAAAGAATCAAAAATGGTCCCGGCCATTTTTATCCCAAAGAATAACGAAGAACACCAAACTCACGCCTACCGTGGACTGCTTCAAGAAGAATCACCCGCTGAGAAAAATCAATGGCTGCCCATCGGTGACTATTTATATTCCGCTGTCGGTGAAATCTCGCAGAACTCCACTTTAAAAGGACGCGGGAAAATTCTGTTTGCGATCGACCTGGATCACCCCAACCTCCCGGGCAGAATGCCACCACAGGCCAACGCTTTTATCTCGCTGTGCAAACAAGATTGGAATACAACGACGCGTGATCGATTGGCAGCCGATTTTCCAGAACTCGACGTCTATGTTTGGTTTTCGCATTCCGAAGCACAACAAAGCTATTACGATTCCGACCACGATAACGTGGAATCATTTTTCAAACGTCGATTTGAACGCGGGATCGATGGCGATGCAGTAACCATGGCCCGAAGCGGCACAAACATTTATTACTCAGACTTCAAAAAGTATCTCAAATTTTCAGTCGAGTCCGATTCCAACATCCACAAACTGGCCCAAACTCCAACGTTTTTGGAACCGGCGAAGGTAGAAGACTTTCCGCTCTTGCGAAAAGTCTACTTATCCCAAGTCGACGAAAACAATGGGCTGTTCGATTTTGAAAATCGTTCCAAGGAACACTCTGATGACATCGAACGCCTCTGGGAACGATTTGACGAAATCAAGATCAACGATCATTGGACGACTGAAAATCCGCTGTTAGTCCAGCGCTGCACAATGATGCTTCTTCAGATGGAACGACTTTGGTTCCGAGCAAAGTCAGGGACGGAGCTCTTTGACAAACTCAGTCGCCAACTCGACAGAACGCTAAAACGTCAGATCTCAATCAAGCCAGTCAAACACACTTTGTACGATGCACTGGCAGCCCAGCCCAACGCACGAACCTCCCCTTTCAATTCAGCCTGGCTCTCAGCAGTGTCGGTCAACACGGACACCGAAGAACAAACCGACTCCGAAAATGAAACGGAACAGCCGTCAGCAACGCCAGCAGTTTCACCCGAGAAACAGCAACTTGCCATCAAGCAATGGCAATCCGCAAACCCAGATTGGAAAGGTGCTTTTGCTGTCTGGGAGACTCTTAGAGATCAAGAAAACATCCAGCGGTCGCAAATCGCAACCGCATTGCAGCACTTAACCGAAGGCCAACGCTTTGTTCAGCGACCCGAAAACGCCAGTCAAATCAACGATCTCAGTCGGATTCAATGGAATGAGATCGTTTACCTTGAGAAACTCAGCGGCGAACTTGTTTGGCCGGATAATGAAAATGAGATGCCTGCATTCTCGGACTTGGTTCACCTTTCGATGGTCGCACGAGACGAATCCAACAAACTGGCATCTGCGATTGCTCCGACGCTGACCAGCAAATTTCAAAAGCAGTTTGAAAAACTGGATAACGGGCGAAGACTGCTGGAGGATCGGCTGTTCAGCAATGACCGAAAAAATCTTAATACTGATTTTAAGGATGCAGCCAATGCCTTCCGCCAACTTTCAACAAAACACAACGCACTGTTGGCAAATTTTCGCAGCATGCAATCTCAGCTGATTCAGACACCGCACGATTTTCGTTACAGTCTCGAAAGCCTGGCAGTCCAGTCTCAAAGCGGAAACGACATTGGTGCTCGTGAGAAACGAATCAATGAATTTCGGAAGTGGATCGAACCAGAAAATGGATTCTCGCAACTTTGGAAAGAACTGAGTCAACACTCGATCGGTACCAAAACAGAACGAGACAAAGACGATGCTGCCGATGAAATCCAGCGACTGTCAGGCAGACTGACAACATTTAGCGAAACGAAAACTGGTGGGTTTTTAAGACCTGCCAACACTGACAGTGTCGACATTGATGTCAAAGATCTGGCATCCAATCCGTACCTCGATGCCGACACGTTGATGGACAATGACCCCTCAATGAGCGCAGCTGACGGAAACTTGCTTGCTCGTCGACTACTGCTTTGGCCAGGGATCAATCTCGACATTCGAAAGAAAATTCATAATGGCTTGCTGACCAAGAGTGTCGACGAGACTGGTGAAATCGAAGACAAAAACCTCGAATTCTCCAATGCTGCCATCTCAGAAAAAGTTACCAATCTAATGCAATCCGATGCGATGCGAATGATGAGTGCTTCGGACGTCGAAAAAATCGAACTGGATCCAGAAGATGAAAACTGCGTTACACGAATTGCTGCAGAATCGCACCGGTTCGTATTTGATGAAAACGATGAAAATTCAAATAACCTCGGCAAGGCAATCAACTATTTTCGCAGTCGCAAATCAGATTTTGATTTCAACCGCGTGGCCGCCGACTTGTGGGGCAACCAAACAAGTTCGAACGAATCGTTTGTACAAAGCTCACTCAAAAATCACGATGCGATCGTGAACTATCGAGTCCAAAATGTTCCGTTCCGCCGGGACGACACTCGTGATCGAATTGAAGCGGTTTGGCAATCTGGACCGGCGAAACAATGGCCATTGCGGATTGCAAGCGTCAACGAATTTTGTGATGGATTCAGCGGTGAAAAATGGGATTGGAATCCAAGATCCCAAAAAGCAACCAACACGAACCTCACACCGTTGATAAAACTTGAAAGAAACGCTGGAAACGAAATGAGGTTTGCGCTGGCCCCCAAACAACGAGTGTTAAGCAAAGTTCGAAATGGAAAATTTGATCTTTCAAATGAATGGCTTGACCACGAGACGATACCGGGAACTTCGTTAAACGTATACCTGCGTGGACACCAAACCGTGTTTGGGATTTCCAGTGCACCGGTTGAACAAAAATCCAAATTCCTGGAAGTCACCCAAGACAGTGACAATGCTCGTGGCGCGGAGTTGTTGGTCAAGAAAGAAACCAAGGGATCCGTCGCCGGACATATCACGATTGTGATCGATTGCTCATTGTCGATGAGGACTGGCGGACGCATGGAAGACGCCAAACGAAACATCATTGATTTCATCAAACTACTTCAAGAGCGACAGGACATTTCGATTTCGTTGGTCGCCATCGGAGCGGCGGAAATTTGGAAGAGCAATGATGCCGGCTGGGAAGTAAGGAAAAGAAGCGAACTTGCATCTTGGAATCCGTCTCCGGAAGCCGACGTTTGGTTCTTCCAAAAAAATGGCATAGTTGTCAACGAACAAACTGCAGAACTGTTTGTTACAGCCATCAATGAACTAAAAGCATGGGGCGAAACGCCCATTCTTGATGGGCTTACTCAAACGCTAAAAACGCTTCCGGGTCAGACGGATATCCCGAAACTCGTGGTTTTGCTAACCGATGGATTTGAATTTGGGAACAAAAACAAAAAGAATGGTGAGCGCTTTGCCAGTTTCGATCCTAAGAATCTATATTCGGATCTCAGTTTGGAATTTCAAAGTGAAACAGAGCTGGTTGTTTTCAGTTTCCTCAAGAAAGGAATCGATGAGGCCTTTCGCGACATGATCCAAAAGGGAGTAGATTCGGGAGAAATCCGCAATCGAATTGAAAGAATCAAGTTATTAGCAACGATCAATCGCCGTGCCAGCGAAACATCGTTAAAGAAGTTTTTCACAGCGCTTCTACCGCAACCTCGTGTTTTCGTAAAAGACAGAGACGGCGGAAACACTTTGGCTAACCCGCGAGTTACCAACGGCATCGACCTTGATGACAATGGTCAGTTAACGGATGAAGAACGGCGAATCATGGCTTCCATCGAATTGGGTGCCGACCAAAGACCTCAAAACTGGTCCATCGGCGTCGAGTTTTCACAGGAAAGCGATGGCAACGCGGCCAGATCCTTTAGCAAGAGCGTCTCTGAGTGGCGGTCAAGCACAAAGCTCTTTGGTAACGAACGCCTTGAGTATGGCTACAACCAGTTTTTAAAATCATTTAAGCTCACGACCGACATGGCGTCACGTTCCAAGACGAAACAGATGAATCTTGGCGAAACTCCGCTGTGGATTGCCCAAACGATCAACACAACAAACAAACCTGGATTCCAATTTGCATCAACCGACGAAACAAAACTGACCCCCGCGCCAGCGATCGCTTACTTGACCTTAGGCTACTCCAACCAAACCAACCCCCACGCGTTGATTCAGGACTTTAACCTAAAACGTCAAACCCGCTCCAACGTCCATCCGCTTCGATTCCCGGAGTTCCCAGACTCGTTGAGAAACGCGATCTTCGATGAAAGGAAACCAGTTAATTTGACGTTGAATATGATTTCCAGATTCGCGCCTCAGTTCTGGTCGAAAATCTATGTCACCGAAACGGAACGTTGGAAACTAGAAAACGACGCCGAAAAAGATCTTGAAATCAAACCTGGGATCTATGAATCGATCAACAAGCTGTTGCCTAAAACAGAACTGTTCGCAAAATACTCGATCGAACTTCGCCGAGAAAATTCAGAAACCGATTACGCAAACTACTCAATTCGAATCCGATCACTGAACCCGGAAGACCCAATCGACAGTTGGTTGGTTCAAGTCCTTGGGGCCGACGGGCAAATCAACCGAAACGTTGTTCGCAATTCACGCCGATCGTATGAATTCAAAGACAAACGAAATCGAAAAATGTTGATCGGTGTCGAGCACCATTTTTCGGTCATCAAACGCGAATTGCAAAAAGAGCGTATCTCATTTGGTCTTAAGCATCTGGACGAACTTGCTGAAAAAGACGTGGACACGATGGGTTACCCAAAATATTTCAACGAACAATAGTTGAACTCACCAGTGAAGCGCGGCACGCCTCGCAGTTCGGTTCAGCTCAGCTCAGTCGCTTTGATTAGTTTCGACCATCTAATTGTTAAGCCGAAATTAAAAATCGGGATTGACCGTAGCGGATGAGGCTACGAATCCCTTGCGTTGCTCGAAAGGACTCGTAGCCTCGCCCACTACCCCAGACTTTACCTTTGATTGAATCAAAGCGCAAGACAGCGAAAACACGGCGGGCGAGGCGCTCTGACAGGGACTGATCTTGACCACTAGTTGTTATCTCGAAAACAGGCAAAAACCTGTTGCAGCTAACAAGCCGATTGTCTGCGCAAATCCTCTGATTGATCTCCAAGAACGTTTTGAGGGTTCGCTAGTCAATCAAACGAACGTTTGCAACCGACTGGGCAACATAAAGCGTTCTGGGACTTCTTGGGACTTCTCCCAACAAATCTGTTTAATTTTTAACGGTTTTTTCCGTCTGAAAATTAAATTCCATTGTTTGTTGTGCAACATCTGCTTGGTAAGTTCGTATACAACCTCTATGGAATCGGAGTCCATGGTCCCCTTTTTGGAACAGAGTGAGGAGCAATTCGCAACCATGATCAAACTCACCCAAGAAAATCGACAAGCCAGAATTGACACGCCACTTGGCGAAGACGTTTTGCTGCTGCAACATTTTGATGGCTCAGAGGCTCTCTCTCGTGGCTTCGAATACACCATGATTGCGCTTTCGACAGACGCCGCGATCGATGGAAACAAGATTGTCGGCAAAAGAATTTCAGCGACCTACTACGACGAAGACGGACGTGAGCGGAACTTTAACGGTTTCGTCAGCCGATTTGAGTTTTCCGAGCAGGTAGAAGAACCGATGGAAATGACGGCTTACCAGCTGACCATCGTTCCGTGGCTTTGGTTTCTTGAACACAATCGCGACTGTCAAATCTTTCAGGAAATGACTTCACCCGACATCATCCAAACTATTTTTCGAGAGTTGGGATTCAACGATTTTGAGTTGCGGTTGAGTGAGTCCTATGCCGAACGAGAATATTGCGTTCAATATCGTGAGACTGATTTTGATTTCGTTTCGCGGTTGATGGAAGAAGAAGGCATTTTCTATTACTTCGAACACTCCAAAGAGAAACACACATTGATCCTGTGTGATTCTCCTTCTGGCTATTTCGACGTCAGCGAAACCGAGGTTCAATATACGCCGATCGGGCAAAGTCAGTTTAAACAACTGACCAGTTGGCGACACGTTTACGAATTTCGACCGGGTCGAGTCGCCCAAAAAGACTTCAACTTTAAGAAACCAACGGACCCGCTACTGACGGATAAATCCAGCAAAGTCAGTTTTGAGGGCAGCTCTAACCTTGAGGTCTACGACTACCCGGGGCTGTATCACGAATCTGGCAACGGCGACCGACTAACCAAGGTTCGCATGGAAGAACTCGAAGCCGAGCACGATCATGTTGTTGGAAGCGGAAGCTACTTGAATTTCACTCCTGGCGGAAAATTCAGCATCACCAAACACTCACGTCCCGGCGAAGAGGGCAGGGCGTATGCCTTGGTGGAGGTGTTCACGCATTTCACTTCGAATTTAGAATTTGAAAACAAAGGCATGGTCGATTTTCGCAACGAGTTTCGTTGCATCCCGGCCGAAACCACGTTTCGACCGCCTCGTAAAACGATTAAACCAATCGTCGAAGGCCCACAGACTGCCATCGTTGTCACCGATGGTCAAGAAATTGTTGTCGACGAGCACGCTCGTGTAAAAGTTCAATTTCACTGGGATCGCTACGGCACCAAAGACATCAACAGCTCTTGTTGGATTCGAGTCTCACAAGTTCATGCCGGCTCTGGCTGGGGGATGATTGATATACCGCGTAAAGAAGAGGAAGTAATTGTTAGCTTTCTCGACGGCGATCCCGATCGACCCATCATCACCGGACGTGTTTACAACGGCGACAACCAACCGCCTTTTGGTCTCAAAGGGGCAGGGGACAACACCAAAAACAAAAAACGTCGTGGCAACACCACCAAATCGTATGAAGCCGAAGGCTACAACGAATTGACGATGGACGACACAGCCGGCAAAGAACAAATTCGCGTCCATGCTCAGTACAACATGGATTCAGTGATTGAAAATGATGAGACGCTAACCGTCCATCACGATCGCACCAAACAAGTCGACAACGACGAGAAAAACACGATCGGTCATGATCAAGACAGCGAGATCAAAAACAATCGATCCATGAAAGTTGGCGTCGATCACAAAGAAGACGTCGGCCAAAACCAGACGGTCACCATTGGCAAAAATCAAAAGATCGATATCGGTGTTCAAAAAGACGAAAAAATTGGCAAGACGTTTAACGAAGACGTTGGCAAACTGAAAACTCTCAAGGTCGGCGAAGAATATAACTTGACGATCGGCGAGAAAAAGATCGAAAACGTCGGCGAAGAAAAATCGTGTTCAGTTGGAAAAGAGTACACCCTGGCTGTCGGCGACAAAATCGAAATCGTTTGCGGGGCCAGCAAGATCGTTTTGGAAAAAAATGGCGACGTTACCATTACCGGCAAAGAGTTTTTCTTTTCCGCGTCTGGCAAGGTCAACGTGAAGGGTTCAAAGATCCATTTGAACTAGAGGCGTGTCAGATCTGAATTGACGGATGCCGATTGGGTGTGTTTCGTTTGATTGAGTGCAGGCTGGACAATTATTCATTGAGGCAGAGCAATGGGAAACAATCCTGGGAACGACATCGGCGGCACGATCAGCCTCGAGGTAGCGTCGAAGATAGATCGGACAGACGAACCATCGAGCTTGATTGATGAAATGCTCGAACAACCGGTGCCCCAGCAATCCAGCCGGGAAATGGAAGGTTTGTTCATTGCGACGCTCGTCGAATTTGAGGACGACGGAAGCCCGGTCGTCGCGATCGCTGACGCCGAATACGACTATGTCGCCCAATCGCTTTGTACTCCAGCAACCCTGAGCATTGGTTGCCAGTGCGCAATCATGTTTCACGCGGGTAATCCTGAAAACCCAGTGATCATTGGTGTGCTTCAGCAACCAGTAATTGTTCTTGGAGCGTCGGAGTCGCTTTCGGTCAACCAAGACCCCGATCGAATCGACATTCAATCGGAGTCCGAAATCAACCTGCACTGCGGAAAGGCCCACCTTCGGATGACATCGGAAGGGTTGGTAGAAATCCGTGGACGCAAAGTCGTGAGTCACTCAACGGGACTCAACCGAATTCGCGGCGCTTCGGTCAAGCTGAACTAGGATCGGAATCGGGGCGAGACGATGCAACTTGTTAACGGAACGAAATTCGAATTCGGTGCAAACCAAGCGCTCGACGTGCAGGGCAAAGCTTCTTTAGTATCGTTGGTCAAAGCGACTTATCAGATTCCGGAATTCTCCAACGAAATTCCCAAGATCGCAGAAGAACAAATCCCAATTCTCGATACTGATCTTTTCGAAGGCGAACCCGGTCATTCGGCTCCGATCTTTGAAAGCGATTGGGTACTTCGAAAAAAGCAGTGCGACGTCATCATCAAAGCAAATGCCTACCCGCCTAGTGGCAAAGCCGTCAATCGGCTTGAAGCTGGATTTCAGGTTGGCGATTGTCAAAAGACCGCGATCATTCACGGCCCCAGACAATGGGAAAAGAACTCGTGGAGTACCAACCTTATGATCGGAGAGGCAGAGCCCTTCGTTGAAATGCCTATCTCTTACGATCTTAGTTTTGGCGGCACCTGGATTTCAGACGACCAGACCCAGTACGAATGTTACGCCGACAATCCGATCGGATGCGGTTTCGCAACAAAGCAAACAGAGAGGTTGGTTGATCAACCGGCCCCGTCAATCGAATCTCCTGATGATCCCATCACCAGCAACATTGGAAATTTCAAACCATGGTCTTTTGGTCCGATTGGAAGAAACTGGAGTCCACGAGCTGCTTTGGCGGGGACTTATGATGAACAATGGCAACAGAATCAGTTTCCACTGCTGCCCACCGATTTTGACGAAGAGTTTTTTCAGTGTGCCCCAAGAGATCAACGGATCGACTTTCCCAGTGGTGGTGAAGAAGTGGTTCTCTTTAACCTTCACGCAACGCGGCAGGAAATTCGTTTTCAGCTTCCTCCAAAATTAAAAATGCCGATGATCGTTTTAATGAGCGATCAGACTCAGCAGATCGTTACGCCTGTGATCGACACGATTGCGATCGATGTAACGCAAGGTGTGTTTTCACTTGTTTGGCGAACTCAAATTCCTGTTCGTCGAAGTGCCAAAGAAATCAAGCTGATCGCGGTTGGCTATGTTTGCAAAAAATGGTGGCGGTCTCAGGTGTTTGGATCGGATGACTGCGGTTGTGGCGGAACGGAAACAGACAAAGACAAACTGATCTCCATCGAAGAGGCGATCAAAGTATGAGTCTGGATCTATTTGTGGTGGGAGCTGGCGCCGTGACAAGCGTCGGATTCAGCATGCCGTCAACGATGATGTCGATTCGTGCCGGCGTTGACTGCTTTACCGAGACAACGTTTGTTGATGGTGTCAAAAACCCATTGATCGGCGCGAAGGTCCCGCCGTTGGATGGCCCAGCCAATCCAGATGCTCCCATTGCAGGCGGTGGTCGTCGCGGGGCTGAATTGCTTGCGCTGGCCATTGAAGAAGCAGTTAACACGCCGGAATCTGTTGCTCCGAACATGATAATCTTACTCGCCCCCGAAGCATCACGTCCCAGCACGATGCCTGACGATTTTCCACAATTGGTTCTTGATGCATGTGGCGACGTTCTCGGTCGAGACTTTTTCCGAAACCGACTAAAAGTCGCCACAGGCGGAGCGATGGGAATCTGCCAGGCACTCGAAGCCGCCGACCAGTGGCTAAAAGAATTCGCAACCGGCAGTGTCGTGATCGCCGCATACGATTCTTGGCTCAACATCGCGAGCATCCAACACGGGCTGAAACACAATCGAATTTTGACCGGCGAGTCGGCTGATGGTTTTGTGCCGGGCGAAGCAGCCTCTGCCATTTTGCTTTCGAAGCAACCCAGCGAATCCGGCAAATCGCTTCAAATCGCTGGAATTGGAATGGCAAAAGAATCGGCTCACTTTCTGGCGGATGAATTTTGCACCGGCGTCGCGATGGGCAAAGCCATGTCGATCGCGCTGGGTCACGCGGGGATCGCTTCACACGAAGTCAACCATCGTCTGACCAACCTTTCCGGAGAAGAATATTTCTTTAGTGAATCGGCCTATGCTTGGACACGAGTCCTTAAAAAACCATTGCCACCTGGATACGAGTACGAGTTGCCAGCCAGTTCGATTGGCGAAATCGGCGCTGCGTTTGGACCGTTGTTGTTGGGTTACGCATTCGAGTTGGCAGAGTCAGAAAACAACCCGGGGCGGAATACGATGATCCAAATTTCTTCTGATGGAGAGTTTCGAGGAACGGTAATTACAGAGCTTAAAGAGCCCAACCTCGCTGAACAAACCGAATCGACTTCTTTGGCGTATCAGGAATAAAGAGCAATACCATGCCACATCATGTTTATGCCAACAGCAATGAAATCGCCAGCAAGTCTGCGGATGGGAAATCTGCTTTTGCTTTTCCCGATGTTTGTATTTCGCCGGGACCACCACCTCCCCCGGGCGGAATTCCAATCCCGTACCCTAATACGTGTTTTGCCAAAGACCTGACGAAGATTACGAAAACAGTTTTCATCAAGGGGATGGGTGCGGCGCTAGAAAATCATAGCTACTTCAGCACAAGCACCGGCGATGAACCGGCGACTTATCCGCTCAAGAAAGGGATCGTTTCATCCAAGATTACCGGGAAGTGCTATTTCCAAAGCTGGTCAATGAACGTCAAAGCGGAAGGCAAAGGCGTTGCACGACATGTGGATTTGGTGACTCACAACCACGGAAACCCGTCCAACACTCCGCCGATCTATTACCTATCCATCAAAGCGTTGCCAAGCTCCTGCAAAAAAGACAAGGAGAGAATGGACAAGCTTTGTGGCCCTGACAAAAATCCTCGCAAGAAGAAAAAGCGCAGGGGCATTCCCAAAGGCAAAGACACCAGCAAGTCTGGCGGCTGGGTCCTCGAGCACTGCGGTCCATTGTTGGTCCCGCCGGGAATCGAAAACTTCGACAAGTGGATGGAAGACTTTGGTGACCTCGACAAATTGATGAAGCAGGCAACCGACGTGCTGAAAAGTGAGTTGATTGAAAAGCTTGAAAAAGAGATCGCTGAATTCGCAGCCAAAAAAGCACTTGCTTTTGCTGCACGACGAGGATTGACCGGCTGGATTCCAGTCGTTGGATGGGTTATCTCTGCGGCCGATTTAGCTTATACCGGCTATCAAGTCGCGACCAACCTCTCCGACATGAAATCCCAACTGGCTGACTTGAAACAAATGGTTTCCGGAATCCAGGAACAGGCGGGCAAAGTCAAAGACATGTTCGCCAAGTACAAAGATGATTTGTCGAACTTTAAAAATCTCTCGCCGGAGAAACAGAAAAAGATCGCTCGCGATGTGATGACTGGCGTGCAAACTGCCTATGGAACTGCCAACCCTTGCATGCGAGCAAGAAAGTGTTTTCTAGTTCCCTACAAGAAAACTAACGCAGCCAATAGCTGGGCTGGAAACGGTTGCTGCCCGGGGCAAACCGGTCACCACGTGCTTCCTGACGCTATGTTCCGATCGACTGACAAAGCCGCCAACGACAAAGCATTCAAAGATTTTAAGAACGACTACAAAGGTAAAAAGCCAAAAGACGAACTAAAACCTGCTGACATGCCGCGGGACAAAAAACCAAAACGTGAATGCTGGGGCAAGTACTCCGAAGGTGGTTCGCCGACCATCTGCATGGAGGGCGGTGGATCAACAGGATCGCACGGTGCGATGCATGCGGCAACCAAAGCCGCAATCGCTCCGCATCAAGCCAAAAATTCGATGGACTACGACACTGCCCGCGACACGATGGCAAAAATCATCAGTAAGACCTACGGCTGCAACAAGAAATGTATTGCGGCTCAATTGGATGCGTATTACAAAGACGCCTACACCTGCAAACCATTCAGCAGTGCCAAGGTCACGCCGCACTCTGGAACAGCCAACGGTGGCCCAAAAACTGGCAGTTCAGGCACAAGAAAACGATAGGTCGATTAATGATATTCTCGAAAGAGACTTGGGAACTGGTTGGCAAGGGTTACAACATTTACGACTGCGCCTTTCGCGAAGAGATGCTTCAGGTGTTCGTGTTTGTCGAAATGACCGAAGGTCGCGATCCAATCCCCGACACACGAATCGTGTTCTCATACAACGACGAAGAAGAACCCGAAGAGCGATACTTCTACCAAAGCTACAACGATTTTGAATTTGCTCGTGTCGCCTGCAGACCGACAAAAAATGAAGTCTGTGTCATCGACATGAACCGGAATGTCTACGGTTACGATTCGGATCAGGCAGACCGCGAAGATCTTCATCCTTATGAAATCAAGGGTTCCGAACTGGTTTCCGTGCCAATGCAAATCGAACGCATTGGTGACAACCTATATACGGTTGGCAACCCTCGCCGAATGCACAAACGAATTGGCGTTAATCAGTGGAAAGACATGACGACCGATTTGCCAATCCCTCCGGACTTTCTCGCTGAAGACGGCGAAGCCATGGTGGCTCATTGCTGGAAAGACTTAAGCGGTTTTTCGGAACAAGACATCTACACAGGCGGCGGCGAAGGAGAGGTCTTTCGCTTCGATGGCAAAACATGGAAGCAATGCGATTTCCCGTCCAACGAATTAATCCACAATGTTTGCTGCGGAGACAAAAGCGTTTACATCGGCGGCAACATGGGCCGACTTTGGGTTGGACGCGAGGATCAATGGAAATTAGTATCCGAACATGAATTCACGATGCCATGGAAAGACATTGTTTGGTTTAAAGGCCGTGTGTTCATGGGCTCTGACTACGGTTTATGGGAACTCAAAGAAGACAAAATCATCCGCGCGGAAATTCCCGACCAAGCACAACTTTGTTCAGGCAGCCTGGACGTCAGTGCGGATGGCAATCATCTTTTGACTGCGGGACAAAACGGAGCGTCCTTGTTTGACGGAGACAAATGGGAAGTCCTTTTTGATCGAGCGGAACTTGAAGGTTTCTCTCACTAACGTAAAAGCCATTTGAAACCAAAACGAAATTGAAAAAGCCGCTCCAACGTCCCGTCAACACTTCTGTTCTTCAGCAGCATCTCGAAGAAGCCGCTTTTTACTGGCTTCGCCGTGAAGATGCTATTTGGGGGCCCGCATTTCAACCTGCTGATGTTGGTCAAATTGATCGACTGGTCAAATCCCATCTCAACGGAATCAACCTTGCGGGTCCCGCTGCGATCGCTCCAATGATGAAGAACCTTGAGCGTTGGAATTCTCACGACGAAGCCTTTGTCGCAACGTATGTATTGCTTCACCAGGATTCACAGGAATCATTGAGTGAGCTTGAGCGAGCCATTGTCAAGAATCCTGAAATTGGCAAAGGTGCTGCAGCCGCCATGTTCTGGGCCGGGCCGGCGATCAATAAAGATACCCTCAAGAGATGGTGGGACTCACAAGAAACTTCCCTCATGCGTTCAGTGCTCCCCGCTCTGATCGCCTATAGTGTTCAGCGAAAATCAATCGTCGCGAGAGCGATAGAACATGAATCTCCCTCAATCCGTTCACGCGCCATTCGGGCGGTTGGCGAATGGAATCTGACTGATTGCCGATCGTTAGCCCGTAGTGCGGTCGAGGATAATGTTGCCGAGTGTCGGTTCGAAGCCGCAGCGGCTCTTTATTTAATGGAGCAAGTCAGTCCTGTTGAACGCATTCGCGATGTGCTGCAAGAACTTGAGCCACCCAGAAAATATCGTGCTTTGATGTACTGGGCAGCGATGAGCACTGATGAAGTATTTATCGATTGGCTTGAAGAAGCCTTGGCTGACAAAAAGCAATGCCGCGACGGCCTGTTGGCGATCGCTTTCCGAGGTGACCCCAAAGGCTTCCTCTACATCACAGAATTTTTGAATCGCGAACGAGAAACCAAGATGGCGGCCTATGCACTCAGCCACATCACGGGGCTTGATCTCGACGAAGCCAACCTCTTCAAAATCGCCACTGAAAAAGAAGAACCCGAAACAGAAGAAAATGACCAATTGCCAGAACCCAGTGCACTTGGTGATGACAACTCTGACGACGATCCGTTTATTGACGGGCTGTTGGAGCCAGACATCGACAAAACGATGAGCTGGATTTTGGCCAATGCATCGGAATTCAAAATTGGCCAACGCATTCTAGGTGGACGAGTCATCTCAGATACCGCAAAAGAAATCTTCGACTCAGGATTTCAGCCGCAGCGCTGGCAAGCGGCAGCCTTTCTCACACGACACAATGACCAGGCTGGATGTCTGGCGATGATTCCCAAACAACAACTCAACAACAAATAAAAAACTCTGAGAAATTGATGGACGAGCGAGCAAAGCAGATTTTACTCACGGCATATTGGGGTTCCCGTGGATGGAAAAGTGGCGAAGTGCCAGACGAAGACTTTGCCTACGCTCAATCTCGCGGTGTCATGTTTCCCAAGAGAACATTCAAACACGCGTCGCTCATTCGAGACACCATCAACATTAGAGACTCTGTTGGCTGGGAAAAAGTCGCTCAAGCATTCGTCTGCAGTCTATCGACTCGTCAACTTTGGTTGCGATCAGCCCTTGGGAGCTACGGTAATTGCGAAGAACTCGTCGCGCATCGTTTTCGCGCTCACCCCTCCACCAGCATGGGCTATCTCTGCAGCATTTGCTCATCAACCAGAGAGTCTCGAAACGTCAATTTGAACATTCTAAACTTTGAGCGTATCAAATGGGGTGGAGTCAGGCACGGAGAAGACTTGGTCTATAACTGGTTCGACCTTCACCAGCTTTCACAGATTAATGTTGAAGCTCCAACGAACCAAGACAAAAAGATTCTCAAAGCGATCTTCCGTGAAATGAAACAGGCCGTGTCAGCCAAAGAGGGCTCGGGCAAACTCAAAAAACGATTCAAGCCACTTCTGCCATCCAACAACGACGAATTGGATACACTGGTCAACATTTTGGCCGAAGCAAAACTGATCACGATCAACGGATTTCGAATCGCTGGATGCGACGAAGATCTGTTTGAAGAATACTTTGAGGACTATTTATAGACAGTCGTTGAACGCTCGAACCAAGAACGAGAGCAACGACTGTGATCGCTTGAGCCGCAACCAAGACTACTTCGTCGTCAGAATACTTCAACAAAAACTACTTCGTCAACAAAGTCGTGATCCCTTTCTCGGTGACTTGTAACAGAGATCGACCATCGCCGGAGAATTGAGCGTCGATCAAGTCGATCCCTTCCTCTTTCTCTAACGCACCTTCGATTTCAATCACACGGTACTTTGCTGCCTTTGCAAGTTCGCCATCAACCGCGGCTTTGGGGTCTTCTTTGGCAAGCAAATAAATCCTTGCGTCAGGCGAAGCTCCCTCAGATCCGTCAGAAGCTAAAACAACAAATCGAGTGCCGGTTTCCTCCTTCGAAAATCCACTGATTTCACTGAATCCGAACGACTCAATATCATTGAGTGGCTCAGAATCAAACTCGTGATCGTCCTTGTTCATTCGAACTGGTTCGGCCCCCGTTGCCCACAACGAGATTGAATCTTCGTCCTGAATCGCGATATAGTTTTCGGTGATTGGAGCAAGCTTAAAATCAGTCATGCCATTAGCTGTTTTGGGCAAGTCATTTCTGACGACTGCTTTCTCTCCGACCGGATCGAACTCTTTCCAATCGAGCGTCCCGTCTTTTTCAGTTGCAGTGAGCAGGGTTGAACTCGGCTTGCCCGTCCACTGGAAGGCAGCAAATCCAGCGCCCGGTTCCCATTTGGCTTGATCAAAATTCGAACCGACCGAATAGATACTGACATTTTGGTCGACGCTGATCGCAGCCCATTTTCCATCAGGGCTTAGTCGAACCGATTCAACGTTTTCGACTTTGCCAAGCTCGGCAGGTGTTTCACCTCGGACGTCAAAGACCTGACAGAACTGATTGTCGTACAGCACAGCCAGTCGACCTGAAGAAAGCGAAACAGACTTTACACCAACTCGCCGATTCGCGAGTTTAGTCACGTAATTTAAATCAGAATCGACGAGATGAAACCCGCTCTTATCCAGCAGGATTGCCAAATCACCAAATACACGAAGATCCCGTGCGTCCTCAATCGGACTGGCAAACGTCGCTTCTTTTTTAGGTTCAGTATTGGTGTATAGGCTCAACCGATTAGACGACAGAACATAAAAGTCATCGCCATTTCCAGTTGAACGAACGCTTCTCAGTTTTTCGCGATCCGATCGTGACTCCAGCTTGAACTCCGCCCGCTGATAGGAAACCGGCTGGGTCGCATTGAGCAAGAAGTACTTCCGGTTGATCTTGGTAATCAAAGCTTCCGCCGCGGAATCGCCATCAGCCCAATCAACCAAATCGACTTTGCGATCCTCGAGTTTCTGTTTTGGCAGTGACTCTCGCCAACGATTGCCAGCCAGCTCCCAATGTTCGACCCAAGTCTCACGATCAATCCGCTGAATCTGGTGATGCAAAATCATCCGCTGGCTATCTGGAGAAAACCCGACAAAGGCAGGGTCACCCACACGGTACTTTTTGGTCTCAGCAGCCAACCGAATCCCGCCAACACCTCCGCGAACGTCGTAGACTTCGGCTACGTACTCTCCAGTCGTGCGAACGCGACCGACCTGACGAACAACCGCCAACCAATTTCCATCAGGAGAAAGGCTGAGTCGTTTAACTCGGCCTTGAGCGCGGGAAGGCAAACTCAATGACTGATGTGAAAAATTGTCGGCTGATTTCTGCCAGTAAACCAATTGGCCATCATTGGTTGGATCCGTCGAGAAGAAGTAATCTTTGTCACGCACGGATGTCAACAGCGGAGAGAATTTCCCGATGACGTCTTGATTATTGCTTAAGTCCTTTGACTGTGTTCGAGCAGACGATTTTGAATCACGAGTGTCGATGTAGCTCGAGTAAAACGTTCCGTCATCTCGCATCAACACAAAATGATCATCAACGATTCCCATTGAGTCGAAATCATTGAATGCAATCCCAAACGATTCGAAAGGAGATTTGATTTTGAAAGTCGCATCGGCATCCAAACGAACATCATTGACCACCTGCCCACCGCCGCGGCCAATCATATCGGCACTGTTGTAGTAATACACTTGACCGCTCTTTGTTCCGTATGCCGCTGCAGGAACCGCGCCCGCATTCAGGCTTTGATCCACAGTTCCACAAGTCACCGAGTTAGAACGTTTGCGAATTTTGGCATCATGTTTACTGGTTTCTGGTTCCCAAACTCGAATGTTACCGCCTTCGTCAGCCGTCACCATCGTCAATCCCTTATCAGGATCCGGCTCGCCAAACGTGAGTGCTGACAGTTTCTCAGGTTGTCCATCGAGCCGTTTGTCCAAATTGAACTCAGTGTCCCAAACAATGAGCGCACCATTCTCGGATCCACTGACCAGTCGGCCATCGTCACTTGATTCAAACCGCACAATTTCGCTCTCGTTGCGATTTCTACGAACAGGTTCAACTGATGGATTTTGGGCGTCATAACGAACGACTTCACCATCCGCATGGCCCACGTACAGCTTTCCACCGCCACCAACATGGATCGCAGTTGGGAACCGAGAAGTCTCAATGACGCCATTGGATTTCATAGTACTGTCAGAACCTGAAAACGTTTCCATCTGGAATACGTCTTGGCCAGATTCGTCAAGCGTTTGATAAGCCAATCCAACCGTCGCTTGACCCTCCGTGTTCCAATTTGCAGTCGCCAGGTGACGCACTCTACCTTCATCACGAGTCGTCGCTGAAACCGGAGTGACGCTTCCTTTACTGAGTGCGTCTCCATTGAGCGAACGTGTAACCACTTGGACTCGCTGCTTCAGGCCACGGTAGCCAGAAAGTTCTTCGACCGAAACCAGTTGATTGCCCTGAGGCGAGAATTCAACCACGCTACAGCCGACAACGCCCTCTGGTTTTGGAAGCTTGGCCCGCACACCCGAATCAAGATTCAATACCCAAAGGTGCTCTTTTGCGACGTCTTTTTCCATCGTGTCATTAAGCGCGAGTGCAATCCATTTACCGTCTGCGGAAACCGATAGATCTGCGATTTTCCCGTATGCCGGAAGCTCCGCAGCCAATTTCTTGACGTTGCCAGAAGGGCTCATTTCCCAAACCGCTGGCTTGCCTGAATCGGTTCCGACGATGATTGAATTTTTGGTTCCTGGACGAACAACGACATCTCGGACGCTGGTATCATCACCTAACTTTTTCGATATCCCGTCAACTTTCACACGTTTACGGAAGTGTTGAACGATCCAGCCGTTTTTAAAATGCTCTTTCGCATCTGATTCAGCAAGCCGTTCCAGTTTACTGGCCGCTTCACCGAGCTTTCCGGTTCGAAGATCAAACGGAATCGTCAACACGTTGGAGTTGTATGAACCAAAATCGGCATCAAACTGGAATTTGTCAGCGAGTTGTTTACTTTCGATGGCTGCCGCTTCAGCAGTTTTCTTCAGTGCTTCAGCAGCTTGTGTTGCCATTTCCGCGGCAAGCTTGTCTTTCTCAGCCTTCTCTCTATCCTTCTCGACTTTAGCAACTTCCTCAGTCAAACTACGCTGCTTCTCTTCAAGGTTAGAAACCTTAGTACCCAACGCTTTTTCTGCTTCTTCAGCTTTCTTCTGTTTTGTTTCAGCTAAAGCAAGATTCTCACCAGCCGTTATGAGTTTCTTGTCGGCCTCCGCAAGTTTTTTGTCAGCTTCTTCAGCCTTCTTGACAGCCTCCGCCGTTTTCTCATCAGCCTCTTCTCGTTTTTGAACGGCGACTTGTGTGAGTTTCTCCGCTTCTATTTTCTGTGTTTCGACAACTTGCAGCTTGTCAAACGTGGCTTTGGTTGCCCAAGAAAAACCTGCGAACACCAAAATCGGAAGTGCAACCGCAGCTATTCCGCTAAACGCAGCAAGCTTTCGGTTTCGCGCCTGTCGTCT
>CAZQQR010000020.1:20376-22411 GCA_964595515.1 uncultured Pirellulaceae bacterium
CAACCGCAGCTATTCCGCTAAACGCAGCAAGCTTTCGGTTTCGCGCCTGTCGTCTCTTGCCATCAACCAATTTTTCTCGAAGAGCAACCACCGGCTTTGCAGTTTTCTGCTCACCAACAACATACTCATCGAGAATCGAAAGTCCGGCGTCAAAGTCCTTTCGATCATCAGCTCGTTTGGCATACTCACAAGCGGTTTTCACCTGGAGCGTTGTCGCTTCGTTGCCTTCGGGCCAAAGTGCACCGGCACCGCGGAACGATTCAAGGGCTGGTAACAAGTGCTGATAGCCTTCGCCACCTTCTGCTTTTTCCAACTCCTCTTTTCCGGTTTCCGTCATCTCGAGGCTTTGGACCTGCAACTGGAAACCACGGATCGCTTCTTGCAAATCTTCTACCGTTCTGAAACGGTTTTTTGGTTCCGCAGCCATCGCCTTAACAGCAATATTCCGTAGCGAAATTCGCAGAGGATCGGTAATTTTGGAGTACTGCTGGAATCCGTTTTTCAGTGCCAGCCAAAGTTCCTTTTGAAACTTTTCACGGCGACCTTTCTTACAAGCAGCAACTGGAAAATAGTGCGGCGGATGCCCGACGGCAATCTGATAGAGAATCGCACCCAACAGGTAAATATCACTGCCGTAGCTAATTTTCTCAGCCAGTTCTTTTTCTTCAGAATCCAAACGCATCAAGGATTCTGCCAACTCCTGCACACCCTGGTCTTTCGATTCCTTGATCAAGCGACTGGCAAGCTGCCCGATCCCAATCAAATTACTCTGATCAAGAAAGATAGACCCTTCCTCAACTCCAAGTGCCTGCGCCGTTTTCTGCGCCGCCACCTGAATCTCTTTTTGTTTTGCAAAATGGGCGGCCATTTCGGGCGCCATATAGACCAACGTACCACCCGCACTGAACTCGGGATTTCCTTCGGAGAAATCTAACGCCATCCCAAAGTCAATCAACAGCACTTCACCGTAGGCACCGATCATGATGTTGTCGGGTTTCAGGTCACGGTGAATGATCTTTTGAGCGTGCGTGTACGCCATCGCATCACAGACACGATCAAAAATCTCAACGTTCTTGGAAATCGCAAGTCGGTCCGACGCCTCGTCCAATTCGCTTTCAGGAATATCCAACAGCTTTTCAGGTTTGGTGATGATCGTTGCCCACGAACGATCTTCCACTTTTTTCATCGAGTAAAAAAGCTGACCCTGTGTATTAATCCCGAAATCATAAAGCGGAACAATGTTTGGGTGCTGCAATCGAGCCGTGATTTTCGCTTCGTGCAAAAACTGGTCACGGCGCCGTTGAAGTTCGCCCGTTCCCGTGCCTGTGCGACTGGGAGCTTTAGAGCCCGGCTTTTTGCGTTTTGGTTTGAGTACTTTTACAGCGACCGGACGATTGAGAGCCGTTTGATTGGCTTCAAAAACGATCCCGTAGCCACCTTCACCAAGCTTGTCACTGATTCGATATTCTTCGCCTTCGAGCGATTCCGAATCCTGTTTCTTGATGTCTTCTAGCGAAGCCGTATCGGAAGGAAAACGGATATCGCGAACCGGAGGCACAAACTCTTCAATCGAAAGTGAATCACGGACTCCGCGGACACTGAGGGATTGAGACTGGTCGCGGTTGCGAACATCGTCCGACAATCCAGACGCGCTGCTGCTACCGCTTCCACTGCCCGCAGGGAAAAACGTTTGAATCTGACGATAAAAATCATCATCCACCATCCGCGTTTGCGCGCTGTCTGCATCGGCATCAATTGAGTTTTGCGCGAAATCCGGGTCTCCATCGCTGGGCGAAACCCCAATCGTGCCGGTAAAGTCAACGATCTGAGTCGGGTCAAGCGATGTGAAATCTTCCGGAATCAAACTCCCATACGCAGATGGAATTTCTTGCACGCAATCGTCGTTCACGCACACGCCGTTTACAAGTTCCTGACCACAATCGGAACATTTCAAATTCTTTGCCATGATGCTACTCTTGGTTTGGGCAAACGCCCGGTACTAAAAAGTGATTTGTTTTTAAGAATCTATTTCTAA
>CAZQQR010000020.1:22511-32022 GCA_964595515.1 uncultured Pirellulaceae bacterium
TATTTCTAAACGTCTGGGACTACTACTCTGCCGATTTCTCGTCCGTCGCGACAAACTCATTTCGCCGTTTGAACCTGGACGCTTTTGAGAAAACGTTTCGCTCCGGGTTTTCAGCTTTGCACTGGCTCAACGATTCAATTTCGTCACGTGCTGTTTGTTTGGTGGCCGAATTTTGACGACAAAGCATTGCTGCCAAGCCCGCACTTAAACTCGATCCAACCGCCGAAGCCACCCCACTGATTGGCGCTGCTTCAAAATCCACCATCGCGTTTTTCGCTGGAACTGAGTCGCCGCCCAACATCGCTTCCCAGCGTGCCACGCGGTTTGTTTCAATCGACTCTGGCGTATAGGACGAATTATCGTTCTTGATGTCATCAGACGGCTGTTGCTCTGGCTCAGAATCTTCTTCTGGCTCAGGCACAAATCGTCGATCGACATCGTCACCCTGAATCACAGCTTTGCCGTTATCGACCTCGATGATTTTGAACACACCGCGAGGAACGTTTGGCGGGCTCTTGCTGTCTTGATCTTGTTCCTTCAGCCAGTTTTCATACTTGTCGATCCACTCTTCATCTTCGCCAAGATCCAACACCGCTCGCTCAAGAATCTCGCGAATCTGGTTGGCGTCGAGAGAATTGTTTCCGTCTTCCGATTCCCACTGCAAATATTCCAAGCCGGCTTTTTGAAGGATCTTTTCTTTGATGATGTCAAAATCATTTTCACCTGATTCGTCATCCGCTAGATCTTCAAAACGACTTTCGAACAAATCGGCTTCGTATTGACTTTCGAAGTAAACAACAACAAAGAAGCTCTCTCGTACCGTTTGAACCAACAAAGGCGACTCGTCGGTAACGACCGTATCAAAGAACTCAGTCGTTGCGGTATTGGTAATCTCAACTCGTTCTGGTACTTGGAATTCGGTTCGTTGCACCTCAACGACTGGCGGCTGCCCGATTCTGGCAAGTCCCTGGAAATCTTCAACGGCGACATTCAGATCAACCAAATCGTCCGCAACTCCGTTCGCGTTGTTATCACTTGCTCCTTCAAAAATATTGATCTGAGCATCGTTGAATACGAACATCACGTTTCTAAATTCAGGGTTGTCCCGCAAGAACGACCGAGTGAACGCAGCCGTTGGAACACCGCTGTCATTGACCGTACCTGAATTATCAAACGTATTGCCAATTTCCTGACTGGTAACCTGTGAAGCGATTCCTCCAGCGAAAGGATCGGCGTAGAACGACTTTGACTCAAATCCAGCATCCACCATGGCACTGAACAACAAGTTTTCAAACTCACCCAGAGTCGTCACATCCATCGAGTCAAAGATCGCAAAATCTGGAACCAAAGTCGTCCCATCGTAGGCCGCCAGATCAATCCCCCAGAAAACGGAGGTCGTAAACATCTGCTCCGTCAATTGAGCAAAAATGTACTCAACATCTTGCGTCAAAGTTGTTGCATCAACGATCGCGTTTTCCACACTGATCGAACCCGGATCCAAAACGAGCACGCCATCAGGAAATTCAACCGTCGGCGTCCCGGCATTGATGTTCGTCTCGAACAAGACCAACCCTTCGGTACCGCGAACCAATGGCCCGTTCAATTCGAGATCACCACCAGCCACAATCAGAATGTTGTTTGCGTTTTGGTTGACTTGAATCGTTTCGTTAACGGTAATGTCATCCGCAACCAACAAAGGATCCGCAGCGTGAGTTTGAATCAGAATATCGCCTTGCTCTGCCGTCACGGCAACGTTGTTCTCAACACTTCCTTCGTTGTCGATTGCGATCCCGATATCTGAAATCCCACCACCATCTGAATTCAAGAACTCATCGAATCCGTCGTTGTAACGACCGTCGGCTTGGATAGATTGTGCCAATTGCGAGTCAAGCACGATCTCAGATTGCAGCGCGTCATCTCCTTGAGTTCGAAGCTCCGTGAACGCTTCGGCGGTGCTGCAAACTGATGTGTAGCTGAGAGCCTCGATTGTCAAGTTTCGCCCGTTCACAAATTGAATCGAGCCGTCAAAGAGATTTCCAGCCAACCGATCGACTTCGTTTTCGCCAACCAACGAATACAAACCAGTCGCTTCGTCGGCATCGTTGCCACCAAGCATCAATTGATTCGCAGTAATAACGCTGGTTGCGGCGTTTTGCGCGACCGCGGTATCACTCTGCAACAGTACCTGACCGAATCCTTGATTGACGGTTACATCTCCGCTCAACGTCAACGTTCCGCTCGCCAAACCATCGCCAGCTCGCAAGAATACGTCTTGAACACCTAAGATATTTCCAGTCGTCAGATCATTGATATCGACCAGTTCAATCGTATTCCCAGAAGCAGTCACCAAACCAACAAAGTCGTTGTCATTCAGTCCGTCGCCTGTGCAATCACCGCCCGTCAAACAAATATCGCCGGCCCCAACGGCAATATCGGTTGTTCCCGACACGATGACTGCTGCAGTCTGACTAAGCGAAGCGTCACTTAATACCAGACTTAAATTTCCACCAGCCTGAAGTTCGATACCGCAAATTGCTTCGGTCGTCCCGCAAGCCGAATCGTAATTCAAATCTGCGACTTCCAAATCAATCACATTCGTGACCGAAAGATCATTGTCCAATCTTGCAGCAATTCGATTGACAGAGTTGGCTCCGTCAAGCGAAGCGCTTCCCGTTTGAACATCAGCGATAGTTTCACTACCGATCAACAAGTCGTTGGCCGTGATCACACTCGTCGCAGCGTTCTGGTTGATCGCTGTGTCACTTTGCAGCAACACCTGACCAGTCGCTTGGTTCGTTGTTAAATTCCCGTCGATCGTCAGCGTACCGGCAGCAACATCGCCAGCCCGCAGATAGATATCATCAACAGCAAGAATGTCACCAACATTCAGATCGTTGATATCGACCAACTCGACGGTGCTTCCAGTAGCTACGACCTGTCCAACAAAATCGTTGTCGTTCAAACCATCGCCATCACAATCGGCTCCAGTCAAACAAATCGTGCCCGTTCCGGCATCAAATTGGCTTGCTCCCGTGACGATCACAGCAGCGGTCTGAGTCAGGGAAGCATCAACCAACGTCAAACGGAAATCGCCGCCGGACTGCAGGTCAACGCCGCAGATCGCTTCTGTTGTCCCGCAAACCGAGTTGTAATCCAGGTCTGCGATCTCCAAGTCAATCGTGTTCGTAAGTGACAGGCTCGCATCCAACCGAGCTGCCAAGCGATTCACACTATTTTGCCCATCAAGCGTCGCGCTTCCTGTTTGAGCATCGCCGATCGAATCACTTCCAACCAACAAATCGTTCGCCGTAATCACGCTTGCCGCGGCGTTTTGGTTGATCGCTGTATCGCTTTGAAGCAACACTTGGCCCGTCGCTTGATTCGTCGTTAAATCTCCATTGATGGTTAACGCGCCGGAATCGCCATCGCCAGCTCGCAAGTAGATATCGTCGACAGACGTAATATCACCAACCGTCAACGCGTTCCGATCGACGAGCTCGACCGTTGTTCCAATTGCATCGACCTGACCGACGAAATCGTTGTCATTGATTCCATCACCATCGCAGTCACCACCCGTTAGACAAATCGTGCCATCGCCTGCATCTATCTGAGTCGTGCCTTCAACGATCACAGCAGCGGACTGATCCAAAGAGGCGTCGACCAAAGTAACATCGAGGCTGCCGCCGGATCGCAGTTCAATTCCACAGATTGACTCGTTCGTGTCACAGCTTGAATCGTAAGTCAGATCCGCGATTGTCAAATCTAACGTGTTCACGATCGCTAAATCCGCATTCAATCGAGCCGCAATATTGTTGACAGAGTTTTGGCCGATCAGAATCGCATTGCCGGATTGGACATCGGCGATCGTACTGCTTCCTACCAACAAATCGTTCGCCGTGATCACGCTCGCCGCGTTCTGAACGATCGACGTATCGCTTTGCAATAATACTTGACCTGAGACCTGATCGGTCGTCAGTGCACCGTTGATGGCAAGTGCTCCCGCACCACCGTCACCAGCTCGCAAGTAGATATCATCAACCGCGACAATGTCACCAACTGTAAGAGCATTCCGATCCACCAATTCGACGGTGCTACCAATTGCGTCGACTTGCCCAACAAAATCGTTGTCATTAACGCCGTCACCATCGCAGTCTGCACCAGTCAGACAAATCGTTCCTGCTCCGGCATCAATCTCAGTCGTCCCTGAAACAATCACAGAAGCTGTTTGTGTCAGCGAGACATCAGCAAGGTTCAATTCAAGTGAGCCACCAGCCAACAATTCAATTCCACATATTGCTTCTGTGGTCCCGCAAGCAGAATCGTAGCTTAGATCGCCAACATTTAGATCGCGAGTATTTGTGAAAGTGAAATCGTTATCCAAGCCAACCGCGATTTGGTTGACTTGATTTTGACCAATCAAACTCGTGCTTCCGCCGCGAGTATCCGCATCCAAAGCACTACCGACCAACAACTCATTGGCTGTGATCACGCTGGCTGCATTCTGAACAATCGCAGTATCGCTCTGCAGTAACACTTGCCCAGTTAACTGATCGGTTGTCACATCACCATTAATCGTCAAGGTTCCGGTCGCACCGTCTCCCGCCCGCAAGAACACATCATCAACAGCTAGAATATTGCCAACCGTCAGATCGTTTCGATCGACCAATTCGATCGTGGCTCCGACCGCATCCACTTGGCCAACGAAATCGTTGTCGTTGATTCCATCGCCATCGCAGTCGGCGCCCGTTAAGCAAATCGTGCCCGAACCGACGTCGAGTTGAGTGTTACCACCAACAATGACTGCCGCAGATTGTGTCAATGAAGCATCAACCAGCGTCAAATTGAGATCGCCATTGGGGCTAAGCTCGACACCGCAAATCGTTTCAGAAGTCAAACAAGCGGACTGATAATCCAGTTCCGCAATTTCAAGATCACGCGTGTTCACCAACGTGAGATCCGCATTCAAACCAGCAGCAAACCGATTCACCGAATTTTGACCGATCAACAAAACGTTGCCAGTTTGGGCGTCCGCAACAACCGGACTTCCAACCAGCAGATCGTTGGCTGTAATAATACTGGTCGCCGCTTGGACAATCCCACTATCGCTCTGCAACAAGATTTGGCCTGCAGCTTGGTCGGTCGTCAAATTGCCGTTGATTGTCAGCGTCCCGGTCGCACCGTCGCCGGCTCGCAAGTAAACATCATCAACCGCAACAATATTCCCAACGGTTAAATCATTTCGGTCCACCAATTCGACCGTTGCTCCAACCACGTCGACTTGGCCCACGAAATCATTGTCGTTGATTCCATCACCATCGCAGTCCGCGCCGGTCAAACAAACGATGCCGGTTCCCGCGTCAATCTCAGTCGTCCCGGTCACGATGATGGCCGCCGACTGAGACAGTGAATTATTTAAAAGAGTCAGATCAAAGTTTCCACCGCTCAGCAGCTCAATGCCACAGATTGCTTCCGTCGTCCCACACGCAGAAGCATAACTGAGATCGCCAATATTCAAATTGCGAGTATTGAGTAACGTGAGATCAGCATCCAACCGCGCCGCAACATTGTTGACGCTATTTTGACCGCTCAAATCAGCAGTTGCCGCCTGAACGTCCGTGACCGTCTGGCTTCCGATCAACAGGTCATTGGCCGTTATAACGCTGGCCGCGGCATTCTGGTTGATGGCTGTATCGCTTTGAAGCAAAACCTGGCCGGTGTTTTGGTCAGTCACCAAATTGCCGTCAATGGTCAGCGTCCCCGTGGTTGCCCCATCGCCAGCTCGCAAATAGATATCGTCAACTGCATTAATATCGCCGACATTTAAATCGTTGATATCGACTAGCTCAACCGTGTTCCCTGTTGCTGTGACTAGTCCAACAAAGTCGTTGTCGTTTAGTCCGTCGCCATCACAATCGCCGCCCGTCAAACAGACATCACCCGTTCCAACATCAATGATGGTGGTCCCATCGACAACAACGGCGGCAGTTTGTGAAAGCGAAGCATTTGCCAATGTCAGATTTAGATTGCCGCCACCCAAGAGTTCAATTCCACAAATTGCTTCTGCAGTCCCACACGCCGAACTGTAAGCCAAATCTCCAACGTTCAAATCGATCGTATTAGAAAACGTTAGATCTCCATCCAATCGAACAGCCAAGTTATTCACGCTGTTCTGGCCACCCAAGATCGCATCAATTGGTTGGACTTCGGTGATAGTAGAACTACCAATCAGCAAATCGTTTGCCGTCACCACACTGGCCGCATTCTGAGTGATCGAAACGTCGCTTTGCAACAATACCTGACCGGTAGCTTGATTCGTTGTCAGATCGCCATTGATACTCAGCGATCCCGAATCACCATCACCATCACCTGCTCGCAAGAAAATATCATCGACTGCAGCAACGTTTCCAACCGTCAAGGCATTTCGATCAACCAACTCGACGGTGCTGCCGACCGCATCGACTTGACCAACAAAATCATTGTCGTTGATTCCATCGCCATCGCAGTCTGCGCCGGTCAAGCAAATATCCCCGGCACCAACATCAATAAAACTGGTTCCCTCAACCGCGATCGAAGCTGACTGCGTTAGGTCCGCATCCAAAATCCGAAGCTCTAGATTTCCAGCCAATCCGCCGCCAGCATCAATATTGACACCACAGACAGTGACGTTGCCACAAACCGAAACGAACGTCAAATTGCCGATGTCGATCGCAGTTGAATTGATCAAGTTCAGGTCGCCATCGATGTCGGCAGCGAGGTTATCGATCGAATTCGCCGTCTCACCTCCGACTCCAAAATCAAACGTGCCTGCCCCAACCAACATTAAATCCGTGACATCAATGAGGTTGCCGTTGTAGTCGACACCATTACTCGCTTCGAGCAATAGTTGATTTCCAACAATCGCTGTGTTGATTTGAATGTTGTTTCCAATGAACCGGTAACTTCCACCACCGCTAACACTGTCGATCGAGATATCATCATTCTCAGCAATCACAACGTCACCAGCGGCAACCAATGTCAACGTTCCACCAAACAAGTTGTCATTGATTCCATCACCGTTGCAGTCACCTCCAGTCAGGCAGATATTGCCCGTGCCTACATCGAGGATCGTGTTTCCACCAACGATGACTGCAGCATCCGCATTCTGAAAAAGATCGCCATTATTTGTCGTTAGATTGAGATCACCAGTAATCCCCAAACCGCAAATGGTCTCTCCATCACACGTCAGGGTCGCAACCGTGACTTCATCCACATCAAAATAATCCAGCGATCCAACAATATCTGCCGCGAGGAAATCCGTATCGTTGTTCGCGTTATCCAAACCAAACGAACCCATTCCTTGGAGCATCAGATTCGTGGACGTGATAACTCCATTTGCATTCTGCGTTACCCCATTGTCACTGACCAGAAATACCGTGTCTGAAGTCACCGCTTGATTGAGCGTAATTCCGCTCGCTTCGATTCTAATTTTGTCGGTTGCCGTGACACCATTGATCGCTTCGGTCGTCAAACAAGCTGATGAATAGCTTAAACTGTCGACAACAATCGCAATCGTATTATCCAACCTCAACTCACCAACGACATTGGCCGCGAGATTGTTGACAACGTTGTTGCCGCTTAAATCAAAGACTCCGGTGCCTTCGTCAGCGGCATCACCTCCAACCAATAGATCGTTGGCCGTTATCACACTTCCAGCTGATTGCGTCGCACCGCTGTCAGACTGCAACAAGACTTGCCCGGTGGCCGAAGTCGTCGTCACGTCACCGTCCAACGTTAACGCTCCGGATCCGTTGTCGCCTGATCGCAAAAACACATCATCAGTGGCAACAACATCTCCGACGACCAACGCGTTACGGTCAACAATTTCGACCGTCGACCCTGTCGCTGATACCGTTCCAACAAAATCGTTATCGTTGAGACCATCGCCATCGCAGTCACCGCCGGTCAAGCAGACTTCTTGAGTCGCATCGATCGTCGAATCCCCTTGAACCAAGATCGAAGCTGACTGCGTCAAAGCCCCGACAACGTCCAAATCCAAATTACCAACGACCCTCAGTCCGCAGATTGCTTCTGTCGTCCCGCAAACCGAAACATAGACTAAATCCGCGATCTCCAGAGACTGAACATTATTGAAAACAAGATCGCTTTGAAGGTCAGCAGCCAATTGCCCGACTTGATTGGCTTGCGAAAGATCGAATACCCCGCTGCCTTCGTCAGCCAAATCGCCCCCAAGCAACAACTCGCTGGTCGAAACGACTCCTGCCGTCTGCGTCACACCGCTATCCGACTGCAAGAGCACCTGCCCAGTCGCAATGGTCGTCGTCACATTGCCCGTTAGCGTTATTGCCCCCAGGCCATTGTCGCCCGAACGAAGAAATACATCATCCACCGCAGTGATCGTGCCCGCGATCAAATCATTGCGATCTACAATTTCGACAGTCGTACCGGCAGCATTCACGACGCCAACAAAATCGTTGTCATTTAAACCATCGCCGTCGCAGTCGGCGCCCGTCAAACAGATCGTTTCGGTTGCCCGAATATCAGATGTTCCTTGAACGACAATCGCAGCCGTTTGAGAAATCGCTCCCGTTATCGTTGTCTCAAGATTTCCGCCAATATTGAGTCCACAAATTGCCTCTGCAGTTCCGCAAGCCGAACTGTAATCCAGGTCTGCGATCTCGACCGACTGAGCATTGACAAACACAAGATCGTTTTGAAGTTGCGCCGCCAGACGATCAACCAAATTGGCACCGTTCAAATTAAAAGTGCCAGAACCCTCGCCGGCCGCATCGCCACCCAGCAGCAATTGAGGTGCGGTAACAACAGTCCCAGCGGCCTGAGTCACTCCGCTTGCTGCCTGCAACAAAATCTGCCCAGCAGCGCCCGTGACCGTTAAATTATCGGAAATATCGAGTGCCCCAAGCCCCCCAGCACCAGCACGGAAGAACAAGTCGTCGACTGCTCCAGTGATCGTTCCGATCGTCAAATCGTTTCGATCAACAATTTCAACCGTCGTCCCGGTCGCGCTGACCGCACCACCAAAGTCATTGTCGCCCGTCAGACAAACCAAATCGGCGGCGGTCACAAAATTGCTTGTTCCAGCAACTTCGATTGAATCCGACTGAGTGATTGCCCCCGTCGTTGCCGTTGCGTCCAGATTGCCTGAAAGCGACGTTGTCTTGAAATCGATGGCCGTCGCATTCACGATCGTGGCGTTCACTCCGATCAATCCGATCGAACCAACAACAGCTAGTTGATCAAGCGTAATATCATTTGCAGCATTGAAGCATGCATCGCCACCAACCGTGATTGTTCCGCTATCGGTAATATCTCCGGTCGTCGCTGTTACATCTAGGCTCCCGCCAACCGTCGAAGCCTTCAAATCAACCGCCGTCGTGTTCACGACCGTTGCGTTGGCAGCAGCGTCCAAACCTATCGAACCGGTCACTGCTAATTGATCAAGCGTGATTGAACCAGCCACTGAATCAAAACAAGCATCGCCACCAACCGTGAT
>CAZQQR010000021.1:0-16110 GCA_964595515.1 uncultured Pirellulaceae bacterium
CCTGCCGTCACTCCGTGACTAAGTAGCTCGAAAGTTGGTTGTTGGTTGTTGGTTGAGGTGAATGAAATGCCGTCACTTGGTAAGAATGGTTGCTACAACAAGAATCGTAAAGCCGTCACTCCGTGACTCCTTTTTTGTGGGGATGCTGTACCCCGGAATTCATTCCGGGGCTGGAACCTGTCGTCACTCCGTGACTAGGTAGCTCGAAAGCTGGTTGTTGTCAGTCAGTAGTAGTAGGTGTGACAGTTTCAAGTTTGGTCACTGCTACTCAACATAATTAGTGAGTGTTCCGATTTCGTCGATCGTGATCCTGATGATGTCGCCTGATTGAAGCGTGAAATCATTGCCGGGAACGACGCCGGTCCCGGTCATCAAATAGGCCCCGGATGAAAACTCATTCTCGCGAAAAAGGTACTCTGCAAGTTCGCTGAATTCGCGTTTGATCTGTGAGACCTTTGTTTCACCGCTGAAAACCTGTTGCTTGTTTCGCTCAATCGTGATCGCGATTCTGGTGTCGGATTGGATGGAGTCGGCGACCAACAGGCAAGGACCAATTGCGCACGAGCCGCGATAGATTTTTGCTTGGGGTAAGTAAAGCGGGTTTTCGCCTTCGATTGAGCGAGAACTCATGTCGTTGCCAATGGTGTATCCAAAAATGTTTCCCGCAGAATTGAGTGCCAATGTAAGTTCGGGTTCCGGGACGTCCCAATCGGAATCTTGGCGAGTTCGGACTGGGGCAAGGTGCCCTCGAGCTCTGGCAGCCGTCGCTTTGAAAAACAACTCAGGTCGCGGAGCTTCGTAGACGAGATCGTAAAAATGATCTCCGCCGGATTGCTCACTTTCTTCCATCCTGGCCGAACGGCTGCGATAGTAGGTCACACCGGCCGCCCATATTTCCTGTTGTCCAATCGGCGGAAGCCAATGGGTTTCAAGGATCGTGTTCTCTTCAAACGGAACTACCTCACTCGAGCGAACAATTTGCTCTTCGAGAAACGACGCAGGTTCCGCTGACTGGAATAGTTCGTCAAAAGAAAAATCAATCAGCCGAAATGCTGCGTCTAATTTTTGGGCAATGTAGTCGTCTTGGTTGCGAAAGAGCTTTATCATGGCGTGTTGAATTTAATGGATGGCGTCTGATGTGCAAGTTTCCCGGTTCAAAGTTCTGAAGGTTGTTAAGTGAACTTGATGATTCAAAACCTGTGTTTGATTGGCTGGCAAGCTTCTGCCGAGGTTCCGAAACTTTCGTTGGGCTATCTCTTAACCTTGCTCGTGCTGGCGGTGATTGTTCTTTTGTTTCTAATTCTGAAACTAAAGATGCAGGCCTTCCTGGCTTTGATTCTCGCCAGTTTGTTTGTGGCGATTGGGTCTTCCAAAGAGTTGACCGGTGTCGGCGAGCTTGAATTGGCGACGATTGGTCAAAAAATTCAGGACGGAATGGGATCGAGTTTAGGTTTCATCGCGACCATCATTGGACTGGGTGCGATTTTTGGTTCTTTGCTAGAGCATTCAGGCGGTGCTCAAAGTCTTGCTCGTTCATTGTTGAAGATCTTTGGCGAAAAACGCGCTTCGTGGGCGATGGTTGTAACCGGGTTTATCATTTCGATTCCCGTTTTTCTCGATGTTGCGTTGGTGATCATCGCGCCGATCATTTACGCGCTGGCTCAAAAAACGGGCAAGTCGATTTTGGCGTTTGGGTTGCCGCTGCTGGCTGGATTGATGGTGACACATGCGTTTGTGCCTCCGACGCCCGGGCCGGTTTATGTTGCGTTTGAGTTGGGCGTTGGTTTGGGCTGGGTGATCCTGTTTGGTTGCCTCGTCGGATTTCCAACGGCGGTAGTAGGAGGGATCCTGTTGCCCAAACGGATGGCGGAAAAACTTTATATCCCTCCACCGGAAGATTTTGCCGATCCGGGTGAAGAAGAATCCGGGAACCTACCGAGCCTGACTTCGATATTGTTGTTAATCGCGCTGCCCATCGCACTTATTTTGGCCGGGACGATCGCCAAAGAAAATGCCGTCTCTGGAATTCAGCGAGCGGAGATCGTGAGATCATTGAGCGCCGAAGATCAGAAAGATCCTGATGCCAGAAAGAAGGCTTATGAGGCGGAGGTTAAGGAGAGGATTTCTGAGTCTTCGATTGCTTCCAAAGTCGTATTGTTCGTTGGTCATCCGGTGATTGCTTTGTTG
This sequence comes from uncultured Pirellulaceae bacterium, assembly GCA_964595515.1. Taxonomy (GTDB): domain Bacteria; phylum Planctomycetota; class Planctomycetia; order Pirellulales; family Pirellulaceae; genus Mariniblastus. The sequence continues at coordinate 2,188 of CAZQQR010000021.1, forward strand.
TTGGCAACACTCGGAGCATTGTTTTATTTGGGCTACGGGCGCGGATACGACAAATCTGTTTTGATGGATGTGACAACCAAGGCGCTTGGCCCAGCAGGCATTATCATTTTGATTACCGGAGCCGGCGGCGTGTTTAAGGGCATCATGGGCGCGAGTGGGGTCAGTGACGCGCTGCGGGATGCGTGTCAGGAATGGGGGATTCCTGTTTTGGTGCTGGCCTATCTGTTCGCGGTTTTCGTTCGAGTCGCCCAAGGCTCAGCAACGGTCGCGATGGTGACGGCGGCAGGGTTGATGGCGAGCGTGACGGAAGGGCTTTCGCAGCAGCAGTTGGCGTTGGTGGTCGTTGCGATCGCGGCTGGAGCGTCAACGTGTTCTCATGTTAACGACAGTGGTTTCTGGCTGGTCAGTCGTTACATGTGCATGACGGAGAAACAAACGTTGCAAACTTGGACGGTGATTTCGACAGTCGTTTCCGTCGTCGGTTTCTTGTTGGCTTTATTGATTTGGCAATTCGTTTAGGCAATTTGTTTAGTAATGCGGCTAAGCAATCGTGTTGGATATTGTTTTGACGATTCGTTATGGCAGTTGGTTAGCGAATTTAATCTTTGTAGTGCAAGTTGCAGGTGCCGTCAGGGTCGCAGCCTTCGCCTTGTTTTCCAGCGATCTTGTATCGACGTTTCGCCACCTGTCGATAGGCCCATTGCCAGACCGGCATAGAAAATGGGATGTGCAGCAGTGGGGCAAAAATCCAGAGCTTGGGCAATCGGCGCGTCAGGTAGCGAATGGCTTCCGCTCCACCTAACCGTTGGTTGGACAAACCAGTTGCCAGATTTGGAACAACGTACATTTGGTCCATCAATTGATCGTGGCTGAGATCAGAAATGTTGTTTGCGACCCAATCATCGTGTAGCGACACGAACGCCAATCGTTTCCGCCCATCAAACCATTTCAGATTCTTGACCTGACCAATGCAAAAATTGCACTTGCCATCAAAGATCACAACGTCGGCAGTGGGATGATCGTAGAAGGTGGGCAGATTTGCCTTAGACGCAGTGACCCGAGGTGATTTCAAATTGGATTCAAGCTGGCTCATAAGATTCAGCTGTTGCCTTGTGTTTGCGAAATCATGGGATTTCTAAGTCGAAAAAGCCAGTCAGTCTGCAGGATGTCTAACAAGCCGACCGCTGTCACTGCATTTGTGTAACGCTAAACCAAGGATAAGTCAGCTTTTTCGGTCTGACTTTGGATTCGCGATAGCATTGTACGAAAATCGATCCCTATAATGGACCGATATATCGAATAGACGGATGATAAAGCCGATTCGGTCGAGAAATTGTACAGAAGTCGAATTTCCGCGAATCTTACGGGCGGTCAAACGTGTATAGATACAGTTAGACCTTTGTCGCTGCACCGATTGAATTTGGGTTTGCTGATTTGCCTTTTCATGATGGGAGTTTGAAATGAATACGATCGAGAAACAAGTCACCCGGGCACGTCGAAGATTGATGACGGGCAAATTCTTTTCGATTCTCGTTTGGGCTGCCTTCGCAGGGCTTTGCCTGGCAGCGATTGGAATGGCGATTCCGAAGATCTGGTATTTGGATTTTTTGAAGACTCAGGACAACCAAGACGCTTGGACTTATTCCTGGATTATTGGCGGAGCGGTACTGGCGTTTCTTGTTACCGCTTTTTTAACCTACCGAAGTCTTGCATCGCACCTGGATGTGGCTGTCGAAGTCGACAAACGTTTTGGATTAAAAGAGCGTTTGTCTAGCGCGATGTCGCTTGATGATAAAACCGCCAGCACAAATGTTGGTCAGGCGTTGATTGAAGATGCTGAAAGCCGAGCGGAAACGATCGACGTCCGTGATGAGTTTCAGTTTAAGCCTTCCTGGCGAGCGTTGTTGCCGTTGCTGCCGATCTTTGTTTTGGTTGCGATGATGTTTACTCCGAACGCGCAGCAGCGAGTCGTTGCCCTCGAGCCAGATGCAATCAACAAGAAACAAGTACAGGTTGCGGTCAAAGAATTCAAAAAGAAGATCGAAGAACGGCGAAAAGAAATGATCGCCAAAGGTCTAAAGGATGCAAAGAACCTTAAGCCGCTTGAAAAGCAGTTGGACAAGCTTTTGGATGACGAGAATCAAAGCAAGAAAGATGCGCTCGTCAAATTGAACGACATCAAGAAACAGATTGCCGACCGACGTAAAGAGTTGGGAAGCAGCAAAGAACTTAAAGAAAATCTTAACAAGCTAAAAGACGCGGGTTCAGGACCCGCCAAAGAGCTGGCCGAAGCGATGAGCAAAGGCGATATGAAAGAAGCCGTCAAAGCGATTAAAGAGTTGGCGGACAAACTTAAGGAAGGCAAGCTCAACGACATTGAGCGAAAGAAGCTTGCCAAAGACCTTGAGAACATGGCCAAGGAACTTAAAAAGATCGCAGAACGTCACGAGCAGGAAAAGAAGAAGCTCGAAGATCAAATCAAGAAAGCTGTCGAACAAGGCGACATGGACAAGGCAGCCAAGCTTCAGCAAAAGCTTGATCAAAAGAAGGCTCAGGATCAGCAAAAGCAGCAGATGAAAAAGATGGCTGAGAAACTTCAAAAGTGTGCCGACTGTAACAAGCCGGGTGAGAATGGTCAGCCAAAACAAGGACAAAAAGGCGATCAGAAGAAAGGAAAAGATGGTGACCAGGAGTCCCAGCAACAAATGAAAGAAGCTGGCGAATCGCTGGAAGATCTTGCTCAGCAGATGGAACAAATGCAGCAAGAACTTGAAGAGATGGAAGCACTTGAAGACCTCGAAGATTTAGCCGAGGGCTGCAAGCAGTGCATGAACGAAGGTCAACCGAATGACGAGACCAAGTGGCAGGACTGGGCCAAAGGTGAAGGGCGAGGTGGCGGAAAACGTGATCTTGAAAAAGAAAACACTGGTACATTCAAATCCAAGGTCAAAGGTAAGCTTCAACGCGGCCAAACGGTTGTGACTGGCAACGCGGATGGTAAAAACCTGACAGGACGTTCACAAAGCGAAACCAAGGAGTTGATCCGCGATTCAATGTCGAAGGATTCGGATCCGCTTGAGAATATCAGTTTGCCAAAAACGGCTCGTGAACATGCTCAAGAATACTTCAAACAAGTTCGCGAAAAAGAATAGTCTGAGATCGTTTGGCGGTGATGCCCGCAGCAGTCCAATGATGAGACGGGAGTAATCCGTTAAGTGAAACTGAATCGAATCTTTCTTGATGCAGGTGTCTTGGTTGCGTTTTGTGGATGTTTCTATCTGCTAACGTTGTTCGTTTCTCAGCTAGACGGCAAGGACGTCGACGATAAAGACTTCTCTGTGAATCGGATCGAGGCCGATCTGACTTTAAAAAATGAAGATTGGGCCGCTGCCAATGCTTCCTTCCAAAAGTTGGTGGATGACGATCCTTACAACGGGCGAGCTACTTTTATTTTGGCGACTAGTCATTACATGCTCGCGCTCGAAGCAATGAAAAAGCGAGAGGAATTAAAGAAGACTGGTGAAGAAACCAATTTCGAAGAGCTCGATCAAACGATCCAAGAGAATACTGAGAAATCCAAAGAGGTTTACCTGCGAGCAAGAGGTTTTGCGCGATACCGCAACGGTGCACTTTTGCGGTTGGCGGTCATGGAATGTCGACAAGACAACGAAGAAGCCGCAATGGAACACTTGTCGGACTTTGTAAATCACGAGGGCCACACTCAGTATGGTCTTGATAAATACACTGAGTTTGGACGGGGAGGAAAAAGTATGGCATCTCCGGGAACCGAACCGGTCGTCGACGCGAAACTTCACCGCTCTCCGCGGTTCTGGGAGTTGGTGCGAAAAGAAGCCACGAACCGTTAACGAATTTGACTCGTTTTACCTTTTTCTTGGCTCTAGTTTTTTAAGGCTTTATCGGGTGCAATGCTGTGCTTGCCGGTTCCGATTCAGTCCAGTTTCAATTGTTCAATAAACCGCTTGGACCAAACTGCGATCAGATCAGCAACGAATCCGACATCCTCAGTTTGGTTGACTAGCAGATGATCACTGCCATCGAGAGTCACCATCGCTTTGGTTCCCGCTGTGAGCGAAAATATCTCAGTTGCGTGACGGTAGTCGAGGGTCTCGTCTTCTGGAGAATGTAAAACGAGATGCGGAATTGAAATTCTGCCGATCGCAGTCTGAAGATCGAAATTTCGCAGGCTCTCCAGCATTTGGTTTTTGATCAGATGCGATCGTCCTCCGATTGTCACGGTTCCTGAGCCAACAGATTCGATTTCAGGGTTGGTTCTCAAAAGGAATTCGGCGAGGTGTGCTGTGCAGGAAGGCGCTGCAAGCGTGGTGAGTGCTTTGACGCCTGCTAGTGGATGCGATGGCGAATTCGGCTTTTCCGCGCCCATCGCTGCCATCGCCGCTGCGCCGCCGAGTGACATGCCAATTAACAATGACGGAGCTTCATGCTCGTCTGCCAGCCATTTTGCAGCGGCAACAATATCTGCAATGTTTGACTCAAAATTGGAATCCGAAAATTCTCCCTGACTGTCGCCGAGTCCTGTAAAGTCAAAACGAAGGACACCGATTTGGTGCGCCGCGAGTCCGCGACTGACCCGGACGATGGCTTTGAGATCTTTGGTGCAGGTAAAGCAGTGGGCGAAAATCGCGAACGCGACGGGTTTGCCTTCAGCCGGCATGTCCAGAATCCCGGACAGCTTGATTTTCGACTCGTTTAAAAAATGAACGCGTTGGCTTGGCATGTTTTGCGGTTTAGAAAAAAGGAATTGGAATCGGAATTCGTTCGACGCTTGGCTTAAACGTGGCTGGGCCTTGGAGTTTATTAAAACTGGATTGCGTTGGTTCTGCTTAAGTTGTGAGGTTTTCGTGAGCGGTGAGAAACCAGTTCGAGTCACCGAATCACTGACCAAGTTCAACCAGTGCAAGTTCTACTCAAGCATCAAGGTTCGCAAAAGGTCGTTACTTCCAATCGCTTTGGTGGATGTCAGAACCTCCCCGGCGTCGAAACCCGCGGAGAGGCCAACGGCACTGGCCATCGCACGAACTCGAGTGAAAATGTAGTCTTTTTCCGGAGGGAATTGAGTTCGGTAACATTTTACGGCTTCGATTTTTGTGTCGAGTTCTTCGGTAATGTCGTAAACGAATTGACGAGGTCCCGAACCGCTCCAATCTGCTTCGTAAAATAGGTCGTAGTACAGTTGCTTGGGAATGCTGTGGACGGGATGTCCATCGAAATGCTCATCCCATTTTGAAAGCCGACTGTAGAACAAAGCCGCGTCCGTGATTTGAGCGGCTTGCCAATGATCTGGAGACGCGGTGGGGGTTTTGGATCCAAGTCCAATGACGATTTTCGGACGAAAGATTCGAAACTGAGTCGCAAGCAAGACACGTGCTTCGAATGTATCAAACAGTCGCCGGTTGGGAAGTTCCAGAATCACACGTTTGGTGACTCCCAGCTTTTCAGCGGCGGCATGGGCTTCTGCAATTCGGATTGCCGGATCTGGGCAATTGGGAGTTGGCTCGCCATCAGTCAAGTCGATGATGCCGACCTTCAAGCCAGATTTTGCGAGTGAGGCAAGCGTTCCACCACAGCCAATTTCAACATCATCCGGGTGTGCGCCAACCGCAACTACATCGAGTTCCATTTTCGAATCTGTCATTTGTTTTGCGGAAGTTCGATACTGAGAACTTTGTTGAATGGTACTTCAGCAGTTTTTCCGTCGACACTAATTATCAGTTGTTCGGCCTCAAATCTGACAAATTGGAACCGAGAGCTTTCCCCCGCCGTCTTTTTCCCTAAGGTCAATTGCTGACCGTCGGTTAACCGCAATCGTCCGTGAGAGTCGTCTCGTTTCTGAGGTTCATTGAACCAGACAGAAGGAACGTTCTCAGGCCATGGGTCGGTAAATTTAATATTGGTGAACGGTGGCGTCGGATCTTCTTCGTCTTTTGGGTCTTCTTTGCCAGTGAAGATCGGTTGTTGAAGTTTGACCGCTGACTCATCCCACGAAAAACCTTCGTTATTGAATTGAATGCGATCAACGATTCGACAGGTCGGAAAAACAAGCAGTTCTTGGCCTGACTTAAAATCGCCTTTGAGCGGATAGCGGAGTGGATTTTTTGAAATCCACAACGCGCTGATTTGGTCCTTCGTAGCTTTGATTTGATTAAAACTCGTGCTCGTAAATCCTTTGGCGTCAGGCAGAACGTGAATCATGCTTTGGTCTTCCAGCATGATTTTCCACATCGCCGTGTCGGGCGGATCCAGTTTGTTGGGAAATTGGATAGAAGCGATCTCGTCTAAACCAATCTCAATTTCCTGGTTCTCCAAAGCAATCAGCGCATTTTTACTGGATAGTTTCAAATCGCTACTCTTGATCGCGTCTCCGTTGCGAAGCCGGATCAGGTTTGTGACGGCAGTCTTTTTTTCTGGATTCGAAAAACCGCTCACGTCGCTGTTGACGGCGACTGGTTCTGAAAAACAAACGTTGTCGACGGCGTAATCTTCGTCGATGGCTCTATCGACGCGGAACAGGTGTGGGTTGGATAATATACGGACGCGAGTGATTAACTCATTTGATTTTACACCTGAAAATACGCAGTGTTGGTCGGTCGATTCGACACACGCAAGCAACTGTCCGTCTGCGTTGTAAGCTTCCAAGATCATGTCTCGGCTATGATTAACCCTGGCAATGAACAGCCCAAACTCGTGGACGCCAGCAGCAACGGACGGCTGATTCGGGACGCAAAATTGAAAGTTCATGATCCCACGAAAACGTCGAGGGTACTTGCTTCCTTCTTCGAACACGCAGATTGAGTTTCCACTAGGAGGAAGTCCAGCGTATTTGAACCCATAACCTGAAATGCCAACGAAGCCGTCGACTTCGGTACCCATTTTGAGTCCGGCGGCGACAAATTTTTCCGATACATCTGAGCGGGCATCAAACGCTAACCCGGAAGGGGATTTTTCAAAATCGACTGTAGTCTGAGCGGGGAGAAAAAATGCGCCGCGATGGTCGTGGAACAGTTCGGTTTTGACCGCCCCTTTGCCGCTAACGGCCATGGCAACTTTTGTTGCGGAATTCGCGATCATCGACAATTGTGCTCGCTGAAACGAAACCTTTTTTCCGCGATAAACACACTTCAAATTGAACTCGCCAGCATCCCCGGCGTGTTCCGAACCGTCCGCCATTATCAGCGTGTCAAACTCAGATTCGTTTTGTGAGCTTTGCGAATCGAGTTTGCTGAGGATTCGCTCGATGCGGTAACGGACTTCGAAAACGGGATGATCAGCTTGTGATTCGATCAGTTTTCGAAACGGTCCTCCGATTTTTGAGTCCGAAAGTTTCTGTTCCGATGTTTCGCGATCTGCCCAATTGTCACCGGCGAGTTGAGTCAGCAGTCCCTTAATGTTGGCGACTTGTTCACTGGCGGGAGACTCGCTCAAAATCAATTGACGAATTTTAGAAAAGCTGATTTTCCTGGTCGACATTTCTCCGTTGTCGAGGACATCCGTCCAACTCATCGTTTGCGATTGGTCGATTTCGACTGTGATGGTTGAGCCGTCGTTCTTGAGGCTAACTTGGAACTCGTCGGCATGCAAATCGCGGGTGTTAAAACATCCGACGACAGCGAGCACAACGATGGTTGCAAGTCGCAGGTTATGGTTTTTTTGGAAGCTCATTGTTCTTGGATTTGTTCCAGGTAGTTACGTCGATGTATCGAAATGTGCCTTGGTTCTGATTGGCAAGCTTCATCATAAAGTTGGTTGTTTTCTGGTTTGACCCGAGACCGAACTGGACACAATGAACTTGAGCGCCCCGGAAAAGCTTGCCGAGCATTTTCAGTTTTCCGTCGTGAAGATCAGGATAACCTCCATCCGTCAACAACACGATGATATCAGGTTGAAATCCGGCTGCAGCGATCAGTCCATTTTGGTGATTCGTTGCACCATATGCGGCGAGTCCGCCAATGAAGTTTGCTACCGCTTTCTTGTTTTCATCCGTCGCCGGTAATAGCCGACGTTCTTTCATTGTAACGGTTTGGTTGTGGTATCCAACAATTTGAAATTTATGGTTGGGTTCAAGCTGATTGATGGCTTGGCTAAGTTCTTTTCGAGCGGCCTGAAGTACGCCCAATCCTTGCGACCCCATGCTTTTTGAACGGTCGAGTACAAACACAAAAGATCGGCCATGCAACCCGCCTGTTCCGAACACGCTGATCGTCGTTGGGTTGCCGTTGGGAATTCGCGCCGCCAAAATTCGCCGGTCGTTTTCAATAATTTTAAGTTCTTCTGCAGTCAATTCGTACTGATGATCCAGGCCGTTTTCAGCCTCTCCCACAATCATTTGGTTGGCATCGGTTAGCTGATCATTGGAGTCAAATCCTGGAAGCTCGATGTCTGAAGGTTGTGAGTTGGAGATTTGGGAGATCGAAGGCGGCGGCAACGCAGCGACATTTTTTTCGACAATCTCTTCCGCTGAATCGTCGGGCTCGTTTGGCTGTGTTAAATATTCCGTCTCGTCTTGTGCCTCTGCAACAGCCAGGACAATTCCGGCTCGGCGTAATTTTCCTTCGGTACCTTTGGGGCTTGGGAAGAAACCAAACAGACACAATCCGATCACAAGCAGGATATGAGTCGCAAACGACAGCCCCGCCGAACGCCACGACTTTGCCGGCCTCTGAACCAAGTTTGGATCGTCAATACTCATGCCCCACATTATTTCACGACTCAGCCGAATATCCAAGTTGATTGCGTTGGCTTGGTCTCTCGTGGTGACAGTTATGTGAACAAGCGCACCGTGTTTCAGCAAACCCGCAAGATTCACAAAATCGTCAAATTTGAATCAACGAGACCAATTGCTTAACTGCTGTGGAACAAAAGGTTAAATCGAACATTGAGGAAAGTGAGGGAAAACGATAACGCGAAAAAAAGCTAGTCTTTCGGTAGAAATCTCTTCTAACAGACGTCGGACACAGCGGCAGCGTGTTGACGTGACTTTTCAACTGCAGGCGATGTCGAACTTGAAACCCGATATAGACAATCTGTCTCGGCGTATTGGCAATTGGTTTGTCAATACATTGAGCAACGATGGCACTGATGCTCCGAGCGCGTTGGAGTTGCTGTCGTTGGAGGATCGAGTTTTGTACAGTGCCGGTCCACTGCCTTTGGAACTGGTTGCCAGTGCTGATTCAAGCGTGCCCGAAGTGTCGAGCGCTGAGTTTCTTGAAGGTGTCGAATCGAATTTTGACCTCATCGAGAATTCAATCCATGAAATCAGCGCATACGATTTAGACAACGTGATTGCTGCGGAAACGGATTTAAGCATCGCTTTTGACGGTGCGGAATTTGAGTACGCAGCGACAGAGTTGGTTTTTGTTGACGTCTCGGTAGAGGGATACGAGCAGCTTGTCGACGACCTGATGGAGCAGCGGACCAACAGGGCTTTGGAGGTTTTCTATCTTGAATCCGGTAGGAACTCGTTGGAACAGATCTCTTTTACGCTTGAGAATCGAAAAGGAATTGCAGCCGTTCACCTTGTTTCTCATGGTCGCGATGGTGAACTTTATTTGGGCGGCGATATCGTTGATGCTTACAGGCTGTCTCAGTACGAATCCGAGTTTGCGATTTGGAAAGCAGCCTTAGCAGACGATGCGGATATTTTGATCTACGGATGTGACGTCGCGGAAACCGAGTATGGTCAGCGGTTCGTTGAGCGGTTTTCTCAAGTTACCGATGCCGATGTTGCGGCTAGTTCGGATGTCACGGGCCATCAGTCGCATGGAGGAGATTGGGAGCTTGAATATCAAGTCGGAACGATCGACTCGACTCAAGTGTTCTCCGTGAACATCATAGAATCTTGGAATCATTTGCTTGCGGTCACGGTTTTACCGGATAGCTTTTCGGTGGACGAAAATTCTTCGTTGACGCAGAACGTACTCACCAACGACAGCAACTCAGGCGGAGGTGGGCTGTCGGTTTTTGAAACTTCCACGCCGCAAAATGGTCAACTGACTATCAACTCAGATGGATCGTTTGAATACGCTCCAGATCCAGACTTTCATGGCTCAGACACTTTTACGTATTCCGCTGGTGAACCTGTCAGCAGTCTGCAGCATTACTGGGGTCTCGATGGCAATGCAAATGATCTCGTGGGCGATGCTGATGGAACGATCGACGGTGCGACTGCCTCTAGTGGAGCTATGCTTTTCGATGGCGATGACTTGATTGAGATCGAAGACATCACCTATAGCGACAGTTTTACATTGAGCTTTGATTTCAGGCTTGATGATTTGAGTGGCAACGGATATCAGTCTCTGTACAGTCATGGGGCAAACGGTGTTCAAAACAGTTTAAATATTTATGTCGGTGAAGAATCGACTTTCCTGTTTGACAATATTCTCAAGACAGCCATTTTTGATGGGAATGATACCAATCCTTTTCTTTCAAACAACAATGAACACAACATTGATGTTTCTTCGTTTGATCCCACGGCTTGGTACACGTACACGCTGGTAGTCGAGCACGGTGTCGGATCCAAAGTTTTTATCAATGGCGTTGAAGAAACCTCTTCGGACATTGCGGCGGATGGGATTAACCCTGCGGGGAGCGTCTTTCTGGGAGTCGCTGAAAACGGAAATCGAAGTTTTACCGGAGCTCTGGATTCATTACAGATTTATGATCGGGCGTTAAGTGACTCCGAAGTCAACGATCCATTCGTGGCGGGGCTAGTTACGACGACAGTCGACATCGAAGTTAATCCAGTCACGGAAATTAGAGGGCAGGTTTTTGAAGACGTTATTGGTGACGGTCAAAAAGACGGTGCTGATGCGGGTGTCGCCGGTGTTGAAGTCAAACTTTACCGAGATGATGGTCCGGCCGGCGCCGATGACGGTGATCTCGAAATTGATTCTGTTACCACAGACGGTTTTGGTAACTACGAATTCACGGGATTGCAGCACAACCAAGATTATTTTGTTGTGGTCAATTCCAAAACGGTTTCAGCGAGTGCTGGACTCAACACGCCGGGCAATGATTCGCACGTTTGGGCAGAGCAAACTTATGGCGATGGCGGAGCGAAGTTTGGCGGGCTTCACGCGGGCGTTTCTGATGATTTTAGTTTGCTAAGCACGTCTGAGCATGTCTCGACGGTTTCGGTTCCGCTTTCGGTTACCAACGGCTTAGGCTCCGTTGATTTCGGGTTCAGTTTTAATGTGGTTACCAATGTCGCGGGCGGCGATGATCGGGACGATGATTTGGCAAATGTCCGAAGCGTCCAGGGATCACTTCGGCAGTTCATCGTCAACGCCAACGAAATCATGGACCAAAACGCGATGCGGTTCGTGCCAGGAACGGGTGCCACCGAGATTCAAGGCACCGATTCTTGGTGGATGATCGAAGTCTCCGAAGCGCTGCCTGAGATTCTTGATGCCCGAACAACAATCGACGGACGCGCGTATGCTTCCGACGGCGTGACGTTTTTAAATTCTAATTCAGCTCGTTATGGAGTTTCCGATCCGCTGGGCACTGGAACGGGTGCTGACGCTGTGATCGGCACAGGTGCGGATGGAGTTTTTGGAACAGCCGATGATGGAGTGTCTGCATTCGATGAAACTGCTGGCGCAGATGGTATTGTTGGGACGGCTGACGACACGGACCTTGATGGTTTGGATGCTCCAGAGTTAGAGATTCGCGACCAAATTGGCGGTGCAACACTCAATCAAGGGCTGGTTGTCAACGCCAGTGATTTTGAGTTGGCTTACATCTCCATTCATGGATTTGGGTCGTCGTCGGAGGGGGCCAATGTGGTCATCGGTTCGGATGCAGGAAACGCTCACATTCACCATTCATTTATAGGCTCGGGAGCAGGTTCTTTTTCAAATCCAACAGACTCCGTCAATGGACTGTTCAATATTTTCGTGGATCGTGCGGATGATGGATTGATCGAGCACAATCTGATTGGTTTCGCAGCAAAATCGGGTGTCAGGCTCAAGGGCGATATCGACGGAACCAATGGAGCTGACCATTGGCAGATCCGTGAAAATGAAATTCGATCAAATGGGTTAACCTCAAGCAATCACGATGGTATCGATATCAATTACAGCGTCGGTGTTGAGATCACTGACAACTTGATCGTTGACAATCGAGGCTACGGTGTTGATATCGCCAGGTCATTCGGTGATTTTGTGATTGCGAGTAATACGATCGTTAACAATGGTGGTGGTGGAGGAACAGAGCAAGGTGGGATTCGGTTGTTTGGTAATAACAACGTGATTGAACACAACGTGATTGCAGAGAATCAAGGGTCCGGTGTCGTTGTGGTTGCTGGTTATACCAGTAGCAGTGGATACACGAATCCAGCTTCAACGGAAAATCTGATTTCTCAAAACGCGTTCTTTTCAAATTCTGGAATTGCAATCGACTTGGTTGAGTCCAGCCCAGCCAATTCAGAATTCAACGGTGGTGATGGAGAATCCGTCAACGATGACGTAAGCGATTTCGACGCTGGCAATATCGGAGTCGATCATCCGGTCTTAAGCGAAACAAAAATTATTGCCAATGAACTGATCGTTTCCGGCGTCTCGAAAACTTATAGTTACATGGAAGTCTACTTGGCGGCTCCAGCCGACAATGAGGGTGCGATCTACCTCGGTCGTCTCGATCCATTTTTGCGCAATTTTTCTACGGGAGAATTCAAGGCCAAACTCGTTGAGCCCGCATTTGGTTGGCCCGACGGGTTGGTTGGCGGCAATGTTTCCGTGATTGCGATCGACGTGGATTCCAATACATCGGAATTTAGTGCAGTCAGTCAGGTGATCGCTCAGCCCGATGCGGTTGATTCCGAGGTAACGACGCAGGAAGACGTTGCCTATACATTTTCCATCGGTGATTTTGGTTTTTCGGATCTGGATGACGCCGGAATGGATAGCATCGTGGTCGAATCACTGCCCGACAACGGCAAGCTTTTTCTGGAGGCGAACGAAGTTCTTGCTGCCGAGATTCCATTGACGGTTTCAAAATCTGAATTGGATGCCGGGTCATTGAGATTTGTCCCAAGTCCTGACGCCAACGGCGAAGGGAATGGTGATTTTATCTATGCGACGTTTGAGTTTCGGGTCGATGATGGAACTTTGCTAAGTGCCGACGTTGCTGAAATGGCGATCAGTGTTACGCCCGTCAATGATGCTCCCGACTCGGTTAATGTCAGCGTAATTGGTGCCGAGGATGATACTTACGTGGCAATCACGTTGGCTGGGACAGATATTGATGGGACGGTCGACGAAGTCGTGGTGGAGACATTGCCTGCCAATGGCATTCTCTATTCGGATCTCGCACTGACGCAAATTGTTTTGCTGGGAGAAAAGTTTCCGGCGGTTGGTGAAGCTCTCGATCTGTATTTTGTTCCCGATCCAGATTGGAATGGAGATACGACGTTTGAGTATTCAGTGATCGATGACCAAGGGCGCGGCGAAAATAATTTTGCAACGACGACCGTGCAGATTACTGCTGAGAACGATGCGCCGGTTGCTGCTGATGTTGTCGCCAGCGGTGCCGAAGACGACGCAGTGATTGCAATTAGTTTGACTGGTTCTGATGTCGATGGTGATGTCAATCAAGTTGTGCTTGAGAACCTTCCGTCCAATGGCGATTTGTATTTGGATGCAGGCTTGACCATGCTTGCCGGTCCAATGGTCGGATATCTTGCAACTGGTGGTGGACTTGAGTTGTACTTTGCTCCTGCTGCCAATTGGAACGGGACGGCAATATTCAACTATTCCGTGTCGGACGAATTTGGTCTTAAGAGCGTCGTGCCGGCGACGGCTACGATCAACGTCCAATCAGCAAACGATGCACCGCAGGTTTTCGGGGCGGCGGTTTCTGGTGTTGAAGACGGTCCGCCGATCGCAA
>CAZQQR010000021.1:16210-17542 GCA_964595515.1 uncultured Pirellulaceae bacterium
CCGCAGGTTTTCGGGGCGGCGGTTTCTGGTGTTGAAGACGGTCCGCCGATCGCAATCGAATTGGTCGGGAGCGACCTGGATGGGACAGTTGAAAGTTTCTCAATCAGTACAGCGCTGGCTAACGGGAAACTGTATTTGGACGCGGGGCAAACCACCGAAATCGTTTCGGGGCAGAGCTATCTAGCGACAGGAGAGACGCTGACGATTTACTATGTTGCTGATTCTGACTGGAATGGATCGGCTTCGTTTGAATATGTTGCGGTCGACGACGAAGGCGGGATCACGTCGGCGGATGAAGCTGCTTTGGTCACGATTGATATTTCAGCGGTAGATGACGAAACCAATGTCAATGACGACGTCATTCGGTTGGCGTCTGGTGTGGTCGTGGTCGATCAAGACGAATTATTGGCCAACGATATCGACATTGACAACGATCGCTCGGAATTCGAGATCGTCATTACGCGTCAACCGACCGCAGGCTTTGTTGAGTTGCTCGGTAGTGAATTGACGTTTACGCCAGGGGCAAATTTTGATGGTGACACAACGTTTGAATATGTTGTAGAGGTAAATGGTGTTGCAAGTGAATCCGCTCAGGTCACCATCGTGGCTCCTGCGACCCTTGTTCCGATACCAGCAGAACCTGCGGAAGTCGTAGCTGAAGAAGAGGAAGAAAATTCGACCAGCGAGGAACTAGTTGGTTCAATCGCTGGTCCAGCTTCCGATTCAATCGAGGTCTCCGGCAATCCACTAGCGGGACGGGTTCAGCCATCAGCCGGTTTGTTTGTAATCGGGCGTGAAAAAGTTGAATCGGTCGCTGAACGAATTCAAGACATCAATCTGATTGAAGATCAAAATATTGATGTTCGTTACTCTAGCAACAACCGGAGTTCTGAGGCAACGATTGACAATTTTTACGGGCTTGTTGAGACTGCCGCAGGCACGGAACTTTCCCAGTTCGAATCGACATTGTTCGCCGGTTTGGTCTGGGACAATCTCGATTCGGCCAAACAGGAATTTCTAACGCAACAGATGCAAATCGGTGTTCCGGAGATTGCGGCTTCGGCGGCAAGTTTCTTAACGGTCGGTTACCTTGCCTGGGTAATTCGGGGCGGTGTCTTGCTGACCACTTTTGTCTCTTCGATGCCAGCATGGTCGAATTTCGACATTCTCTCGGTAATCGAAAATGCCAGTGCTGGCGAATCGATTGAGCAGATGGTCGATAGTTAACAGGATGGGTGTAGGTGTAGTCCCAGTCACTTAGTAACCCCAGTCACTTAACTACTGCATCAATTCTATTGCGTTAAACGATTTCACATTGACGATTTCACATTG
>CAZQQR010000021.1:17642-30921 GCA_964595515.1 uncultured Pirellulaceae bacterium
ACGATTTCACATTGACGATTTCACATTGCCGACGTGTTGGCGGACCGCTGCGTCAGATCGTTTTGCGGAAAAGCTATCGGCAGTGAATTCGAACTTGTCGAACTTCGCGTCCAATTTTGACGTAAACAGGTTTGCTGCGACTGGAGATTGTCGCGGTCGATGACGATTCACGCACGACAAAATGTTTTTCTCGTCGATTTTTCAAAATATCGAAACATTTTGCGAAACTCGAAGTCAAAAAAAGCTTCCGACAGACAGAGGCTTATTGTCAAGAAAATGTAACTTTTGGGCTCTCGTGGGTTAAAATCGAACCTTCTAAGAGAGACAATGAGAGCGGCTGACAGTCGCAAGATGTTGCTGCAATTAGGTATCCAAAATACACAGGCGGGATTATTAGATGAACGATCGAGTTTCTGGCGGTCAAGCAGAGTTGAGCGGCGAAGATATCAAGTCACTTGAAAAACTCAGCGAGTCCTACAAAGCGGTTCGTCGGGAGTTGGGCAAAGTCATTGTCGGCCAAAACGAAGTGATCGAACAATTGATGATTTCAATTTTCGCCCAAGGCCACTGCCTACTCGAAGGCGTTCCTGGTCTGGCCAAGACGTTGATGGTTAGCACGCTCGCCAAAGCGCTCAATCTTGATTTCAGTCGAATTCAGTTTACGCCGGACTTGATGCCGAGTGACATTATCGGAACCGAAGTCATTCAGGAAGACAAAAGCTCTGGAGCCCGTGAGTTTAAGTTTCTCAAAGGTCCGGTTTTTGCCAACATCATTTTGGCGGATGAAATTAACCGAACACCTCCCAAGACTCAGGCGGCTTTGTTGGAAGCGATGCAGGAAAAGCAAGTCACGATTGGTGGTGAGCGGCATGAGTTGCCAAAACCATTTTTCGTTCTTGCGACTCAAAACCCGATCGAGCAGGAAGGTACTTATACGCTTCCCGAAGCCCAGCAAGACCGATTCATGTTCAAGCTGTTTGTGGAATATCCTTCTTATGACGAGGAGTATCAGATTGCCGCTACTACGACGGCTGATGTTTCAACGTCGGTCGAAGAAGTGTTGAGCGGTGAAGATATCATTCGGCTTCAGCAGCTTGTTCGACGAGTTCCCGTTGCTCCGCATCTGATTCATTTTGCGCTACGTCTGGTTCGAGCGACACGAATCATGGAAGACGAATGTCCTGCGTTTGTAAAAGAATCAATCTCGTGGGGGGCTGGTCCCCGTGGTGTCCAAAACCTGTTGCTGGGATCCAAAGCCCGTGCTGTTCTGGAAGGTCGTTCTTATGCGACGACGGATGATTTGCGTGCGGTCGCAAAACCTGTTCTTCGCCATCGCGTGATCACAAACTTTAACGCTGAGTCTTCGGGGATCACTTCGGACAGCATTGTCGAGCGGTTGTTGAACGAGATTCCAGAACGAAGCGACGGAGACCAGATGGCTCCTGAGCTTGCGAAAGCGTTTAACTAACTAGGTTGATTTCGTTTTGAGTCGATCTCGTTTAAGTCGTTGTTGCGAAGAGAGCTTCGCCGTGTTTTGCCACTAGTCATTTTGCAAAAGTCAGTTGATGTCCACGTCGGAATCTTCAGGAAGTCGTTATCTGGATCCAAAGGCGCTTGATAAAATCAAGAAGCTGGACGTGCGGGCAAGATTGGTCGTCGAAGGTTTTATTACCGGCCAGCATCGAAGTCCTTACAACGGATTCGCGATTGAGTTTGCTGCTCATCGTGAATATGCACCCGGCGATGATCTGCGGCACATCGACTGGAAGGTATGGTCGAAAACGGACCGGCTGTATATCAAAGAGTACGAAGAAGAAACCAATCTTAAATGTCATCTAATCGTCGACTGTAGCAAGTCGATGCGTTATGGCGAAAAGGATGGCTGGAGTAAGTTCGACTATGCGGCGACTGCGGCGGCGAGTTTGGGCTATATGATGCAGCAGCAACAGGATTCGGTTGGGATGGTTCTGTTCAGCAATCAAATCGAAAAGAACCTGAAGGCTTCTTCGCACCCATCTCATTTAAAATTGTTGCTTCATGAATTGGAGCAGACGGAGCCTGAGAACAAAACGGACGTAAGTGATCCGTTCCTTGCTTTGGCTAGTCAGATTCGTCAACGTGGGTTAGTGGTTCTGTTTTCAGACCTGTTTCTCGATCCGGAAGAGTTGGGGAATTCGCTGAACCAATTTCGGCTTAGGCGGCACGAGGTCATCGTGTTCCACGTGATGCATCATGATGAATTGGAGTTTCCGTTTCAGGAGAATACGCTGTTCAGAGGGATCGAAGTGGACGCCGAGTTACACACGGAACCGCGTGCGTTGAGAGATTCGTATATGGAAGCGGTTGAAGAATACATGACGAAAGTCAAAAAGGTCTGCGCGGTTGCGGGGATCGATCATGTCTTGTTGGATACTTCCAAACCACTGGGCGGCGTGCTGTCCAGTTACTTGAACTTCAGAACCAAGTCCCGGCGGAAGCTGGTTTGATCTAATAAATTTTTACCTCGTTCGTTTTACTTGCGTCACTCTACGGTTTGACGATTTAACTACTCTAAAGGCAATTCAGGCAAGTTATGCTCAGTTGGTTCATGAATCCGTGGATGTTGATGGGAGGGCTGGCAATAGCTTCTCCGATTCTCATTCACTTGCTGAACAAGCGTCGATTCAAGATCGTCGATTGGGCGGCGATGGATTTTCTGTTTCAAGCCGACAAAAAAAATCGGCGCCGCGTCCAGCTTGAGAACTTCATTCTGTTGTTGCTTCGCTGTTTGGCAATGTTGCTGTTGGCTCTTATGGTCGCGCGTCCTTTCTTGCCGGCAAAGGTCACCAATTTTTTGCAGCAGTCGCAAAAGATGGAACGGGTAGTATTGATCGATGACTCCAACAGTCAGCGAGTGCTCAACGGAACGATTCCGACTTTCGAGGTTGCAAAAAACAGTGTCAAGGAATTAGTAAGCCAGTTTGCGGAATCGTCGGAAACGGAGGATTGGTTGACGGTCATGTTGACCAGCCGGCCCGACCAGCCTTTGCTGTCCAATGAACCACTTACAAAAAGTACGTTGCCTTCGTTGACGCAGGCGATTGAGCGTTTGGAGTGCTCGGACAAATCGGCGGACTACACGGTTTCGCTGGAAGAAGTCAAACGTTACGTCAGCGGAGAGCGCGAGAATGTTGGCCGCGTTAGCTATTTTTATTCTGACATGCGCGAGAAGGATTGGATCAATTCTTTGGATGCCGATACTGACTCGGCTCCCAATAAAATCATCAATGAGATTTCTAAATCGACGGTGGGTTCGTTTGTGATCGATGTTGGGAGTGCCAACGACCAGAACCTTGCGATCGTCAGTGTTCGTCCCGAGAATCTTCAGGTGGCGGACAAAGTCATCCCTTTTATGGTGAAGGTTGCGAATTACGGAACGCAAACGGTCAATCAAGTACGTGTGTTGCTGCAGGTAGACGAGGGCCAGCCGGATTACGAGGTGATCCCTTCGCTTGCACCCGGACAGATTGCGGAGCTTTCTTTTCGGCATGTCTTTCCGTCCAAGGTTCAGCAATCGGATAGTTTGCTTAATGAGGAAGTCGTCCGAACTGGATTCAAAAGTTACAAGGTCAAGGCAGAGATCGACCGCCAATCACTGGGCGAAGAGGGATTGGCGGCGGATCAGCTAATCGAAGACAGTTCCGGATTGTTCGCGTCACGGGTGATCGATGGGATTTCAGTTTTGTTGGTCGATGGCGATCCGTCGGCTTCTTCCGAGCGAAGTGAAACTCATTACTTGAATAGTTTGAGTGTTGCGGGCACTGGGTTGATCAACAATGTGGTGACTATTAGTGAACTGGAAACTGTTTCGCTGTCTGACTACCAGGTTATTTTTCTTTGCAACGTGGATGAAGCGTCTCCGGACCGCGTCAAGTCGCTGGAAAGCTGGGTGGAAGATGGTGGGGCTCTGGTGTTAATGCCAGGTAACCGCGTTCGAGCCGAGACGTTCAACGATTCGTTTTATCGCGGGGGAACCGGGCTTTCCCCGCTTGGTTTGAATGCGATCGCAGGCGATCCAACGATGGCAAAGTGGGTTAATTTTGAGATTGATCCTCAGATTCATCCGGCACTTCGAGTGATTGTTGACAGTGACGCTTCGAGCTTGAGCAACGTTGATGTATTTAGCTGGTGGACTTCTGAGATGCCAGATGGTTTGGTTGGCAAGACCGTGTCTGTTCCTCTTCGTCTCAACGACGAATCAAACTCGCCAGCGATGGTCGATCGAACGCTCGGAAATGGAAACGTGATGGTGTTTACGATTCCTGGCGACGGCGACTGGACGATGTGGCCCAGCAGTCCAACGTTTCCTCCGGTCATGATCGATATGATTGATTACTTGGTTGGTGGATCGGGAGAAGACAGTTCGGTTGAGTTGTCCGGGGCGATTAACTATCCCGTCGATATTTCTGCGTTCGATAGCCGGGTTGCACTTCGTGATCCCAAAAATGAAAAAATTGAATCCGTTGCCAAACCTGAAGACGATTCTGATGCGGCTAAAACGAGCGAAATCTACCAAGTCAAATTCGAGGGCATCGAGCGTCGCGGGTTTTATAACCTGGAGATGAAACGCCACTCGGGTGAAAAAGAAAGCGTGCTGTTTGCGGCGAATCTTGACCCGAGAGAAAGTCAGCTGAAACGAATGCCTGCAACTGCGACGCAGGGTGACTTTTTTGGTGACAAGGTAAAAATGATTTCGGTGGACGAGCTAAATGACCAAAACGTGGCGGGTGGAAACACTGAGATTTGGCCGCAAATTCTGATGTTGCTGTTCGGCATTCTTGTGCTTGAGCAGTTCTTGGGTTGGTTCTGGGGCAAAAAGCGATAATCAGGAGGGTGCTATGGGAATTATGAATTCAGTCTCGACCGTCTCGAAGTTCGCGTCCGTCGCAATCGTTTTCGGTTGGATGGTCGGTTTGAGCAGTTCGTTAGAAGCACAGTTTCGGCCGGCTCAAGTTCAGCAGTTGGGTGCGATCCGGATAGCTGGCGCTGTTGCCGGAAATGCTCAGGATGAAAAACCTTCCACCGAGATCGGGTTTGAATCGGGGGCTGTTCTGAAAACGGATCCCAATCTCGAAGGCATTTTGGAGAAGGCGGAACGATTCCGCGAGGACGGGAACTATCGAGTCGCGAGTAAGCTTTGGCAGGCTGTTTTGAATCAAAGCGGTGATTCACTTTATTCAAGCGACGGAGCAAACTATTTTTCTTTGGTAGAACAAGTCGAATCGATTCTGGCTTCGCTTCCCGAGGATGGCTTGGATGCTTATCGAGTATTGGCAGATGCAGAGGCCAAAGAAATCCTCGCGTCGGCACCCACGAGGACGGATGAAGTTGCATTGAACCAGATCGTTCGGCAATATTTTGTCAGCTCTCTTGGCGATGAGGCCGCCTTTGATCTTGGCTGTATTTACCTGGATCGGTTTGATTTTACCGGTGCTCGCCGAATGTTCGAAAAGATTGCCAACAGTTATCCGGATCCAACTATTTCATTGGAAGAAGTTCACACGCGAATTGCGCTTTGTCAGTCGTACTTGGGCGATGTCAAATCGGCAGAGGCTTCATTGGTGAAAGCGGATGCGATCAAGCCGGACACTGAGCAGGCTTCGCTGGTTAGAAGATCGTTGGGTGAACTGAATTCGTCCGGCCCCCGGATGTCGGTTGATAGTGACTGGCTAATGCCGATGGGCAACGCAAAACGATATGGTGTGACGGTGGGCGTTCCTGATTCGATGATGGAAGGCGATTTGAAGGCGGTTTGGCAGTACTATTTCGAGCCGCAAAACAAATACATCAAAGCTGCCGACACCAATGGGATGATGTTGACGGGGACCAATGCGTCTGGTGAGAGTGTTCTTAAAACACGCCAGTCAATGGAAGAGCGTTTGATTAAGGCTTGGAAAACCAAAGGTTGGCGTCCGGCCGGCCATTTGCTTCTGCAGGACGATCGGGTTTACTTTAAATCAGGCGCGGATCTGACTGTTTGGAATCGCGATAAAGTGTTGGCTTCGACGGAGTTCAACGCGTCTCAGACGGTTCTTACCTCAGCCATCAGTTGGCGTAGTGTTTGGAAGAACAGTTTTCTAATCGACGAAGCGACTCAAATGATGCAGATGATCCGTAAGAGTTACGGAGCATACAATCGGCGTGGGGCAGGCGGGGCGGGAGCGATTTCGTTGCCCGAGCCATCGTCGGAAGCTGAGGTTCAGCTGTTTGGTGATCGAATTCATCAGCAGATGTCGATTTACGATGGGAAGGCTTACGCGATTGAAGGGCGACGTTATACCTTCGAAGGAAAAAATCGTAACAATCCTAAACGCGTAACACCGCAGTGGAATGCGACTTATCGGCGGTCCAGGACGAATGTGTTGACTTGTTACAACTCTGAAAACGGATCCTTGGAATGGTCTTTGCCTCGCGAACTTGCGGAGGACAGCGATGATGCTGCCGTAAACGCTCAAGAAGTGATCGAGGATCCAAAATGGATCGAAGGTGGTGGTTTTATGGCTGCTCCGATCGGTTTTGCCAACATGATTATTGTGCCCGTCAATGTCGGCGGTTCCATTTCTGTTTATGCGCTTGATCCTGCTCAAGAAGGAAAAACGATTTGGAAATCGTTCCTATGTGACGAGCCAGAATCGGGAGCGGTCGCTTGGTCTGCCATTAATCTGTCAATTGATGGCAGCGACTTGTTTGTGAATTGTGGGATGGGAGTGATATTCGTCCTTGATCCAGCAACGGGATTGGTTCGGTTTGCCAAACGATACAAACGGATCGGAAAATCAGACGATTTCCAGCGGCGAAACAACTGGACTGTTAACCGGTTGAATTTTCAGGGTTGGAAAAGTGACGAAGTAATCCCCTACGGCCGTCAGATGATTTGTCTTTCGTCGGACACGAATGTGATTGAAGCTTTTGATCGCAATTCGGGAAAGCTGATTTGGAAAACGGACATGAGCCCGCTTGGTTACAAAATCGAATATGTGCTGGGTGTGTACGACGACGTTTTGTATCTCGCAGGACCAGAGACTTTGACGGCTCATGACTTAAAAGGAACCGGCATGATGATCTTTGGTGCCGAGCAGGCATTCGAAGGCAAGCAATCGTTCGGGCACGGATTGTTGACGCCCAAGGGTATCTACATGCCGGTCGAAGATAGTATCTATCACTTTGATCTTAAGGCAAAAATCGTTGAAGGTGAGTATCTTCCAAATCTCCTGAACAAGGTTCAGGTAGATATGGGGACGGAGGCACCTGTTGGGAATCTTTACAGTGATGGAGAACGATTCTGGGTGCACGGGGCCAACCGGCTTTATATGCTTGGGTCGGATTAAAATTTGAATCTTGCAAAACGCAGATTAAGAAATACAGGAATTGAAATTGAGTTTTTTGTTGGCAAAAAATCGTGTGCTGGAATGGATCGTTGGAACCGATCCTGAGGTTTCCGGTACGCCGAGATTGGTTTGGGCAAACCTCCCGGAATCATGGGGAGTGTTTGTGCTGCTGGCTGTGGTCGCCGCGATTTGCTTTGGCGTGTTCTGGATGTATCGCCGCGAAATCAACACTTGCCCAATGCCGCTGAAATTGGTGATGGCGGGACTTCGATTAACAGTACTGTTGCTACTGCTGGTGATGTTTTTGAAGCCATCAATTTTTTACCAGCAAATCAATGAGATCAAACCAACGATCGCGATGCTCCGAGACAGTTCGCTTTCGTTTGATCGTGGCGATCAATACCGTAGTCGTGATCAGGTTGATCAGCTTGCAAAATCAACAGGCCTTAAGGCCGACCAAATTGAGTCGGGTGCGGTAAAACGGTCTGCGTTAGTGAATGAAGCGTTTCGTAAGAATCCAAAACTGCTGGAGCAATTGCGAAACAAAGGTGCGATTCGAGTTGTCAATTTCTCGGATGGCAATCAGCCGGTTGCTGTGATTCCCGCGATCGTCCGCAACGATACGCTTGATCAGGAAAGTGATGATGCCGAAAGCGAGGGTGGGGATGACAAACAAACAGACGCCGGCAACGTTGATTCAGAGGATTCAGAGGATGGCAAAAACGGTGGCTTGATTCGCGAAAATATTCCCGATCTTGAAGCCAACGGGCTTGGGACTGATATTTGGCAGGCTCTTCGTGAGTCATTGAACGACACCAGTCGTATGTCGGCGATTTTGTTGGTCAGCGATGGACAGCATAACGGCAGTGAAGATCCAACCGAGATTGCTCAAAAGGCTGCAACACTCGGTATTCCAATTTTTGTTGTGGGTGTTGGAGATCCTAGTCCGCCCAAAAATCTTTCAGTCAATGAAGTTTACGTTCGCGACAGAGCCTATCCTGATGAGCCGTTCGAGATCGAAGCGATCTTGCAAACGACGCAGGTTGGTGATGAGGGCATGCCTTCAGAAATTGATGTGGAGCTAGTTCAACAGCGAGTTAACCCATCCAGTGGAAAGCTTGGTGCTCCGACTCAGGTAAAATCGAAACAGGTCAAAGTTCCTCCTAATGGTGGCCGGATGCGGGTCGACTTTGATCATATCCTGAATGAACCCGGAAAGTACATCTACACGGTTCAGGTTGATGCGCTCCCTGATGAAAACGAGACCGAAGACAATGCGATGGTCTCTTCTGAAATCGAGGTGGTCGACGAGAAGATCAAGGTGCTTTTGATTTCTGGGCTTCCGAGTTGGGATTACGAACACGTTTATAAATTGCTTCAGCGTGACCAGACGATTGCGTTGAGTTGTTGGTTGCAGTCGATGGACGAGACTCGGCCTCAAGAAGGCAACGAGCCAATTTCGCGGCTTCCTCAAAACGATGAGGAACTCAGTGCCTACAACGTTGTGATCATGATGGATCCGAATCCAGCTGAGTTTGATGCTGAGTGGATGGACATGCTGAAGAATTTTTGCAAATCAAAAGCGGGTGGATTTCTCTACATGGCTGGGCATCACTTTACCAGTGAGTTCGTCACGATGAACAAACTGGCTGGCGTGCGTGAACTATTACCAGTCCGGTTTGGCGATACAGAATATATCAACACGGTCGAAGCGTTGGCCATGGCGAGTGAAACACGGGCTGGAAAAATGTTAGTGGTGAATCACAACATGGATCATCCAGTGATGAGTTTTCGAAGTGACGCGGGCGAGACGCAGAAAATCTGGTCTTTGATGCCGCCGGTTGCCTGGAGCTTCCCAACGATTTCGTCCAAGCCGACCGCGCGTGTGCTGATTGAAAACGGCGACCAGTCCAATGAAGACGGGAACCAGCCGATGCTCGTTGCCGGCCGATATGGAATGGGTTCGGTACTGTATATGGGTTTCCAGGGTACATGGCGCTGGCGACCCGTCGGCGTTCAGGCTCAGTACTTTGATCGATTTTGGATTCAAGTCGTTCGATATCTGGTTGAAACTCGATCGCTGCAAGGTTCACGGCGTGGGTTCGTGGATACGGAGAAAACAGAGTTTGAGTTGGGAGATCGAATCCTGTTGGTGGGCCGGGTGCTGAACGAAAAATTCAAACCTTCAGAGCTTCCTGTTCAGACGGCAATTATCCGAACGGATGATGGGCGAACTCAAAAAGTAGAGTTGAAACTTCTTCCCAATCAAAAAGGCCGTTACGAGGGTACGTTTGTGGCTCAACGAATTGGGAACTTCGAAGCCACAATTGACTTGGGAACGGAAACAGCGGACCAAAAATTGATTGACCCAATCGCTTTTCGTGTTGTGCCGCCTAGTGCTGAATCGGGGGCCTACTGGTTGAATGAAAAGTTGCTGATGGAAATCGCTACTCAGTCAGGTGGCAAGTATTTCCGTTTGGAACAGCTTGATAAAGTCCCTGAGAACCTTCCAACGTTGGTCACTAAGGCTGAATTTAACAGTCCACTCAAGCCGTTGTGGGATGTGAATCAGTACCTGCGATGGACGGTGTTTTTCCTGCCGTTTTTGCTGCTCTCGATTGAGTGGATTTTGCGAAAGTGGAACAAGCTGTTGTAGCGTTTCGGCACGGATGATTTTATAGATTAAAGAATAGACGAATTTAGATGGCAACTGCGAATCCAACTCAACAAGTACCCAAGGCTGTCAAGCGAAAGCTGAATGGCTTGCGAAGCAAGCTGACTAGCTGGATGGTCGTGCATGGCATTAGTCGATGGCTGATGATAGTGCTTGGGATTTTGGCGGTTGATATGCTGCTTGATCGCGTTTTTAAAATGGACTTCGCCCAGCGACTTGTGATGCTGGTCGTGATGGTCGCTGCGGTCGCTGTTTATTTCGTTTGGAAGGTGGTCAAGCCGTTACTTTTGCGTCCCAACGACGAAGCGCTGATTTATGAAATCGAAAACAACAATCCCAAGTTAAACGAGAGCCTGATTTCGGGCTATCAATTGGCTGGCGAAAAAGACCTTGAGGCCCGCGGGTTTTCTCAAGAGCTTGCTCAAGCGACGATCGAACGAGGTCTGGCAACGGCGGGCGAGATCGATTTCGGGAAATCGCTGAATCAAACTGAGAATTCTAAAAACTGGCTGATGTTATTGGGTGGGATTGCTGTGTCCGCTTTGCTCGCCTTCGGCGTTACTCAAACGGAGTTTTTGGGAACGTGGTTTAATCGAAATATCATGTTGTCGGACGATCAGTGGCCACAGGCGACTTATTTGGAAATCGCAGGTGCAGAAAATGGCCGGCTTGTTCTGCCACGTGGAAATGATCACCGTCAGTTGGTGATCGTCACCGAAGAAAGCACCGAAAACCAAGTCGACGTTTCGTTGGAGATTGAGAACCCCGGTGGGCGCACGATTCATCCGATGAAAAAAACGGGGAAACTCGACGGCCGCGAGCACATGTTCATGTTCCACAACGTGTCGTCCGCGTTTCGATTCCGAGCGAGTGGCGGGGATGATGTGACCGAGTGGGTCGATGTTGAATTGGTTGAGCCGCCCAATATTATCGAGTTAAAACTTCAGTCGTTGTTGCCTGAATATACCGGCATCAAATCAATGCCGCTGTCTGGGAACGGACCGCATTCAGTTTTGGTAGGCAGTAAGCTGCGTGTCGGGATTACAACGAACAAGCCACTGAATGAGGCTGCAATCAAGTTGGAGGATGATCTGTACACAATGAATCCGACCGACGTTGAGAACACTTTTGATCTAGTCATTCCCGGGCAGAAGGATCAGGTCTTACGTGGAGGTGAGTATCAATTTGAGCTTACCGATGAATCGGGCCTCAAAAGCACGCGGACGTCAAAATTCAAAGTCACGATCAAGGAAGACGAAGACCCTAAGGTTCGAGCCAGTTTGCTGGGAATTAGTGGTTTGGTTTCGGCGCGGGCTAACTTGCCGACCGCCTATCAGTCTGCAGACGAATATGGGTTAACGAAACTCTCCTTTGATATGAACTGGAAGACTTCGGTTGAAGAAGAGAAACCTGGCCATCGAGAGTTGGTTTTTAGTGAATTGGGTGTTGGGGAGGACGGGCTTCCAATTCGAAGTATCAAGGATGCCGCATTGTTGGATTTGCTTCCGATGAATCTGAAGCCTGGAACCAGTTTTCGATTTTCTGTTAAGGCTTTGGATAATCAGCCAACCCCTGGGGTTGGTCGTTCGCAGGAATTTTTGCTGCGAGTTGTATCGGATGAAGAGTTGCGTGCGGACCTACTGCGACGAGAAATTGAACAGCGAAAAGCATTCGATCAGGCATACCAAGCCCAAATGGAACTAGCGACGAATTTGCAGGCGTTGGCCGTTCGGCGGATGGAACCGGGGACTGCAAAAGAAGAATTCGATTCAAAAAGAGAGGCTGCTTTAATTGGCCAAGTGCGCAGTCAAAAGGGCGTTGGGACGGCTTTGGATCGGATCGCGAATCGGTTCGAAGAGTTCTTGGTAGAAGTACACAATAACCGGCTTCATGAAGCAGAAAATGAACTCGCTCCGGAACAACGTTTGGAAACTCGGTTTGACGAAAAGATCATCAAACCCATCCGGAGTCTCGATCGGGAACTTGTTTCCATGGCAACACGTCACATGGACAACTGCCGGTTGTCGGTTCGCGATCCGGAAAAACTTGCTGCGGCTGCTGATCAAGCCGCTCGGGTTCACCAGCAAGTTTTGGACGAAATGAAAAAGATTCTGAATGCGATGAATGATTCAGAAGACTATCAGCAGATTATTAATAATCTTTTGCAGTTGAAGGATGAGAGCAAAAGACAGGGTGAAGACATCAAAGAGCGTCTGAAGCCCAAGAATATATTTGATGAAGATAAAAGTGATATTTTTGATAACAACTAGCGGCCCGCTTGATTGCGAATACTAGTGGTCCGTCAGAATTCGTAGACCACGTTTGTGGGCGACAGGTGCTTCTCGAGACATCAGTTTGAAATTGGAGTTGATATGAAAACTTGCCATCGTTTGAGTTTGGTTTTCTGCTTGATGCTGACAATGTTCTTGTCTGGAGCGGCGTTTGGGCAGAACGAAGATGCCCGGACTGAATTGGGTGTTCGCCAAAAACGGATTGAACAGCGAATGGTGGATCTTGAAAAAAGTTTCACCATCATCGCAGCCAAAATCAAAGAGAAGGATGAGAAACGGCACAAGCTCCTGATTGAGGCTTATCAGCAGTCCAAAGAACAATTGATTACCAAAAAGATGGCGAAAATGCGTCAGCTTTTGGATAGCGATGAGTATCAGGAAGCTTACGACATTCAACAAGAAGTCGATCAGAACTTGGATTCGCTCTACCGCTTATTGCTCCAGCAAAAAGAAAAAACAGTAACCAAGCAGGAGGAGATGAAGCAGCTTCAAAAATGGAAAGAGAGTATCCAAAAGCGGATTCAAGAGCAGAAAGAACAGCGGAAGCAAACTGAAAAGATCGCAGATAAAGAAAAGACGATCAACAACCTTGAACGGCAGATCAAGCAGCTTCAGGGATTGATCAAAGACCAACAGAAACTGATTGATGAAACGGATCGCAATCAAGGTGAAGGATTGCGGGCATTGGACAAAGTTGCTGACAAGCAGTTTGAGGTTCGCAAAGAGACAGAATCTTTAAAGAAAGAGATCGCAGGCGAAGAAGGTTCAGAGTCCAAGCCTGGAGATGGTAATCAAAGTGGAGACGACGCCGGCAATCAAGATGGTGAGTCGGGAGACGGGAAAAAGGGCGACGGCAAAAAAGGCGATCCCAAAGACGATGATGGAAAAAAAGATGGCAAGGACGGCGACAAGAAAAGTGATGACGCCAAAGGAGACGGCGAGAAGAA
>CAZQQR010000022.1:0-10578 GCA_964595515.1 uncultured Pirellulaceae bacterium
CGGAAAGACGGTGACACAAAAATCAGCCAACAAGATCATCGTCGATCGACAGTTATTCAGGGCGACGAACCGACGGACTCCGGCCGTGAATCCAACGAGGTGAATAACTTTGTTGATGCCCCAGTCAAAAAGCTTGGTCGATTCGAAATTATTGAAATGGTTGGCGAAGGTGGATTTGCCAAGGTTTTTCGTGCCCACGACCCAGTTTTAAAACGTGACGTTGCGCTCAAAATTCCCAAACCAAAAATCTTAGTTTGCGATGAATCTGTCGTTCGATTTCGTCGTGAAGCCGAAGCCACCGCGATTCTAAGTCATCCATCGATCGTGCGTGTGTTCGAAGCCGGCACGGTCGGTCCTGTGGCTTACATTGCCAGTGAGTACTTTCAAAGCACAACGTTGGCGCAGTGGTTTGATGAGCAGGACGAAACGATCGATCGTAAGCAGTCCGCCAAAATCATTGCGCAGCTCGCCGATGCGATTCATCATGCTCACGAGCGTAACGTGATCCATCGCGATCTCAAGCCTGCCAACGTGTTGATCGTTGAGGGGCCTGAAATGATCAGCCGCCGTTTGCGGGTGACAGATTTTGGTTTAGCGAAACAGATGGATTCACTTGAGTCGACATTGACCATTGATGGTGCGGTGATTGGCACACCTGCCTACATGTCGCCTGAACAGGCTCGTGCCCAAAATGATGTAAACGCATCGAGTGATATCTATTCGCTCGGAGTAATGCTCTATCAATTTTTGACGGGAAAATTGCCCTGCCAAGGCCCGAATCACCTCGCCACCATTCGGCTGATCGAAGAAAGCAAATTTCAAACACCGGGGTCAATCGATCGCACCATTCCCCGCGATCTTGAGTCGATTTGTCTCAAGTGCCTTGAGCAACGCCCCGCTGATCGATACGCCACGGCAGGAGATCTGCGAGACGATCTTAACGCTTGGCTAGACGGGAAACCAATTGCTGCCCGTCGTCCCAGCTTGATGACGCTTGCGACTCGTTGGACGCGAAAAAATCCTGTTCTAACTGGCGCTTTGACGTTTGCGTTCGCGAGCCTGGTTGTTGGGTTGACCATCGCGACGCTGAAGTGGTCGGAGTCCAATATCGCGATTGCGAAAGCCGCGCGTCATGCTGCGTTGGCGCAGATTACTTTGGATGACATGGTTGGGAAAGTTGCGGATGAACTTCGTGATAATCCAAAATTCAATGAGCTGCGGACACAGTTGGTCCAGCGAACGGTTCAAGCACAAGAACAATTGCTTCAGGAAGAACCGCACGACAATAAGATCAAGCTTGAAACGGCACAGGCAAAATTACGGCTCGCTCAATTGGAAAGCAGTTTTGGGAAATTTTCGCAGGCTTTAAAAACTGTCGAAGAGGTCAATAAGATTGCTGACACGATTGATCCAACTGTGATCTCACCCAATGAACTAGACCTGCTTGATTTTCACAGCCAGATGGCCAGCGCAATTTCCTATCGCGGGCTCTATCAAGGAAAAAAATACCAGTCAATTTTGTTGGAGTTGATTCCCCGACTTGAGAAAAAGGGGAGTTACGGTCACACCGAGGAGACACGCAAACAATTGCTTGTGGTTTGCTTGGTTGATCGAGCCGATTACATCAGTTTGGGCAAAAGCCTTAAAACCTGGGAAGCAGTTGCGATCCGGCTAAGAGAAATTTTGAATTCGTTTCCTGCCAATGATCGTTTTGCCCAGTTAAATCGAGCAAAGTTGTTTTTGTCAGAGGCGAAAAAGAAGCGGTACAACAATGCTCCAGCTGCAAAAACCGCCCTGACCAAAGCAAAGGAAGTCGTTGAGTCTTTGCTCGTTGAGGATCCAACTTCGGTCAATCCACGGTATTTGCTTGCGATCATTCGAAAAATCGCTGGAGACATTGCACGAGCGGATGATGAATTTCAGTTGGCCCAGGATGAACTACTTCCAGCGCAAGCAGAATTACGAAAATTGAAGCATCAGTTCCCTCAATTTGCAAAATACGCCGATTCCTATTTCTCTTGCAGCTGGGAACTGACGCGAACCCACATGGCGTTAAAGCAAGAGAAGGAAATGGTCGCGATTTGGAAAGAGATGGCGAGTGAGTTTGAAAAGCTAAATCCAAACTTGGCCATTTCGGCGCGAGTCACACAGACGACAGCGCTGGCGCTCAAACGCCTCGGTTTGTTGGTGGCTGAAACCGGAGAAGAGCATCCAAAATCGTATTGTGAAATGGCCCTCCAACTCAGCATGATGTATGCCGAGAATCCGCCATGGGTTGGATGTCGACGAAATTTGGTCGGGTGCCACGCAGCTTATGCGACTGCTTTGAGAATGGTGGGCGAACACGAAGAAGGTTTGAAGCAATCGGAAAAGTGTTTGGAGTTGCTTGAGATTTTACTCAAAGAGTACCCGACGATTTTCAAGCACCAATCAATTTCAGAGATGTACGAAACCCATGCAGTTCACTCATTGAACCACAACGAGTTTGAGTTGGCTGAGCAAACTGCCGAACGTCTAACGAGTAAGCTTCTTGAAGTTCTTGACCCCGCTTCAGGGTGGCGAGAAAAACTCGCCTACGGTCAGACGGCCAAGTGTTACCTTGCACTTTTGCAAGGCTTGGACAGTCTCCCCGTCGCTGAGCGAGAGCGAGCAGCCAGTTATCATCGCAAATGGTCGAAAATGGTTGTCGATTATTTTGAGAAATCGGCAGGCAAAACGATCGACTGGGATTCGATGCTAAAGGAAACAGGCTCACTGAACGAGACATTTGTTGAGCAAGAACTAGTTCCCGCCATCGAAGCACTCGTTGGCGAGAAATAACGAATCGATGCGAGAAGATTCATGGTCGAACTTCGGCTGACGCAATGCGTTTTGGATAAGGCGATTCAGGACGTTGCGATCTTCGTGTAGGAAACTTGTCATTCGTTCTGGCTTTGCCTACTACTTACTCAGAAACCAGATTAAGCTGCCCCATGGGAGAAGAGGCACTCGGTCACGCTTGCCGTGAGCATGCTTACGCAAGCGTAAGCATCACCCATCAGTTCAGCTTTGACGCGGCAACCTCTGAGAAATCGCCGGCTTTTCCTGTCAAGCGGAAGCGATATCTAAAGTGATCGTTCCCAGTTCGCGTCCGGCCGCACCATTTCCGGCTTCGTCGACCAACAGATTGTCATTCAAAACGACCGTGTATTCGCCGTTATCGCTTGGCCCAAATTCGCCACCGCCTGGTCTTGGAAATTCAAACAACACGGTTTGAAAAGTCTCCGTCACGTTGAAGCCAGTTGCAATGTAATGATCAACAACCACGCCATCAGGATTGGTGATCGTTACCACATTGGTCGGATACTGACCCAATCGCTGATCGTCACTAAAGTCGATTGTAAAGCTGACCACACTGTTGGGCTGCGTCATGGTAAACGGAGGCAAAAACGCCGTCGGAGGTGTGGTGTCTTGTGAAAAATCGACCGGTTCGAAATCAAGGTTGGAAATCTGAAGAGGAATGTTATCGCCGTCCTCAAATCCTTCCATCCAGATCCATAAATATCCAGTTACCGCATTGTCTGGGACACGAAAGTCTCTTTCGACGGTCCGCGTGTCTGTGTGATTCACTTCTGATTGATTTTGTCCGAGATATCGGCCGACAGAATCGTAGTAGTTGATGCCAACCGTTGCCCAAGGGCCAGAGTCACTTGAAAATTCACCCGCCAAAATGTTCCTGGCCGCGGTGTACGAAAGCTGATGGATCTCACCACCGACAACATTCAATTCGGTTGAAATCGAGAGTTCACCGTTGATCCCACTCATCGTCAATCCACCGGCACCATCAACCGCCAACGTCTGATCGGTTGCAGTTCCCTGCCCTACGTTCCAAGTCTTACCTGCAAATTCGATCTGCTCGACTGCTGTCGAATCAGAGAATTGAAATATGCCGTTGGCGTGAAGCGTATCGCCTTTGCCAAATCCTTGAACGATCGCATTCGCTGCTGGATCCCAAGCGCCTGTCGAAAAGACGGCTGGGTCAGACGTCAAATACTCTTGTCCATCAATCACAATTTTTTCGACAGTCAGGTTACGATCCACGACACCGGGTTCGTAGAGGTCATTGGTGAAGGCGATTCGAACTTGACCAGGCGAAACGGACTGAGATGTTTCATAAGTCAACGTTTGGCCGTCGGTCGCAACGTTTTCAAATGTTTGTACCGTCTGTCCGTCAATTTGAAGTTCGAGGTTCTCTTGCCCCGTCGAACCCATGGCAAAAATGCTAACCGTCGATAGCATCATTCGTTCTTCAAGCGGTTCCAATTGCAAGGACAGAGATTGGCGAGTGGAAGATTGAGAGTTGTTAAGTTCAAACATGATGCGGACCAAGAAATAGATGTCAAATTGTTATCCGCTACTTTGCTTGTTTGAGCCGCCGAACGCAATCCGTCAAATGGTTTTTGTCTGCAATTTTGTAAAGTAAATCACCCAAAACCTCGCGTTTCTTTTTGTTTCCAGACATGCTGAGCGGAGATTTTATGAATGGGATCGCAACTTCCATCAGCGCTCTGGTTTGTTGGGGATCTAGTTTCTTCTTTGTCAACTGATAGAGGGCATCCGTGGTGACTGCTCCTCGGTCGATGGTCGAGAGGAACTGCATTTCGAAAATCGCATCGTCGACCTTCCCTGCATCTCCTGCTTGGATGCCCAAGAGTTTTGCTTCCTTGGCATGCGCCAAATTGAGTTTCGGTTTGTTTCCTTTGACGGAAAGCAATTGTTCTGCCATTCGGTTAGCTTCTGGGGCTTCGACATTTTCAGGTTTACGATATTTGAGCGTATCCCGAAACCTTTGAATCAGATCTTCAAACTCGTTATCTTCCAAGTCTTCGATTGGATCGTCTCGTTGGAACTCGAAGAAATCGAATTCAGCAAAGTGTCGAATGTTGTCGCAGTCAGCATTGGCAGCTTCAGCAACGGAACAAAGGTCATCGATCTGTTGCGAATAGTCCATCGACGACGCGAACTGGTTAACCGCGTAAAATGCGGCTTGTTGCATTGACCAAGTCGGAATGCTGTCGATTTTTCCTTGGTTGGCAAGCGTCACTGCGAGTCCGGGCGGGCAATAGTCATATTCATAGCGAACGTTTTCACCACCCGTTCGTAGCACGAAAAACTCGGGCGTGCCTTCTACCAAGCTGACAAATTGTTCGCCAATCTCAAGCTCCTGACTTCCAGGGATTTCAGATGTGTTTTCGGCGACCTCCTCCCAGAAACCTTCGATCAGTTCTAATACTGTTTCAGAAGCTTCAAGAATCTTTGCAAACTCCTTTTGTTCTGGTTTGAGGCGATGGTTAGATTCTTTGACGACGGAATCCAAAATGGACTGAGCCCTAGCAAGTTGATTTTGGGCGGTCGAAATGTCGCGTCGGAAAAGCGCACGTCGAACACGATTGATCGATCGACGAAAAGCGTAGGTTTGTGGAGGACTAAATTCGACCGTGACTAGGTTGGTTGCGTTAGTGTTCGGGGCCGAGTCGCCAATGTCCATCTGGTTCTCTACGCCGGCTTGATTGTTGCCCATGTTGTCGTTGCCAGCTTCCGGCACGTCTGAAGAAAAAGTCTCGTCTAGGTCTTCTTCAGGTAGCTCGTCCATGTTGAGCGCTTTAAGGTCAGATGGGCGTTCCGTTTCCGCTGGAACATTGGTTTCCGCTGGAACATTGATCGGCGGTTTGTCGTCTTCCACATATCCCGGGGCCGCGGGAACTTCTTTGTTGATACCCAAAGCCGTTTTTAAGGCGTCCAAGTTGAAGATGATCATTAAAGCGCCGGCAACAGCGATTGCGAACAAGCCCAGTGCCACAACCGGTCCGATCCATTTGTTCTTTTTCCGCCGGCTCGAACTGGCGCGATTGATGCTGACTTCGCCCATCTCTCCCGGCCCGTTGATATCGGGAGTCAAATTCGATTGGGTTGGTTGAGCTGCGACTGGCATCGCCATCGGAATCGCGGGGTTGCCTTCAATGGTTGCGCCCGCCACTGGAGCGGCTGCAACGATTGGTGCTGCAGCAGAGTGCGGTTCTACGGCTGGCGGACCAATTTGTGGGGCCGCATCACTCTCGGGAACTTCAAAATCAAACTGGGGAGCGTTAGCGGTCTGAGGATTCGACGGCGCCTGATCCAACTGCTCAAAAGCCGATTGAGGCACTGTCTGTTGATCTTTGCCAACAGGTTGAACGGGAGGTTGAACCGAAGCAGGTGTTTGAGGTGGTGCAGCCGGAGCGTTCTGTTTTGTTGGAGGAAGAAGCTGGTCAGGGGTAACCTGCGGGCCCGGCGTCGCTTGACTCGCTTTTTGACTGGCTTTGGTTGCCGCAGGCTTTTGCTTGGAAGTTGGTTTGTTAACCGGAGGTTGCTTTTGTTTGGCAGCTTGAGCCTTCAATTGAGCGAGATACTTGGCCCGCAATTCAGGTTTTGTCAAAATGCGATGGGCATCAGAAATTCGCTTTTTCAATTTCGCGACGACATCATCGAATTTACCTGATGGAAGCTTTGCCAACTGGGCCAAATGCTTCTTGGCGTTTTTCTCAGCAGTTACTCGAATCTGCTCTTCATCGGTAGCAGCTGGATTCACCCCAAGCAACTGGAAGTGGTGAGGGTTCTTTAGCTTTGGGTTCAAGCCAAGCCACTTGTTGAACGGATTAAATTTCTCTGCCATTTGAAGTAAGTCCGTGTTATCGAAAAGTCACGGTCATTTTGACCTAACCCTTAGTTTATCAAAACCAAGTCTGCTATTCTAACTGCCACGCAAACGATCGCGTTTTGGTACTGGGGCAACCTATGTACGACGGTTTTGACCAACAAAAAATTAGGTCAAAATGCAAACAACCTCGAACTTCTTTACATAAATAATGAATCGGCAATTTTTCGGCCAACGAACGTAAATCTTGCCAAAACAATCTGATGAAGAATCACTTTCTGAACATCGCTGCCTACAAGTTCGTCGACCTCCACCATTTGGCTGGCCTCAAGTCGGAGTTGTTGCCATTTTGCCAATCGCTTGACCTAAAAGGAACGATCCTTCTTTCAACGGAAGGCATCAACATGTTTCTGGCTGGTAAGCCTGAAAATGTGCGCACGTTTCTCCAGACTATTACCGACAGGCCGGAGTTTTCAGATATTCCCGTCAAGGAGAGTTTTAGTGAGCACCAGCCATTTAGCCGAATGCTTGTTCGACTAAAAAAAGAAATCATCTCGATGGGGGTCGAGACTATTCGTCCGCTTAGAAAGACCAGTCCGAAAATTTCTCCCGCTCAGCTAAAGGAGTGGTTGGACAACAACAAAGATCTAACGTTATTGGATGTTCGAAACGATTACGAAATTGAAGTCGGAACGTTTAAGGATGCCGTGCCGGCTGGGATTGATCATTTTCGATTGTTTCCCGATGCCACCAAAAAGCTTCCGGAAGAGATGAAACGAAAACCCGTGGTAATGTTTTGCACCGGGGGAATTCGTTGCGAAAAAGCAGGGCCGTTTATGGAAGAGGAAGGCTTTGAAGAAATTTACCAATTGGACGGGGGCATTTTAAAGTACTTCGAAGATTGCGGGGGCGAGCATTACGACGGCGATTGTTTTGTGTTCGACAAAAGGGTCGCAGTGGATTCCGATTTAAAGGAAACCGATTTCGAACAATGCTACGGTTGCCAAGCGGTGCTTTCGCTGGCGGAACAGCAATCAGACCAATACGATCCGCCGTATTGTTGTCCAAATTGTTTCAAAACGGACGTCGAGCAAATGCAAGAATTGCTCGAAGAACGAGACAATTTGCTGGCCCATCTCACAACGCCTCTTCCAGGCTCGATTCCCTATAACAATGTTCGGCCGCTCAATGTACCGCTTCGTTATGACCGTCATTCGGTGATTGATTTTCTGATGGAAATGCATGGTCACCTCGATCGAAATTATTGGATCACTGAATGCGAAGAAAATAGGATTCTCTACAAAAAAAAGCCGCTTGATTCGAGCGTTGAAATTCGATCGGGCTGGCGGATTGAACATCACATTCCTCAAACGACCGAGCCCCCAGTCAACAATGACGTTCGGTTTGTTCACGAAGATTCCGATCTTGTGATCGTCAACAAACCAGCCCCTTTGCCGATGCATGCTTGTGGACGCTTTAACCGAAATTCGTTGAACTATTTTGTAAACCAAGTCTTCGATGGTGAGCAAATTCGGATTCTTCATCGGCTTGATTCAAATACGACTGGTGTCGTGGTTCTTGCTCGCAAGAAATCTGCGGCTCAGTTTATTCAGCCGCAATTCAAAGACGGTTCGATCGGCAAGGTCTATCTCGCCAAGGTCGTTGGGTCGCCAGAAAAAGACGAATTCGATTGTCAGGCTGCCATCAGTGCTGAGGCTTCCACGGCGGGGTCTCGAACCGTGGACGAGAGCGGGTTGGCTTCTGTGACCCAGTTCAAAGTTCTTAATCGGTTTGACGACGGCACGACTTTGGTTGAATGTCAGCCAAAAACAGGACGGACGAATCAGATTCGAATCCATCTCAGTCATCTTGGTTTTCCTATCGTGGGCGATCCGACCTATGAAGCTGGAGTGGACGGCAAAGACAAGCAGACGATTGCTGTCGATGATCCGCCCATGTGTTTGCACGCTCTTTCAATCGAGTTCACTCACCCAACGACGAAACAGCGAGTCAAATTTGAGACTCCGCTTCCAACTTGGGCCTATTGAATTTTGATAAGGATTGGGAGTGATCTGCAGCGGATGACGTTTTATGTGGCCCGCCAGGTTTCGTCAGGACAGGCTTGGCTGATATTGCTTTTCGGTCGTGCTCGACTGGGTTAGAATCAGGCTGTTCCAAAATTTTTACCGGGAAATCCAATGCGGTCGATCGTTCTAGCTTGCTTTGTTTCATTTTTGATTTTTCAGTCGTCGACCACCGCCGTCGGGCAAGAGGCTGGGCTTAAATTCAAAGCCAAATTGCTGACGGTTGACGCCAACGAAGGGATTGACGTTGCGGACATTGATGGCGACGGAAAACTGGATGTGGTCGCCGGCCGAAACTGGTTCCAAGCGCCCGACTATGCGCCCAAACCACTTCGCTTGATCGAAGACTGGAATGGCTACGTGCATTCAAACGGTGATTTCTGTCTGGACGTTGATCAAGACGGTCTCACCGATGTTGTCGCGGGTGCGTTCGTTCCATCAGTCGTAAACTGGTACAAGAATCCAGGATCCGAGGGATTGA
Source organism: uncultured Pirellulaceae bacterium (assembly GCA_964595515.1). Lineage (GTDB taxonomy): Bacteria > Planctomycetota > Planctomycetia > Pirellulales > Pirellulaceae > Mariniblastus. The sequence continues at coordinate 9,239 of CAZQQR010000022.1, forward strand.
AGCTTGGTCAGATCTGGAAACAAAACGTGTTGGTGGATACGGAACTTAGCCAGAACGAAGCGAGCTATATCCGTGACATGAACGGTGATGGAAAACCAGAATGGATTTCCAATAGTTGGAATAAGAAAAACCCAATGGTCGTTTGGGAGTTCGTCAACGAAGAACGTGAGATTGAAAAAACGCAAGGCAAAGGCAAAAAGGCAAAGAAGGTTAAGTCAATGGTGACAATGCCGACTTTGAAAAAGCACGTTATCGGGGACATGAATGGCCACGGAATCGGTTTTGGCGACATCAACAACGACGGTCGTGAAGACATCCTGTTCGCAAACGGATGGTACGAACGTCCAGAAGGTGACCCGTTCGAATCAAAATGGAAATTGCATTTGGATTGGGATGACTTGCACGCGAGTTGTCCTATGCTCGTTAAGGATTTGGATGGTGATGGCAAAAATGACATCGTTTGGGGCAAGGGCCATGACTATGGTTTGCAGTGGTGGCAATCCAAGGGCACGGACGAAAAGGGCAAATTGCAGTTTGAATCACATGTGATTGACGATCAGTTTTCACAGCCACATACGTTGCACTTTGCGGATCTTGATGGCGACGGCTCAGACGAATTAATCTCAGGGAAACGAGTTCGAGCTCACAATGGAAAAGATCCGGGCGGCATGGAATTTCCCTGCATGTATTACTACAAGTGGGACAAGGCCAACAAATCATTCCAACGTTTTGTGATCGACGAAGGCCATGTAGGAACGGGGCTACAGATTCGTACCGCTGATCTTGACGGCGATGGCTCAGTCGACATCGCCGTCGCGGGTAAAGATGGGACTTGGATTTTGTTCAACCAAGGTAAGTAGTGATCAGTCAAAGGTAAAGTTTGGGGTAGTAGTGGACGAGGCTACGAGTCCTTTCGGGGCATGTTTTGACGAACCACCAGCTAGCAACAAATTTGACCCCGCGTTACGTGTTCACGTAGCAGAACTCGTCAAGAGTTTTGGCCGTTAAGCTTCGAAAGTCTTGACGACTTCCGCTACGTTTTGGGCGCACGTTGCCGCTGTACAGGCTTAAAAAAGCTGGCCCACCGAACAAATAGAACAAGCCTAACCGGGTTGCTTGGTGGATTCGAGCGGCTTCTTCCTCCAGACGTCACTTTGCCCACTCGTAAACGGTGACGTCGCGAAGATTGCGTACTACGACGTTGTCTTTCGTAACTGCGACGTGGGCCCAGCTGTCAGTTCCCACCTCGCGGCTGTCGAGCAGCTCAAACTTTTCCGGGTTGGCGTTCATCAACATCAGTTTCCCTGACTGATCCAACCCAATGATTTTCTTGCCGTTGG
>CAZQQR010000022.1:10678-21185 GCA_964595515.1 uncultured Pirellulaceae bacterium
AAGGCCGGGACAGGAGTTTTCCAAAGTACGCTTCCGGTTTCGAGATCGACGCCGCACATGTCCGCACGAGTTAAAACGACAGCCTGACGCTTGCCAGAAATCGTGTCGATTACTGGAGAAGAAAACGCGCTGCCGAACATTCCACCGCCGTCGTCCAGCGATTTCCAAATTTGTTCGCCCGTGAACTTGTTCAATTTGACAAACCCGCCGCCGGCCTGAACGTAGAGAAACTTGCCGTCAGCGATGGGCGAACTGACGCAGCCAAAAGTCGGCACGTTGGAGCCGCTATCGGCCGGGAAGTCGTAACGCCAAACTTGCCGTCCGTCATTGGCGTCCAAGCACACCAAGACATCGCGAATCCCACCGACGAATAGTAAACCGTCAGAATAGGTCGGTGTTGATCGAATCCAGTTTCCATTGGCTGCCGCAAACATAGGCATCTTCATTGAGCCCGGCCAATCCGCCGTCCAAAGGACTTTGCCTGTTTTTCTGTCCAAGGCCGTCACGACCTCGTCTTTTCGCTTTTGAGTTTCAGTTACAAAAATCCGGTCTCCAACGACGAGAGGCCCGCTGTAGCTGGGCTCAAGCGGAATAGACCACGCCTTTTTAAGGTTGTTGTCGTCTAACGATTCAGGAAACGTCACGCCTGAAATGGTGCCGTCACGGTTCGGGCCACGCCACTGCCCCCATTCGGCGGTTTGTGAATTCTGCTGAGCAGGGTCGACAGTTGCCGGTTGGGTGTCGGTAGCGGGAGGCGGTGTCTCAGTTGCCTGCGGGCTGGCGTCTGATTGAGCGACCATTCCAATCATCAAAAGTGCGGCCAATGAAAGTCGAGTGATGGAGAGAGAATTCATGAGCTTCCGTTCGCTGTGAGATTGATTTGATTGACGTGTTATAAATGTCGGGACGCTCCGCATGGTCCACAGTCTGATTGATTCAGTTCGGGTTGATGCTTGGAGTCGTAGCTGTCTTGGTCTGAATGCCACGGGCGGTCGTGACCAGTTGCGAAAGATTGTCGCAGCAGACAACGTTTCGAATTCTTGCGCGAATTTCCTGACTCAAACCGCTTCCGCCCGCGACCACAAGCGTCTCGGCAGGCACGCGGTTAGAGAACCAGTTGAATCCTTCGACTAATTGATCCAAATTGGCAACGTGTGAAACACTGATCCACATAATGCGAGGACGATAGGCTCGAGATGCTTCTAGCAGCGATTCAAACGGAATGTTGCTTCCCAAAGACCTTGCTCGTATCCCGTTGGCCTGAAGCGTCATCTCTACGGCGGTGGTCGGAAGCATATAGTGGTCGTTAGATGGACTGGCTCCGATTGCCAAAAATCCATTCTCCGGCGGCGCTTTGACGATTGAACGAAGGTCGCGAAACACGTTGAGGCAAATCGTGCAGATCTCGCGTTCCTGATAAACTTTGATTTGTCCGCAATCCCACTGACGGCCAATTTTTTCAAATACCGGGCTCACCACACGGTCGAACAAGTCTTCGATGCTCCAACCATTCACAAACAGATGAAAAATGATCTCGCGCACACGGTCTTCGCTGACCGCAGTCGCCGCATCGTACAATTGCCGAATTGCGTCTTCGGCATCGCCAATCGTTACGGCGTTTACGTTGGGTAGCCCAATTTCTTGAGGCCGGGCCAAAGAGTATTTTCGACCTTGGAGAAACTGAATGACAGAAGCGGGCGTCATTCGTCGATGCCCGCCGGCTGTCTTAATGGCGTCTACGTGGCCAGCATCACACCATCGTTTCAGGGACGACTCACTCACCCCGATTGCCTTGGCAACGGCCCGTGGCGAGTACAGTTTTTCGTCGGAACTCAATTGATCAATCTGAACGTTTGGGACGTTTTCAATTTGGGGTGAATCACTCATATCTGACCGCTTGTCTATGAAATTCCAATGTATTTTGCTTATGAAGTGTTAACCCGCAAGTCGCCTGTCGGTATTAACTTGAACGAATTGGACGATTTAGACTTTAAGGTAAAATTCTCTTGAACGGAATAGCGGACCAAAAATTCGAGGTTTTTTATGACGGAGATTGCCCGCTTTGCCGGCGCGAAATCCAAATGATACGCCGCAAAGATACCCAACAAAGCCTCGTTTTGACGGACATCTCCAGTTCGACTTTTGAATCGAAAGACCGAAGTCTCAACGAATTAATGCGTGAGATTCATGGTCGCTATGGTGATGGGAGATACGTCACCGGCGTCGAAGTCTTCCGGGAAATCTACTCTCGCATCGGATTCGCTCGACTCGTTAAACCGTCCCGATGGCCCGTGATTCGAACAATCTTGGATGGGTCATACAGCTTGTTCGCTAAAATTCGGTATCATTTTGCGATGCGTCGAATGAAAAAGCAGGATTGTGAAGCATGCAGTCCGCTGGGAAGCGACGTCCAGGATTTGCAGAAATGAAAATTGCCATTATCGGAGGTGGAGTGTCTGGCCTAGTTGCGGGATACAAACTCCACGAAGCTCATGAGGTGACCCTGTTCGAAAAAGCTGACCGTATCGGCGGTCACACGAACACTGTCGATGTTGAAGAGGAAGGCGTGACGATTCCTGTTGATACAGGCTTTATCGTATTCAATGATCGCACCTATCCGAATTTTATTGAACTCTTGAGTGAGTTAGGTGTTGAGTCTCAGCCTACCCGCATGACATTCAGTGTCAGCTGCGAGGAAACCGGACTTGAGTATCGAGGCGCTGATCTCGGTGGACTGTTTGCACAAAAGAAGAATTTGGTGAGTCCAAAATTTCTTCGCTTGCTGATGGACATGTTAAAGTTCAACAAGCTCGGGCATCAGCTTCTCGAGTCGGACACAGAAGGCGAGACCGTCGACGAGTTTTTCGCCCGACACAAATTTTCAAACCATTTTATGAAGCAGTATTTCATGCCTATGGGGGCGGCAATTTGGTCGTCGTCATTTGAGACGTTCAGAAAATTCCCAGTTCGTTTCATTGCAGAGTTCTACAAAAATCACGGATTGTTGGGTGTTTCTGATCGGCCTCAATGGCGCGTCATTAAAGGCGGCTCTCGCAGTTACATCAAACCTCTGACACAGCGGTGGAAAGATCGAATCCGATTGAATCAGTCGGTTGAAAAGATAACTCGGCTCGAGAATTGTGTGACCATCTTTTCCAATGGCCAGCCGCATGTGTTTGATCATCTCATTTTCGCCTGCCACAGCGATCAAGCTTTGAACGTTTTGGGGGAAGCGGCAACGGAAACAGAGCGTCAAATCCTTTCCGCTTTTCCTTATCAGCAAAATGTCGCCACCTTACACACCCAAGAGTCTGTTTTGCCGAGAAATCGACGGGCTTGGGCGTGCTGGAACTATTACAATCCCAAAGGTGAAACCAATAAAGCAAATGTTACGTACAATATGAATATGCTTCAGTCGCTCGAATCAAAACACGTCTACTGCGTGACGTTAAACGATGAGGGCCGGATTCATCCCGAGAATATTATCAAGACGATCAACTACGCCCATCCAACATTTGGTTCCAAACGCAAGGTGATGCAGGATCGACATCAAGAGTTGATCAACCACCACGCGACTTCGTACTGCGGCGCTTATTGGGGAAATGGTTTTCACGAGGACGGAGTTGCCAGTGCGATTCGCGTCGTGAGGCGTCTGGAGGCGACAACGAATGCATAGCTGTCTCTACGAAGGTACCGTTCGCCACTGTCGAAGCTTTCCAAAAAAACACCAATTCAATTTCCGATTTTTCATGGTCATGCTCGACCTTGATGAAATTGATTCGGTGTTTCGCTCCAAGTGGTTTTATTCAAGCAAACGGTTTTCGCTCGCTGAATTTCGAGCTTCTGATCACCTGAAGCGATACACAGGCGTAGGCTCTCTGAAAAGTCGGGCCCAGCAAGCGCTCATTGAGCATGGCATCGACCGCAACGCGGGAAAAATTAAGGTGCTGACCCAATTGCGTTATCTCGGTTGGGAGATGAATCCAATCAGTCTGTTTTACTGCTATGAAGAAAATACAGATAACATTCTGGCGATCATTGCCGAGGTAAACAACACTCCATGGGGTGAGCAGCATGTCTATGTCGTCTCCCCTGAAAAATCAAATACGAAACCGAAACACACCGGTTCCCAAAAATCTATTCACTCGTCCTCGATCGAAAAAGTGTTTCACGTTTCGCCGTTTATGTCACTGGAGATGAAGTACCAAATGGCTTTTTCGGTTCCTGGAAAACGACTTGCGGTTCGGATTGCAAATCACGTCAATGATGACGCCCCTGATGTTGGCACGGAGTCGCGCGAGCATGATCGGATTTTGAATGTGACGATGTTGATGCAAAAGCGAGAGTGGTCAGCGTCGCGATTGAACTGGATGCTGATCAGGTATCCACTGGCAAGCCTTCAAGTGTTCGCTGCAATTTACTGGCAGGCGTTTCGGCTCTACCTCAAGGGGATCACTTTCTTTCCTCATCCACGAAACCAAGTGCAAACACAAACAACGTCCACGTTGTCGAATCAAGCTGCGGACCAAAACACACATTTCGTCGAACAGGAAATCGTTGGACAGGAAGACACATTTGTTGCAAGCTCATGAATTACTTTGTTTCATCAACATCCAAAACTGAACCGGCAGAAAACAGCCCGGCGACTCTAGAATTGCCTCTGCAAGGCGAACATTCACCTGCGTGGATGACCTCTCAATGGCACACCAACCGAAACAACGACTCGACGACTTCGTTTTTCAAGCGTCAGGTGATCAAGCGATTTCAAAAACTTGGTTCCGCCAATGTACGCCTTGTTTCAAAAGAGATGCTTCTCGATCTTGGCGATCCGGATGAAAGCACTGCGGGTAATCCTGACTTGATCGTCGCGGTTGAGAACGAAGACTTTTACAGACGCATTTTTTTGGGTGGCACGATTGGCTCAGCCGAATCATACATGGCGGGCGAATGGGGGACGAACGATCTGACGTTGTTGATTCGCGTCATGATTCGAAATCTAAGCCGGTTTACCAAACTCGAAAGTGGATGGGCTCGGCTGAAAAATAGCGTCAATTTTATGCAGCATGCGTTCCGCCGAAATTCCATCAAAGGTAGCCGCCAGAACATTCACGAGCATTACGATCTGGGTAACGATTTTTACAAACTGTTTCTTGATCCCACTATGAATTACTCATCCGGTATTTTCGGATGTCCGGAAATTGGATCTGAAGGAGCGAAACGGGCTGAAGCGACTGACCGAACCGATTCTGCCATAGACGACATGCATGGCGCTTCCATTCGAAAGATGGAAACGATTTGCGACCATTTGAATTTATCAGCCGACGATCACGTTCTTGAAATCGGGACCGGATGGGGTGCGATGGCGATTCATATTGCGAAAAACCACGGTTGCAAAGTGACGACGACGACCATTTCGGCACAGCAACACAAACTGGCAGTCGAACGAATCGCGGCGGCAGGGCTTTCGGAACGGATCGAGGTGCTTCAGAAAGATTATCGAGAATTGACGGGGCAATTCGATCGAATTGTATCGGTAGAAATGATCGAAGCCGTTGGGCATCAGTATTACGATGCTTTTTTTGAAGTTTGCAATCGGTTACTCAGAGAGAATGGGCGGATGCTGTTGCAGGCGATCACCATTGGAGAGCAACACTACGACTACCACATTTCTCACGTCGACTTTATTCGCAAGTACATTTTTCCGGGCGGATGTTTGCCTTCGATCTCTGCCTTGACTCGTTCGGTTGGACGGGTGACTAATATGCGAATGGTACATCAGTCAGACATCACTCCGCATTACGCTAGAACATTGGCGTCTTGGCGAACGCAATTTATGTCTCAACTGGATGAGGTCAAACGCCAAGGCTACGATGATCAGTTTATTCGTCTTTGGCATTTCTATCTTTGCTACTGCGAAGCCGCCTTTTCCGAACGGCGGGTTCACTGCGTGCATTTAATGTTCGCCAAGCCTGATTTCAATTAGAGCTTTTTAACGCGATCGGTGCGATCGGATTTTTACGAACCAGCAGAACTGCCAACAGCGGTTGCAAATGCTGTGGCGAAGGTACGGCAATGAGAGATGCTGACGAGGATGTCCGAAATGCCCTTTGATTCACAAATCACTTTGGCTTCACCACCAATTCGGACAACGGGCTTGCCACCCATCTGGTTGATGATTTCGATATCGGTCCATTGGATTCCCTTAGCCCATCCGGTTCCCATCGCTTTCAAGATCGCTTCTTTCGCTGCCCAGCGACCCGCATAATGCTGCGTCGCAGATTTCCTTCCTGCGCAGTACTGAATCTCTTCAGGTGTGTAGACCCGTTGGATAAAGATGTCCTCGTGTTTTTCAATCATTTTTGCAACACGCTGACATTCAACGATGTCCGTGCCAATTCCGAGAACGTTATTCATAGCAAGTTGATCGTAGGCAATTAAATGGTGGGTACAACGAAACGCGCCAACGCAGCGCATTTAAAAACCAAAACCGTTCAATGAAGAGTACTTTATGAAATCACTCTCCCTTTGAGAGAGTCGCCGTCTCAGCGGCGGAGAGGGTTTCACATTAAAACATCGGGAATCGTTGGCTGGGCAAAAGCCCTCTCCGTGTCCGAGGCACGAACCTCCCGCTAGTGAGTGGATTTTACCTTTTAGGTTGAGCTTCATTGAACCGTATTGATTTTAAAACGTTCTCCCAATTGGCAACAGGCGAAACTGGAGATCGGTGTGTTTCCTTGCGGCAATCGTTGAATTTTTTCATTTCTGCGCGTTTTTGGGAACGAAATATTCCGTCTGCGGTATCAAGATATAAGGAATGACAACTACCTAATTGTTGAGCGCTCTGCAAAAATTGAATTATGCGAATTCTTGTCTCTCTTCTTTTTTTGCTTTCCAACACAGCGTGGACACTGGCGCAAGAAGAGACTCAGTACAAAACTATTGTCGCTCCGATTCTGAAAGCCCAATGTTTCAAATGTCATGGCAAACCTGACAACGTTGAAGGCGATTTTGATCTGGGCGAAATCGCTTCTTCCAAAGAGCTTGCGGCGAACGCTGAATTGCTTGAGCAACTGATCGAAGTTATCGATACACGGTCAATGCCTCCCGAAGAAGAGAACGGTCTCACTGAAATTGAGCGAGAACAGGTGTTGAATGTTCTTAGACAAATCTTGAAAGAGTCATTTTCGACATTGAATGATTTTCCTCAGTCCCCCATTCGTCGAATGAATCGATTTCAGTACGGCAACTCTGTCGAAGACTTGTTTGAACTTGATCGGGTTGTGTTTCCACTTCCAGAGCGAATGATGCGAGCCTACGGCTACTACAAACCGTCGACAGGGAAGATGCCGGATGTGGTAAAAGTCGGGTCGCGTCCTTTGGGTAAATCGCAAATGATTCAACCTCGGTTGGGCGGGGTGAGTCCGTTCCCACAAGATCTTCGTGCTGAGCACGGTTTTGATAATCGCGGTGACCATTTGTCTATGTCGCCAATGCTGATGGAAGCGTATTTGAAACTAAGCCGTTCAATCGTGGAAAGCCCCGATTTCAATTCGAAGTCCGTTGGAATTTGGGGCCGATTTTTTGCGTCGCCGAAAGACGAATCCAAGACGAATGAACAAGTGTCAGTCCGGTTGCGTTGGTTTTTAACGAGAGCGTTTCGCCGGCCGGTCAATGAAGAAGTGCTTTCTCGATACTGTGAGTTAGTGATTCATCAGATTGAAAATGGGACTGAATTTGAACCCGCAATGAAGATGGCTGCTTCGGCGGCCATCGCCTCGCCCCGATTTCTGTACATCTTTGATGGGGTGACACAGTCGAAGGTTGCTGAAAAAGTCGATGATTTCGAGCTTGCATCAAGGCTTTCGTTTTTTCTCTGGGGCAGCATTCCTGACGAAGAACTTTTGGAACTCGCGTCCACGAAAAGCCTCAGCGAAGCGATCAAGCCGCAGGTCGCAAGGATGCTGGACGATGAGAAGTCGAAGCGGTTTTGCGACAGCTTTGCCCCACAGTGGCTTCAATTAGAGCGAATTATCTCGGCGGTTCCTGATCGACAAAAGTTTCCAGAGTTCTATTTTGCGAAGTTCCGGGTCAGCATGCATATGATGCTTGAACCGTTGTTGATTTTTGAAACTGTCTTGATTGAGAATCGTTCCATTCGCGATTTGATCGACTCAGATTTTACCTATCGTAGCGAGATGTTGAATGCTTGGTATGAACAGGGTAAACCTGTCAAAGCTAAACCCGCAATGATTCCGTTTTCGCGGATGAAACTAGATGATCGAAGATTTGGTGGTGTGGTCACCAACGCCGCCGTGATGACAATGACGTCCAGTCCAACTCGCACCCAGCCGATCACGCGAGGTGCTTGGGTCTTGACCGCGATATTCAATTCTCCTCCAGAGCCGCCGCCGGCCGATGTTCCTGCCCTCCCTGAGCCAGAAGATGAATCGATATCTGAATTGACGATCCGTGAGCGATTCGCCGCTCATAGAAAACAAGCTACTTGCGCGGGGTGCCACGTCAAAATTGATCCGTTGGGTTTCGCGCTGGAAAATTTTGGTCCAACGGGCCTTTGGCGTGACCGATATGAAAATGGCAGAGAAGTCGATTCAGCGGGTTCGCTTTTTCGAGAACATGAGTTCCGCTCGATCGTGCAGTTTAAAGACGCCATCTTGAGTGAAGACGAAAAATTTGCCCGGGCGTTTTCGAAGCACCTTCTAGCGTTTGCTTTGGCACGAGAAATTAGTCCCGCGGACGCTGGCTCTTTAGAGCAAATTGTAAGCGCTTCCAAATCGAACAACTTTCGAATGCGTGATCTTATTTCGCAAGTTGCATTGAGTGATTCGTTTCGAACCAAATACAACCCGGCGGTAGACATGAATCATGCTGATACGGCAGAACCAAAAGGACGATAGGGCAAATTACTGATGACGAAATCAAAAGACGTTTCAAGGCGTGGTTTTCTTCGCGGTGCGAGCGGAGCCGTGCTTTCTTTGCCTTTTCTTGAGGGGTTAAGGTTTGCCACGGGATCGGCCCTTGCGCCCCCGCAGCGAATCGCGTTCTACTACGTTCCAATCGGCGTTGTGCGTCGAGGTTTCTTTCCCGGGGAAGCCCAAGCCACCATTCCGAAATTCGGTGGTGGAAAAATGAAGTCGATTTTTGATGCCAAAACCAAGGTGGGGGTTCACGATCTCGAACTGACGCCAACGTTGAAACCTTTGTCAAAAATACAAGACAAAATCAGCCTCGTGACTGGATTGGATCGGACGTTTCAGGTTGGAACGGATGTTCACGCTCAATGCGCATCATGTTTTCTAAGTAGTGCCGCGCCATTTTCGATCAAACAATCGGCTTGGCCTCTCGACCGTACACTGGATCATCTGATTGCGGATCAGATCGGCGGATCCACGCCATTTAAGACTTTGGAATTTAGTTGCAACAGTCACAAAGATAATCTTGAATCGATTTATTTTGACAACATCTCTTGGTACGGAACTGGGCATGTTGCACCTTCCGTGCGCGACCCAAAACAGGCTTATGATCGTTTGTTTGGAACGTCCGAGACCAAAGAGCTGCGCAATGTGACCGACCTTGTCCTCGCTGACGCCCATTCATTGCAGAAAGAACTTGGGTTCTCGGATCGTCAAAAGTTCTCGGAGTATTTTGATTCCGTTCGTGCGATTGAGCTTCAAATTGATCGTTTAGAAAAAATGAAAAATGAACTGTCAAACGTTCCATTGGATGAACCAACCGAAGCCCACATGCCGCGTGGCGAATACATGCGAGTGATGGCGGACCTCATGGTTGCTGCATTGCAAACTGGTTTGACCAATGTTGCGACAATGATGGTCGGTCCAGAGCGATGGAACACCCCTTTCATGTTTGAAGGGTTGTTTGACAAACCGAAGAGCCATCATCAGATGTCCCACAATCAAAAGAAATATATCCAGCACTTGCTCAAAGTGGATCGCTTTTACATGAAGCAATTTGCCTACATCGTCGAAAAGATGGACAGTATCGAGGAAGCCAACGGAACGACTTTGCTCGACAATACCTTGCTAACGTATGGCTCAGGTTTGGGGGACGGTTCAACTCACCAATACAACGATTTGCCGATTGTCGTTGCTGGAGGTGGTAATCGACTCACGACTGCAGGTAAGCAATTAAATTGTCCCGATGGCACACCGCTGGCGAATTTGTGGCTGACTCAAGCAAAAGCGATGGGAGTCAATACACCACGATTCGCCGACAGCACGGGCGTCGTCTCAGGTTTGTTGTCGTAACGTTTTGACAACCGTGAACGCGCTCTTGCGCCCAAGATAAAGGCAAAGGGCGAGCGCCAACACTGGATGGCTTACCAAAGAGCTGCGGCGAGAGGAAATGTTGTCGCCTGCCAATTGAGTCTTCCGCCCTTATCAGTCCTTCGACCGTTTGTGTTCGCGACCGTTCCCACCATAAGCATCCAGTTCCATCAGCACCGAAGCCCCCCTGCCCTGTTCGTCGACGG
>CAZQQR010000022.1:21285-30731 GCA_964595515.1 uncultured Pirellulaceae bacterium
CCATAAGCATCCAGTTCCATCAGCACCGAAGCCCCCCTGCCCTGTTCGTCGACGGCAAAAGTGATCTTTCCAGCCGATTTGGTCATTCCAAATTCGGTCGTTGAATGAGGAATCAATTCCAGGAACTGACCCGCTTCTTTGATAAATAGCTTGCCATCGCGAAACTGGACTTCTGTTTTACCGTATTTACCTACAAGGTTTTGAGCATCTTTTTCCGTCAGCTTTACCACCGTTGGGTCGTATGGTTTTGCAGGCAACTCCCGTTTCTCTTTTAATTTGCGAACCCAGATGTTTCGGTATCGAACCGGGTTTCCATGGTCTTGTAATTTAATTGGAGCTTCTGTGACGTCTTTTAGTTTGTCATAGGAACGATGCATAATCCAACTGGTTGGCCCGAACGCCTCGCTGTTATCCTGTACCAAGACTCCGTTGTGAAGCACAGTGATCCGAGCGGGACTTTGTAATTCGCCTGATTCGTCAAACCGCGGACGACGAAAAATGATGTCGTAAGTTTGCCATTGACCAGGACCGCGACTCGCGTTGACCAGCGGAGGATGCTGGCCGTAAATCGAAGCAGCACTTCCGTCCGCGTAAGTCGGATTCTCAAAACTGTCGAGGACTTGAACTTCGAATTCACCCATCAGGAAAACGCCGCTGTTCCCACGTCCTTGGCCTTCTCGTTTAACATTTTTGGGAGACGCAAATTCAACGTGCAATTGGCAGTCCCCAAAACTATCCTTGGTCGCGACATACCCGCTCTTAGGAACGGACTCCATGGCGCCATCGACGACAATCCATTTGGCGTCTCCTTTTCCATTGGCAGACGTCCAATTTGATAGGTCCGATCCATCAAACAAAACGATGGCATCACTTGGCGGAGCGTTTGGTTTCTCGGCAGGAGTAACAACCGTAGGAAGTGCCCGCGAATTGTCATGAGCTTTCCAGCCGGTTGACAACTGAGCGTTGCCAGTCGAGCAGGTGAGCAAACCGATTAGGAATATGAGAACAGAAAAATAGCGACGCATTTCGTCTCCAACTGACGTGATTGATTGTTTGACGCCTATTCTAAACAAACTTGGAAACGGTTCGACCCGCCTGATCTTCCCTGAAGAAATCAAAAAGTGAAGTATGACCCGGTTACGTCAAACTCACCTGTGTTCCCAACGCCGTCCCATTGATTGGCAAAAAACGTCAAATCTCCATCATCGAAACCGAGAGACACGCCGTCCACCATGCCCCGTTGACCTCGAAGCGGTGTAATGGTGTCAGCGCTAAAATCGACTGCGGCTAACAAACGGTCACCGTCTTGGATTTCGAAATTAACCCACGTGACGTTGTTATTATATTGCCAGCCTTGGCCTGAGTTTCGAACCGCAATCAGATGGTCGTGATTAAGTTGATTGGGGGGAGAACTTTGGAAACGTGTGTGAACGCTTTCTCTCGTGTACAGGATATAACCGGACCCTGTCGCGAAATCGTCGACAGCGATTCCTGGTGCTGCTGGCCCTAAAGATTCTGTTCGCTCGGCATTGAAGAAAGTTCCGGTGACCATGAATTCACCGCTGTTCCCGACGCCAGCCCATTGGTTGGCAAGGTACCGAAGGTCGCTGGTTTTATAGCCAAGCGCGATTCCCTCAATGACTCCAGTCTCTCCCTGCAGGGCTTGCACCGTATCAGCATCAAAGTCAACTTCGGCCATTAATCGGTCACCGAACTCAGGCGTGAAGTTTTTCCAGGCAGAATTGTTGTTGTATTGCCAGTTGTCGCCGTCATAGCGGACCGCGACAAAGTGATCGCTATTTTGCGAAATCAATCCAAATCGACCGTGAGTGTTCTGTTCCGAATACATCAAATACCCGGTTCCTGTTGCATCATCGAAAACCGCAACACCGTCTCCTACGGAGCCGACATTTGTAGGCAATTCCGATTTGAAGTAGGTTCCTACGACTTGGAACTCCCCTCCGTTTCCAGTGCCGTTCCATCGATTCGCGAAGAATGCCAGATCGCTTTCCACGAAGCCCTTAACTATTCCGTTCTCAAAGCCTGACTCGCCGCTGAGTGAAGTGATCGTGTCTGAATCAAAATCAACCGACGCGAGCAAGATGTCTGATTCGGCAGGCACGAATGCTTGCCAAGAACTATTCGTGTTGTACTGCCAAGCGTTTCCATCAAATCGAACGGCGATGAGATGTTCACTATTTCCAGCCTCAACCAATCCGAGCCGGTCGAAAACGTTTTGACTGGAGTACAAAATGAATCCCGTTCCAGTCGCGTTGTCGTCAACGGCGATACCGCTTCCCAGCTCACCAATTTGAGTTTGAGGTAACGTTGAAACAGGAACTTGGTACGGGGTGGTAAAGTAGCCCCCTGTAATTTGAAACTCACCAGAGTTCGGGACGCCAGCGAATTGATTGGCAACCATGGCTAAGTTGCCACCTATAAAGCCCGCTGATATTCCACCGATCGTCGACTCAAATCCTTGCAACGACTCGACCGTATCGTTGTCAAAGTCGACGCTGGCCAAAATTCGATCGGTTTCAAAAGGAGTGAAAACGACCCATTGAGTATTAGTGTTGTATTCCCAATTTCCCGCTTCGAATCGAATTGCAATCAAGTGGTCGTGATTTTGTGCAATCGGGGCGGCACTTGAAAAACGACTATGGATGTTTGTTTTGGAGTGCATCAAATACCCAGATCCGGTCGCGTCATCGTCGACGCCGATCCCGAATCCGAACCCAAGCTCATGGGGAGCGTTGGAGGAGAAAAGTTCACCGATGATCTCGAACTCACCGATATCTGTTGCACCACCCCACTGATTTGCTTCAAACTGAAGGTAACCATCGGTAAATCCGTAACCCATCCCGTAGTAGAATGCATCTTCACCTTGCAACGAATACACGGTGTCGTTGCCAAAGTCCAATGCAGCGACAACACGATCACCATCTTCGGGAACAAAATTCAGCCATTCTTCGTTTGTGTTGTATTGCCATTGATTGGGAGAAGACCAACGTACCGCGATAAATTGATCGCTTGAACCGGGGAAGACTCCAGCAAAACGATGGTGCACGCTGGTTGGCGAGAACATGATAAAACCATTCCCGGTTGCATCGTCCTGAACCGCAACTCCATGATTCAATTCGCCGACATCCTGAAAAGTCTCCGCGTCAAAATATGTTCCAAGGACTTGGTATTCGCCAGTGTTGCTTGCTCCGTCCCATTGATTGGCGTGAAACGAAAGGTTGTTGCCACTGAATCCTGTTTGAAGACCTTTATAAATCCCATTGAAATAGTCAGCCACTTGAATGAAGTCAGTTCCAAATTCAACTCCCGCCAAAATGCGGTCGTTCTGTGTTGGAGAAAATCCGATCCATGAAGTGTTGTTGTTGTACTCCCAACCTCCTGCTTCGGTTTCTCGGATCGCAATCAAGTGGCGACTGTTGCCAGCGACTGGTGGGGCGGCTTGGAACCTTTCAAATACGTCTTGAGCAGAAAACATTAGGTAGCCATAGCCCGTGGCATCGTCGCTTACTCCAATCCCCAAACCAACGTCGCCGATCAAAGTCGTATTGCCAGATTCTTGCCCCGTTGGAACGACCGTGCCAGTGTTGCAAAGGCTGTTGTTACCCGAGATCACATTGCCGTCGTTTCGAAGCAGCAAATTCCCAAGGGTCTCTGGCGAAATGCAATCTTGGATAAACCGAACACTTCCATCAGCAAAACTGGCGGCGAATCCAGACGCAAAAGCTTCCCCCATCCCGTCTGAGGGATCGGTTTCGTTAAAGAGGAGATCAACGGGCTGCGTCCAAATAACGGCTTTGTCAATGTCTGCTTCGACAACAAAAATTGTGTTGGATGATCCGTCTGTTATGTTCCCAAAGTGGACGTCAAAGTTGGGGTCCAGTGGAAACATGGTACTCGGGCCAGAATGTAATTCTGACGTCACGCCTTCAAAAACGGTCATTCCGTTTTCAACCAATGGATGAGAAAACTCACGCGGCATGAGTGGAATCAAAGCGAGATTGTTCGGGCTATCCCACGCTTCGTCCAAGTTGAACTGGTTGTACAATCCTGAGTAGCCCAAGAATGGAAGGAGTGAAACCCGCCAACTCAACAAAGGCGTTGTCTTTGCCGGTTGGTCGTAGATTGCGTGTTTGGGAAATTCCATGTACGCGCTCTCGTAGTTGAGCGCCGCCAATGTTATCTGCCTCAATTGGTTGTTAATTTGTGGACGACGGGCATAGAGACTTTCCATCGGAATAAAATCAGCGTTGATAGTTTGTCCGTCATTTCGTTGCATCAGCAGCGCGACAGTTTCGTCACTTACGGTCGGGGCAATGTGTTCACGGCTGGCATCCGCAAATGCGACATTGAAACCTCCGGAAAATTGTGCCCCCAAACCGTTCTTTGGATTGGCGGCATCAAAGACTAAATCAACCGGTCGCGTCCATTCTACGGCTTGGGAGTGATCGGCTTCGACCAACAGAACTGTATTCTGCGGTCCATCCGTGACAGAGCTGAATGACACGCCGACTTGGTCGGTTCGAAACATTGTGTTGTCACCCAGTGGAACCAAATAGTTCGTAAATCCTGTCGGTAGTCCCTCTGTTGCAAAAGTGCGAGGCATCAGCGGCAGCAATGCAAGGTTGGTCGGGCTGTCCCAGGCTTCCAGCAGATTGAATTGATTGTAGAGTGAGTTATGCCCAAGGAACGGTAAGATGCTGACTCGCCAACTTAAAAGTGGTTCGCCGGTTTGAGGCGACTCAAATGTCTGAGTGGGAAATCGTTGATGTGCTGACTCATAGTTGTGCATCGCTAAAGCGATCTGACGCAAATTCTGATCGACTACATTGTACGGATTGATGTTGGATAGATCGACAAACTGCATATCGTCGCGCAGCATCATATTTGCGACATTCGAATCAGGTTCTGAATTTGGAACGAATCCAGTCTCTCCGGTCACAAACGCGCCAGAGAAACCATCAGATTCAATCGTTCCCAATCCAGCGGTTGGATCCGCAGGATCAAATAGAAAATCAGAAGGACGCGTCCACTCTACGGCTTGGTCCGTATCCGCTAACACGAACAACAAAGTCGACTCGTGAGAATCGAACACCTGATCAAAACTGATTTCGAAATCCGGATCAATCTCGAACATGGTACCGGGACCAGAAACCGCAAGATAGCTTGTGAATCCATTCGCGATGTCGGCATGCGCGAATTCTGTCGGCATCATCGGAAGCAAGCTCAGGTTATGCGGACTGTCCCAGGCTTCGTCCAAATGAAATTGCTCGTACAGATCATTGTATCCCATGAACCTTAGCAAGCTCACTCGCCAACTTAAGAGCGGAGTCGTGTCGTCGGCTGAATAAATGGCTTGATTTGGGAAATCTCGAAAAGCGCTTTCATAATTGAGAGCCGCCAACGAAAGAGTGTTTAAGTTATCGAATGGATCCTGTGGTTCAACCAGGTTCCGCATATCAACAAAGTTGCCATCGCTGATTTTCAACATATTAGATAACGCGACTGGCGAGACAGTAGACGGGATCGTGATAGAAGTGCCATCCATCAGGACAGCCTCGAAACCATCGGGCGTTGCGTTACCAATTCCATCAAATGGATTGGTCGGATTGAAGTAAACATCGACGGGCCGAGTCCATTCAATTGCTCGTTCCGGATTGGCCTCAACCAACAAGATCGTCTGCTGTTGAGGGTCCGTAAACGAGTTGTATTTCAGCGATTGCCCGTCCAGTCGAAACGCTGTGTCCGCACCACCGACTCCCATAAACGTCGTTAATCGGTTGGAGGGAACATGCGGACTTTGGAACTCGATTGGCATTTGATCCACCAAAGCCAAATTGTGGGGGCTATCCCATGCTTCGTCCAAATTGAACTGACGATAGAGGTCGTCGTAACCCAAAAAAGGAAGAAGTTGAACTCGCCAGCTAAGCAACGGCGTTCCGGTATCATCGAAAGTAGCGATTTTTGGAAATTCTTGATTGACGCTTTCGTAGAAGAAGTAGCCGATCCGTAGTTTGCTTAAACGATCTGCAGAAACGTTGTTGACGATTGGTTCTGGTGGCGGGTCTAGAATTTCACCGATACAAGTACCATAAATTTCAAATTCGCCATCATTGGGGACGCCGTTGTAATAGTCCGCTCGGAACCAAAGATCGAAATTCTCCCGAGGCAGTAGTGAGCTAATAGGCGCGACTCGGTCCGACCCAAAAAAAGCTTCGGCAACTTCTAAGTCTCCAAGCTGACGTTCAAAATCAATCCACTGTGAATCATTGTTGTATTGCAATTGACTGCCATCATATCTAGCAGCAAAAAAGTGATCGGCGTTGTCGGCCGGCATCCCGCTAAATCGAGTGTGAACATCCTCGACAGAGTAAAAGATAAACCCTTGACCAGTCGCGTCATCTGAAACTGCGACGCCAGAATTTAGGTCGCCCGCAGGTAGACATGCAAGTAGCTGCCGGGGCTCTAAGGTTTGGTAATCTGGTTTGAGGCGAGAGCGACGAATTCGCTTGGAAGAGGAATCCATGAGCGTTCCAATTGAGAGGGAGTGCAGAGGCATCAAAGTAAACTACAACGCATCAATCTGCAAACTTAGGAATTCATCTTTCGTGCTAGAACCAGTCTCTTTGAAACTTGATGACCGTGAAAAGCAAAAAAAAAAGACCACCGCAAATTCAATGCGAGTGGTCGTTCAAGACTACTTAGTTTTTCTTGATACTGTCGAGTCAGCCAGCTGAGCGTGGCGTCAGAACGAACGTGAGGTGTTTAGGCGATTCGCATCGGGCGTAACATGATCCCAGTTTTGACGCTGCCGCTATTCCGGTTCGCCCCCGGCCTCGTCTTGCTTCGCTAATTCAAAATCTGCACTGGTCGTTCCACCGCTGGGAATATCGATCTCCAGCAACATGTTACGACTGATCTTTGGACGAGAGTTCTGTCGACTTTTAAAAGCTTCGATTCGTTTTTGAACCTCGGCAATATCTTCTTTGGCGCCGCTTTCACGCGCCGAAGCCAACTCTTCCTGCAGTTCACCTATTCCGCCACCACCCAACGTATCGGCGTACTCAAAATTCACTTCATGTTTGCCTGCAACGGCTCCGGGGTCGTCGTAACGAGAGGTTAGCGAGTACTTTCCATCTGAATCCGTCACGCCCGCTGAATACGGCCCGCGGACGTGGTCGTCGCCAACCGATAGCGGAGAAAAAGTAACTCGAAGCCCCGAAACCGGCGCGCCGTCGTAGGTAACCCGTCCGGTAACATCGACGAATGCGAATTCGCTGCCGCCACACCCACAAACCAATAACGAAAAAATGGCGACAACACCAACGTGGCGATAAGTAGTTTGCATCTTAAAAAACCTAAGCTCAAAACGGTGAGAAATTCCGCAATCGTGCAGAATTTGGAACAGCCAAATGGAAATGGGAGTAATAAAAAAGGCTCAACTAAATAGCCGAACCCTTTGATAAACAAGTTCAGAGAATTGTGCCTAAAACCCGCTCACGATGGCTCCGTCCTTCATCGCTGCTAGATGTCTCAAGGTTCGAATCGAAATATTTTCGTTTAGAAAGTGACCTGAACCATCCGCCATTGCCACAGTAGCTCCGCCCGGATGAAAGCTTGAGGCAATACTCTGCGACGAACGGAAACCGTTTACGCCCCACTCCGCACCGTTTCCACCTTCGAAAGCGATACCAAGTGCAGCATATTCCGGAGCTCGTTCTTGAGCGTTGGGAGTACTCGTCTGGTTCTTGAATGACCATCCAGCCCAAATCGCTCCATAATTCAGTCGTTCTGGATTTCCATAACCAGACGGCGCGCCTGATTCTTTCTCAGTTCGGCTGGCACGTTCGCCAATCAATATCACGTTGCTCGACCCATCCGCAATGTTGGCAAATGTGGTTTTAGTGTTGTGACTGAAAATTCCAATCTTGTTTTGTTTGTTGACCCAAGTGTGCTGGTAGGCCCAGCAATTTCCCAGGCACGCGACATAGTTGGATTTTCCATAAGCTCCGTTGGTGATGTTCTTGTGAGTGTAAAATTTGTTGTACTCGTTGTCCGGACTGTCATCGGAAGGACAAATGAACGGAGGGAGCACGGCACTAGCGATCAGCTCTCCACTGGCTCGGGTTTTTTGCCACCAGTTATCATTCCAATTGTTGGTCGCATTTTTCATTTCTTCTTGCAAAGTGTTTTGCTCGATGAATGGCAGGATGAACATCCCCCAACCAACCGTCCGGCCTTGATGTGGGCCAGCGCCATTTGTCCTTGGCCAAATTGGATCGTGCCGAACATTGTTCCCGTTGTTTCTTTGTGTTCCTGGAGGAAATCGTTCGAACGTACTCTCGTAGTTGTGCATCGCTAAAGCCAACTGACGAATGTTGTTCATGCACGCCGCCCGTCTGGCCGCTTCACGAACTTGTTGGACGGCTGGCAAGAGCATCCCAATCAAGATCCCGATGATCGCGATGACAACCAACAACTCTACAAGTGTAAATGCCGAGCGTTTTTGCTGTGGCTTCGTTAACATAGAAACTCCGGAATGAGGTATGAGGGTGATACTGAACAATATAGCGGAAAGTTGGTCATAGGCCTAATTTTTCCGAAGCGGTAAGCCGGGGAGGCCCAGTGGTTCCCCAGGCAGTCCGCCTAACGGAACAAACATGGGCGGCAAGCGCATTGTGACCTCATACATGGGGTCCACCAATTTTGTCCCATTGTCGTCTCTCGCATGTCGAACTTGAGCTTGCCCCAAAATTTTGTGAAACCAAAGTCGTTGCCAAGTTCTCAGTTTCGTCGCGGTGTTCGTTTATCCCATATCCAGCCGCGAAGCTTGTCAAAATTGTGTACTACCAAAGCGAAAAGGAAAACGAAGGCGGTATACACTAGCAAGAGAATGGAAATCACCAGTGCACCTTGTCCGTGCTTATTGACCAAAGAAGCCAGCAAAGCGAACGGAACTGTGGCAAGCAAAAGCTGTCGGACCGAAAACTGAACGCTGTGTTTGGGGGTGGGAATCTTCTTTCGAACCAATCCTAGCTCAACGAGGTCCGAGAATGAGGCGATCGTTTCGGAGCGACCGCACGCTTTACACGTTCGCTTCGTTCCGGCCTGCGCAACGTTTAGTTCCGACGTAGCGCCACACTCACACCTGTGGAAAACGATAGTTTTGATTCGCGTAGTCATGACTGCTAGTTGAATTGGCAAATGACCACGGCAGCGGCAGCTACAACAGCGACCACCATCGCAATCGAAATAGAAAATGAAAAAGGCAACGAGAAGATTCCAATGCAAACTCCGAGGGTCAAACCACCGACGATCAATCCAGTAACGATTGCGCCAAGGACCAGTCCGCTCATAGTAGTCAAAACAAAAGAGAGATTACTTTCGCGTTGATTCAAAACGGGGGGAGTTTTAACTACCTCCGCGTC
>CAZQQR010000023.1:0-10791 GCA_964595515.1 uncultured Pirellulaceae bacterium
ACCGCCTCGCAGGATACGACTTGCCCAAATCAAAAATCTCAAACAACCTTAAACGGCTTGCCAAGCGACTTTTTGAACCCGAAGAACAACAGGCGAGTTTCATTCAATCGGTCATCGAACCCGTTGAGTATCCCGTTGCCATCGTGTGGAGCGGCCAACCCGACACATCTCTTTTTGAGCCTCTCGAAAGACCCGACTGGTTTCCGTCACACGTTGATTTGATTCCGTTCTCGCAACGCCCGGGACGGCATGAAGCCCACGACCAAGGCGACTACTATTGTCTCGATCCGTCATCCGTTTTCATGATGGGTGCGTTACGTGATTCGTCTTTAGCTGATAAAAACACACCCAATGATATCGAGACGATTCTCGACGTTTGCGCTTCGCCGGGTGGGAAATCCGTGCAAGCCTCTCGTGCAATCCAACCAGACCTGCTGATTGCCAATGAAGTGATCGGAAAACGACTGGGGGCATTGATTGGTAATTTCAAACGTTGCAAAATCCCCAATGCTGCCGTCACCAGTTTTGACACATCCCGATTTGAGGAAGCGATCGCCAATCTTTTCGATCTCGTGTTGGTGGACGCCCCCTGTTCCGGCCAATCATTGATCGCCAAAGGGAAGCCTTCGCCCGGATGTTTTCATCCGGCCACCATCAACATGAACGCCAATCGGCAACGGCGTATTCTTTCCAACTCGGCAACATCGGTAGCTCCCGGCGGCACAATGATCTACATGACCTGCACTTATTCATTGAAAGAAAACGAAGGCAACGTTGATTGGTTTTTAAAAAAGAACCCTGACTTTGAGGCCGTAGAAGTCGACTCCTTTGCTGAGTTTAAAAGCCCCCGAGGAAAGGCGCCCGGTTATCGACTTTGGCCCTCCAGCGGCATCGGCGCAGGTGGATTCTTTGCGGTGTTAAAAAAGACAATCGCTCCTGAGGATAACAGTTTAAGACAAGGAGAATTCGAAAATCTCCCCATTCGATGGCGATGGAACGAAACGACTGACCAAGATTAGCGCTGGAGAATGCCAATCTCCAGCCAATGAGCCGAGCGATACTTTTTCTGGCAGCCACCAAAATTGCAAACGCCTTAGCACCTATTCTCCTCTTAAGAGATCGTAAGCTCCTCCCCGAGAGTTAATCTCGCTGACGGCCCGGAGATGTTCACACGCAAGGAAGCACTTCAAAACCTATTTCTTGGGTGCTTGTTTTTTCTTAACACGCGGTTTTGGGATTGGTTTGACCATAATAATTTCTACATCGTTTTGCTGCTCTGCTCCCGGCGTCGATCGACCTCGCTGGATGTAGCCTGCCAACAAAGCCTTTAGCTCCTCGACCTTTTCAGGCTTTTCAGATACCAAGTTTTTTTCCTCGCCTGGATCTGATTCGAGATCATACAACTGCATTTGGGGCAAACCGACGGACTGAGGTGAGCCGGGTCGTGGTGCACTCCAACCACCTGAACCGGGGCAAAGACACAATTTCCAATTCGATTTCCGAATCGCAAATTGACCTCCGATCGACTGGTGAACAACGGCTTCACGAATTGGCTTGGTCGCCTCACCAAGTAGCGCTGGCAAAATTGAAACGCTGTCCTCCCCAGCGTTTTCAGGCACGGTTCCATTGACGATCTCCGCACAAGTCGCCATCAAGTCTGACTGGCAAATCAACTGATCTGATTTCGTTCCCGGCTTAATTTTTCCTGGCCATCGACACAGGAACGGAACCCGATGTCCGCCTTCGAAGATATCCGCTTTGTGTCCGCGATAAATGTAGCTCGGATCGTGACCGGCTTTGGCTAAAACATCGAACTCACCTCTAGGCGAACAACCATTGTCCGTCGTAAAAATAATCAAAGTGTTCTCTGTCAGTTTCTGTTCATCCAAAGTTTTTAAAATTTGCCCAACGGTGTGATCGACTTGCATCGTAAAGTCAGCATATTTGTTGATCCCACTTTTGCCTTCCCACTCGCCCGTAGGAACGATCGGTGTGTGGGGCGCGTTGAGCGGAAAGTAAATAAAGAACGGCTGGCCATTGCGCGCGGACGCTGCTCGCCGGTTGATGTAGTCAACGGTCTTCTCAGTGATTTTGGGTAGTACATCGACGGCTTCGAATTCCGCACCGGCCGGTCCCTTGCGAATGAATTTTTTCTCGACCGTCGGTATCTCCGTGGGTGTATCATTTTCGATATAGACGTACGGCGGCATATCCAGCGAAGCACTTATGCCAAAGAAGTAATCAAACCCTAGTGCCGTGGGACCGTTTTTGATGGGCGCGGTGTAGTCGACATTCCAACCGTCCGCATAACTGTTGGCAAAATTGCCTTTGTCGTTCGCTGTGCCGCCATCTTTTAAAGGCCAGCTAAGCCCTAAATGCCACTTACCAATACATGCAGTGTGGTAGCCATGCTCCTTCATTAGCCCTGCGACCGTCAGGCGATCTTTTGCAATCAAAGGCAGTGAATAGCCGCCGAGTACGCCTTTTTGTAGATGCGTGCGCCAGTGATAACGGCCCGTCAAAATAGAATATCGAGTCGGCGTACAAACAGACGAAGACGAATGCGCGTCCGAAAAATACATTCCTTCCGCAGCGATTCGGTTTAAATTCGGAGTCGGTATTTTGCACTCGGAATTTAATGCTTCGACATCACCGAATCCTTGATCGTCCGCCAGAATGAAAATGATGTTTGGTTTTTCAAAGCCTTGGGCAATGCAAGCAACGAATACGATTGCAAGAAATGCAAAACATGAAATAGCGTGCCGCATTTCGTCTCTCTCTCAATTGGTTTTGAAAACGTCAATTGTAATTAAAAAACGTAAGTGATGTTTGATGGAGGATTGCATCAACTCAAATAGAAACGCTCTTCACACTAACCTCCGATTGAGCCAGTTTTCGCTGCAGTCGAAACCCAATCCGATAAAAAACAAGTAGCACACCAATGATCGCAAACGCCAACGCCCAGATGAAAACGAAGGCACTGCCAATAGTTCTCGATGACCAGTTCGAAGTGCCAGCTCCAAATACTGAGAGCCCTGGACTAATCTTGGCTCAAGAAATTTGCGACCTGCTGAAAAAACGTTTTCAAGTTAAGTGCGACCGATCCCGGAACATCGGTTTCTTTCATGGATGCATCCATCAACTCTAACCAGCGATCGCGAGCTTCGAGCCCGATTTGAAAAGGGGCGTGTCGCATGCCAAGCCGCGGATGACCACGTTCCTGAATGTAACGGTCTGATCCGCCAAAGCGATAGATCAAGAAGTCTCTTAACCGCTGTTCGGCTCCTTCCCAATCATCTTCGGGGTACATCGGCCCGATGACTTCATCCGTTTTCACGCGCCGATAAAATGCGGCGACAAGATCCGAAACGGCTTGCTCATCAAATTCATTGCCTGGCTTAGATTCTTGTGGCTGAGAATCGGTGCTTTCCTTTTTGTTGGATCCGTTTTCCATGGTCGCTTGTTGGAAGATTCATTCAGTAAGTTCAGAAAAATTGTACACGCGTGGCTTGCTTCAGCTAAGATCTTTGACACCAAGCATTAAGTGTTCAAGTGCACACTTCAGGAGGACATTAGACAATGGCCTGTCCCCGTTTTTTTTCGGCTCCTCCTAAACATTGGCAAAAAAACGAAAATCTATCATCAAATTCTCATTAAGAAAATTGTTATCGTTTGTCCTGGTTGTTGGGTTGGGATTTGGAATCGCTGAACTGTGGAAAAGTAACAAAAGGAATCAAACAGATAAGTTGTTAGCGTATGTTGCGAACCAAAAACTCAAATCGGTTCAGGATTTTGAGTTTAAGACAGTTGTGTTTGCGATCGGGACTCCAGGTAATTTTAGATGGCCTGACTCCGAGCGTCTCAAAAAGCTTGGCCTATCGAATTTTGAAGCAGGCCCTGTTGATAGTACTGATGGAAATGCACGAAACACTGGCATATTTTACGTTGATACACCGAGGTGGACGGGTTGGAGCAGTGCAAATCTTACGTATGGTTTTGTTCATCAAGGACACTACACCTATTTCGCTGATGTACCTTTTGAAATTTCAGATGGAGAATGGCTTAGTAACCATAAGGGACGAGCTTCCTTTATGCCGATAGATGGAATTGGTGACTGTCTGTAAAAAACTGCGCAGGGACATTCACAATGTCCCCTTTTTTTTCCACTCAATTCGTTGGAACTGACTTCTTGGCTGTGGCGATTGAAAGGTATAAGACATCGTCTTTATCTTTCAAAGAATCAAACCCCAGATGCCTGTAAAAGCTAATCGCATCGCCATCCTTCGCATCGACGACCACGGCAAAACAGCCAATTCCTGAAAAGACTATTCGCTTGATCGCATCTGCCACGAGTGCCCCACCAAGACCTTGGCCATGATATTCATTGTCTACCGCCAACCGACCAATTCGGGCCACTGGAACGTCACGATAGCGAGGTAGTTTCTTCCGAACGTCATTGGGTAACTCGTCTAGATCAATGCTACTCGATGAAAGGGTGTAAAAGCCAACGACTTCATCGCTAGAATTTAATGCCAAATAGCAAGTGGAGTAGTTCTTTCGCTGTTCTCGCCTTGCTTGCTTTTTAAGGTAGACGTTCAAGACCTCAGTCCCACAATCAAATGTAGAACGGTCGTGCCTCTTTAACAGCTCAATACGGTAGGGAGAATTCAAGACGGATCTATTAGATCAGTGTGGCGTTGCATGGCCCGTGTCAACGCTTTGGGGACGGGCTTGGGATTCAGCAAACTTTCAGCAAAAGCTAATTGATCCTCAGCTGACAATTTGAGTTGATTGAATTCCTTGATCGTTCGCCGAGCCCCTTCGCTAGCCATACTGATAACAAAATCGGACAAAGACCGACCTTCAAGCATGGCCGCCTTTTCAATGAGCTGACGCACTGCTGGTGACGTTCGAGCCTCGATGCGTTCTGTTTTTGCTTCTTTTGACATAAGATAACTCCTTGCCCCAAGTGTACGTCAAAATGCCGGACACGGCAAGAAAAATCGCACAACCGATGAGCCCGACAGACGCTAAACCATAACAAAAATGGGAGGTCATTCTCAGTCACTGGTAACAAAGAAATGGAGGACATTCTACTTTGATTTCGGGCGAAAGCCCGACCCCGGACAATCCTATCCGATATGGTGAAACAAGAATAGAAAAACGCCACCGCCCCGTTTGAATCGCTGGCGTCATATTTTCAAAAGTTAGTCAGTCAAAAATCGTAGAAGGTTGCACTGGCAAAAAAGTTCAATGTCTCCTTTTGTACCCGCCTATGAAGAATCAGTATCTTCTTCTTAGCGTGCTCCGGTATTAGGTTGCAACCGGGCTGGCTGCAGAATATGTCGCAATTTTCCTGTCAATGTTACAAATGATTTTGGCTGTTTTATTGATGGGGAATCTTCATCCCAGAAAGTCGACGTTGGCAGTTGGAGCAATGTTTCTTTGTTTGCAGTGGTTCAAGCGTCAGTTCATCTCGCGAGTGCCCAACTAGTTGTGACTGTTTTGGAACAAGAGCAGCAAGCCTATTTCTGTTACAACAGTGGCGACAGTCTTGTTAGTCGATCGTCATGCTGGTTGTCTCTCGGTCATCCGCTCTATCTTCATCCACTCTATCTGTAAAGTTGGAATAAATGAGATCTTTCATTCTGGTTGTTTGGCTGACAATTGCTTCTCCAACTGCGTGCTTCGCTCAAGCTGAGACGGTTGCATCATGGGCAGACAGAGATACTTGCGCGATTTTATTTGCGGACGACATTCCTGCGCTGTATGGCCGCATCTCCAAATTTCCAGTATTCACAAGTAAGTACTTTGAACAAGCGGTTGAACTCCTGACAAATGACGTTTCCCCGGTCATTCATCCTACAAAGTGGGCATACGCCGTTGATAAGCTGGAAGAAGTTTTTGGAGATGGAACGAGTTGCGAGCAACTCTATGTAATCGTGCACGAAGCTTCGCTCGATGATGTGAAATTTTCTGTGATCGTAAAAACAAACGAGAACACACTTGATGAACTGGGAGTGAGCATCTTGTCTTTAGTTTCAGTTCTTCGAAATCTGGCCGACGAAGAAGAAGTTGCGTTGGATTCGAAATTGAAAAACGGGTTCAAAGCCCTACGAGAAATCGGATTTGGTAACCTGACAATTCGCAAAGTCAATGAACACATTGTATTGAGCAACCACCCCGCGAAAGCAGAGTTGGTCGTGAAGCGAATGGAGGGTGAAAAAGTTGGACGAACGTTAGCCGATGCACGCACGTTCAAGTTGACGAAAAACTTAATGATCGGAAAATGGGGTGGAGATGGCCTCGCGTATGCCTACATCAACCCGGGAGGGCTGCGGGGGTTTTTCCCGAATATTGATGACAAATTGTGGGCCGCCTACCAAGTTCACGAATTACCCGGAGCCGCCGTTCAGATTGCAATTCGTGACGAGAATCCGATCATCTTGGTCAACGGTCTCGTCAAGTTTACCGAGCCAGCCGCCGGTTTGGCAAAGCAATTTGAGGCATATCGGGTAATTGAAAATCTGCCGGAATTCCCCTACCCAATTTTAGAATTCACAGCGGAGTCAAAAGATTTCCTCGAGCACTCAAAGGCGACTGAATTGTTGGTTGATAAAATTCACGGGGAAAATGCTTACAAAAACTCGATTGCTAAACAATATGAAAATGATAGCCGAGACTTTTTCAAGGATGTCGTCCCCAGATGTAAATCGCGGTTCACTTTTTTGTATCGCCCTGTTTTAAATACAGACGACTCAAGTCAACGACAACCAAGGTCACGTGCCGTCGTTCTTGAAGAAGTCTCAGACCATCGTGCAATGACTAAATTTGTGATGGGAATTATTGAATTGCAAAACGAACGCAGAAAAGGAATGGAGATCGAAGAACTTGATATTGATGGTCGAGAGGACTTCACGATTTGGGCCCAATCGGATAGATCGCTTTTTAAACAGTATCAAAAATTCAATCGTAAGGGCAAAAAGTCTGCGGACGAAATCAATTTCCGAACGGTCAGAAACACTGCGTTTGCAGTCTCTTCAAACTGGTATTTGCAGGGCAATTTGAAGGAAGTTTTGATCATGATTAGATCGTTGTCGGATTTAGGCGATCAGGATCAGCTCGAGGAAGTTGGAGTGGAAATCGCTGACCTCGAGAATGAACTTGGTTTTGCGGCAAAGTCCTTCAAGATTCGAGTCGACTCTGCAATTACCTATGAGGATTACGTATACAAATTTGTCCAACGCCACACCGCTTCTAGATTTCCAAACTACCGAGTCGGAAGGGAGCCGCCGGCGGGATTAACAAAAATGAGACGGGAAATTCGAAGTGGTTCCTATGAAGTGGATTTGACCGATCGCGAGGATGTGATTGGGCACGCGACTTATCAGATGATGAAAAGTGCATTGCGAACATTGGACCGTCGAATAACTCTCTATAGCTTGGATGATGCCTCGCTACAAATCGCGATTGCAATTTCCGGAAAAGCTGCTGAAGCAAAGAAGTAACTCCCTGCGAGTCTTTTTGGCCGGTGGGTTGCATTCACGATCTTCGACCTACGCACCATTCCAGCTAGTTGTTGCATTGAGAGAGACAGGCGATTCATCCGGTGCCCGGGGACAACAACAAAGGATATTACGCTTTGGATGGCCGGTGGTGGCGTGCAAGGCGACGCACGCCGGTGGCGATTTTCGTTTGACGGATGTTCACAGCAAAGTCGTAAAGGACATCATCGCTAAGATATTGTCGGGAACGATTGGGCTTTCAAGAAGCGTCACACCAATACAGTTTGAATTGCCACACCGTTGCAAACACTATTTTTGATCGGACGGGACTGACTCTACTCCCATCGCATCTGAAAGTCGTATGGTAAGCGGACTAGATTTGACTTCCATTGCCCTATCCAAATGATTCTGTGCAGCTACACGATCTTTAGAATCGATATCAAGAACAGCCAAGTTGTGATGCGCTGCGTGCTCGCCGAGGGCTTTGGAAAAAAGCTCAAGAGCTGACTTTCGGTCGCCCTGTTTGTACATGATGACCGCCAAAGTGCCATTGAGATTTTTTGATTCCGGAAAACTCGCAAGTCCACTGGATGCAAGTGCCTTCGCTTCGTCCAATCGTTCACCTTCCATCAATGTCCAAGCAAAATTGTTTACTAGCTCAGGATCATTCTTTTCAGTTCTCATCAAATCTTGGTACACGCCTATCGCTTGATCAAAGTTGCCAGCCTGAGCGTAAAGAGGTGCTAGTTGCTTCGCGATGCTCAAATCATCTGGTGAAAGAGACCTGGCTTTTTCGTACAACCGAACCGCCTCTTTCAAATGTCCCGCTTTGGCTACCGAAGCCGCAGTCTCGATGCAAATTGCAGACTCTTTGAGTGGGTCAAATCGGTGAACGGTGGATTTACCGTTGGCAACAGTTCCAGCATTTTGACCAATACCCTGACCAAGCCCAATACCTTGGGGATCCAATCGGTTCACCAACTGATTGACGTCGCTATTCCCATTCTTGGGGATCCCGCTACGACATCCGCACGAGAAGCTACTGAAGACTACCAATGAGGTTATCCCCAGGCCAAGGATTAAGTTCTTATTCATGGCTAATTCTAAAAACCAAACTGATTTCGAGACGTTGAGCGGTTGCGTGTGTTCACATTCGAATTTCGAAAATTAGTTTCAGCAATCACTCCGGGCATTCCCAGTGCTGTTGGAATTCCGATTGCGACCTGTGGGTTGATCACACCCCAATAAGCAAGCCGTTGAGTTACACTGTTGACGCGAATTGAGTCCTGGTATGAATCGCCAGTTGGCTCGATCATCCAGGTTTGCAAATTGGCAGTTCCATTGCGTAGTGACTGAACAATTTTGTCGGTCGCAGCCGGAGCCAACTCTGCGCTTTGCCCAATGAAATCCGCTTTGTACAATACCGTCTGGTCCTTGGCGGCCTGCTGGACTTGTGCGTTTTGCCACTGGCAGAGCTTGACACCTACTGGTTCTGGGACAGCGCCACGCTGGACATCCGATAGCGCGTCGATGTTCGAGACAATCCGATGCCGAGAGCACCCAGACTGCGGAATAATCGTAATGGCAATCATCATGACGACCATGATTCGAAGTATTGTCGTTGAAGCCATCATTGGATTCCTCCCGCGCTTTGTTGGGAAATTCTAACCGGCGGGCTTTCGTGAGTTCCGATAGATTGTTGCACTGGAGCATCGTAAGTATTCGCTGCAGTCCCCTGACCGATAACGCAACGATCGGTAGGTCCGATGCTACCTATCATGTACGACTGCATTTGACATTTCTCTGCTGTTTTCTGTCTTTCGAGATCGGTTTGAACGGAGGTGCGAAAGTCGCGACTACGACGACTCTCAAGCCGGTTGGCCACGAAGAACTCGACATCAGTCGGCTCATGAACATCGTTGCCGGGCAATGGCGGACGGCTACCACTGTTGATCGGCGATACCAAATGAGGCGTCACCAGAATGACAAGCTCTTGCTCACCACTGCTATTGCGATTCACGCCTCCAGTGGAACCAATGAATGGCAAGTCTCCCCAAAAAGGAATTCGATCGGTGCTCGCTCCGTAGTTCGTTTGCATCAGACCTGCAACGGCAATTGTCTGACCGGTTCGTAGTTGAACAGTGGTTGAGAAATTCCTGCTATTCAAACCAGAGACTTGGGTACCACCGGCACCGCCACCAATCGCCGTCCCCAGTGATTCATCGCGAGTTGAAACCTCCGCGTTGACCGCTAACCGAATGACACCATTGGATTCAATCGTTGGAGTGAACTGCAATTGGACACCGAAAGGAATAAAGTTGACGCCTTGAAGGTTTTGGCCTCCACCCCCACCACCGCCTGATGAAATGACTGGAACTGGAAACCGCCCACCTGCTTGAAACTCAGCTGGCATTCCGTTCATAGCGACAAGATTCGGTTCCGCCAACGTTCGCGACAGATTCAGCCGCCGAAGTGCTTCGATGGCCACGCTGATTTGTCCCATATCGAGTGAAGCCAACATATTACCGGTCACCAAGTTTCCAGTGACCGATTCGAAAATCGTCAAACCCGCGTCGTTGTCGACTGCGAAATTCAACCCGATGCTTCGGGCAGCTGTTCGATTTACCTCCGCAACAGTGACTTTGAGCATTACTTGCTGCTCTCCGACAACGGTCATTTGGTTGATGATTCCTGCTTGGGCAAGCGCGATAGGATCAACAATTCGCCTTCGTGCGGCAGCATCTTCCTCTGCTCTGAGCGGATCTATGTCCCCTTGGAAATCAAAGGCTGTCGTTACCGTGACTGGGTTGCTCGGACGTGCTACGTCGGCTCGAACACCCCGAGAGCCAGTTAAGACTTGTAAGATTTGCCCCATTTCGATCGCAGTCGGTGCTTGACCGCGAACGATTAGACGGTCTTCAATTTGATCGAGTTCAACATAGCTGTTTGGAAATTTTTGGTTTAGATCGTTGGCAAGTTCTTCGATCGGGCGTGCGAGGATTGGGTCGGAGAAAACTCGAACGAGATAACTGACCGTGGACTGCCCGCCAGGACTGGAGGGATCGTCAAACCAAAGAATCAACGTCGTCGTTCCAGCTTTTAACCCAGTGATCGCGATTTCACGGCCGCTATTTTCGTCGACGATCTCTGTCCGTATGACGTCCTCGCTTGGAACGTAAATTCGTCGGGCTGCGTGAACGAGTTGAAGAATTTTTGGTCTGCCGATTACCAGATTCAATGGAATTTCTGGATTGATGGTTCCAATGATATGCCGATTCACTCGGCT
>CAZQQR010000023.1:10891-30685 GCA_964595515.1 uncultured Pirellulaceae bacterium
TCGTCTTGCGGTAAATCCAAAGGCCTCAACGGCTGAAGCGAATTGCCTTCTTGAAGAATCGTCGCCGGCGCTGATAGCTGCTCAGAGACTTGCGCGGGCGCTGTCGCAATAGCTTGAATCATTAGCAGTAAAATGAGCGAGGTCTTGTAAACAACACTCCACATGCTCTTTCCGAACATTATTCGATCGCTCAAAAACAGTTGACGGATCCCAATCTAAGTGCCGGGATATTCGTTATAATCGTCAAAGTTTTAGGTTCACTTGAGGGCATCAGCTAAAATTGAGGGCTACTTTCAATTTAGTGAATCACCAATAGCTTGGAGCTGTGTGTCAAATTACAAGACAAAAGGAGAATTTCGTTTCTTCTACTTTACGCCCAATAACGCCCCCAACTTGGGGGTCTAGAGCCAGAGTCGACAGACTTCGGTTTTTCTTGATTCGCCTGAATTCTCGCGAATCCAGCTACCTGAAAACCGAATGGGAACAAAGCAATAGATTGGCACGAAACTCTCGACGCTAAACTCAGGCAGGAACCAGATTCCAAAGTAATTGCTAGCGAATCGTCCTAACAAGTGCTCCAGTCATCAAGAGTTGATTGGTAGAGTCATCGATAGCATCCTTACAGCTATCGTATAATTCTTCACGTTCATCTTGCGTTAGGCAGCTCAAGGTTTCCCAAGCATCCTGAATGCGACTGGAGGCATTGGCTATCGGTTGTGAGGTAGCACCGGTTACTACTGCGTTGGGATCAAATCCAATTAGGTGGAATCCAATTACTAAGTTGACCACTTCAGTTTCTGGCGGATCATCTTTGCTCTCTACCTCGAATTGGTCAATTATGGCAATGTACCCAACTTGGCCGTCATATTTTTCTGCGTCACTCGGCGTTTCATTAAGAGACACCCGTTCACCTAAACCGGTACCTACTACTGGTGTCGTTGGAAGAATTACTTCATCAATCGGCGGAACTGTTTGGTCTGTTAACGTAGCCAAATCGTGCGCCAAGTAGTCCGATTTTGAAACACCGAATTGGATAGCGGAAAAAATCTGAGAGTTATTAGTTTGCCAAACTCGTACAACCGGTTGTTGGTCCGCGATTGCAGTTGCCCGAACAGTCACTCCATCGCGGCGAATCGAATAACCAGCATCTGCCGGCTGAACCGAAAACCATGCAAGCCGCCCCATCAGCAAAGGCAGCCCGCCGCTGCCCGAACTGACGCCAGCTATTTGATCCAGTCCGTCCGGGTCGTGCGTTCGCCGCATTCGAACTAAAAACGCAGTTTCGTTAGCGCCATAATTGAAATCAACACGTTCGTAGTTTGAAAATTCCCGATGATCGGACTCTCCGTCATGGTAGTCGCCAACGGCCATGTCGCCTGAGGGACTGTCCATCGTGTTGAACTGTGGATCAGGCCGAAAGATAAAATCACTTCGATTGGCATGCAAGGATTGAGAGCCGTTGCCATTGCCCAAGATAGTTTGGCGAAAACCATTTCCTTGAACCAAAGAACTATCGATGCCCGCACCAACAGTGGTCAAATTTTGCGTTGGATCTAAATCGTCATCAAACACATTCCTTAACAGCCCTGCCGAATTTTGGCGGCCGTCTCCAAACCCGTCACCATCCGTGTCGAGATTTCGCAGCCCTTCGAGTGCTGCCGTGTTCACACCGGTTTGCATCAGCCTTCGTGATTGGAGAACAAATCCGAAATCAAGCGTCAACGCCATGATGCCGGCCAACACGATCAACAGGAACATGACCAACAACAGAGACTGCCCCTTTCGTGCCCGGCGAGAATGTGACTCAATCATTATTCAAACACCTCCCGACGATAAATGGCTTGGAAAGTCATCACGTGCCGGTAAGGTCGAACATTTCCTTTCAACACAGCCAGATTCCCAAGCCCATAACGTCCACCGAATGGGTCGGCTGGTCCATTTGCGACCGGGGGATCGTTGACAACCAGCGTGTAACATCCAGTATCGCCATCGTTAAGGTTTTGATCATCGGCGACAACGATGACTTGACCAACTTTGTCGTCTGGATTTCCAGGCAGGTTAGTCCGATTGATCAGCGTCGTTGATTGGGCAGGGTAATTAATTCGAAGCGCAACCATTCCGCGAACGAACGAAGGTCGAATGTCTGGATTCATTTGTTCATCAACAAACTCTTGACCCTCTAACAGCCGAAATGGCCCTTCGTCTGCGTTTGTCAAATCCATATCATGGTCGACTCGAATCTCTTCGACCGGAGCCACCCATTCAACGATCGTTTCCCCCGAGCATTGATAGCCATCGACAACGCCGTTGTAGTTGTACGCGACCAAGGGAATCAGAACGGTTAAATCACCTGCGTCGTTGGTAACCAGAGCCCCCGGATATCTTGTTCGTTCCAAGGTAGGTTCGCGAATCATTACCGGAACGAGCAAGCGGTTGAGCAAAGGGAGCGTCGCAACATAAGCTTGAAAATCGTCATTGAACGCGGATGTTTCATCCCATGCCGAGTCCGGAATCACCAACAGGCTTTCGTCATAAATTTGACCTGTGAAGTCATCTCTATCACAAACGAACGGACCGGGCAGGTTGCATTTATTGAGTTGACCGAGGCCCAATTCGTGAGTTGGCGAGAATGGCATCCTTGAAATCTCTTGTGCCGCGACGTCTACTGCCTGTTGCAGGACGTTGCCCTGGTAAAAGAACAGTCCAAAACTGATCGTCGCGCCAATCAAGATGATGATCAGTGGAATCAAGATTGCGAACTCAAGCAATGCTTGTCCACGGCGACTACAACGTTTGTATTTCATGACGATTCGATCCTTGTCTTCATAGGAATCTCGATTGTTCCGCACTTCGTCTCTACCACGCTATGTGTATTCTTGGGAGCCATCGCAACTCGCCATGGCCGGACGTTTTTGCGAAAGCTAATCACCGTGTTGTTCCTGTCGAGAAAGTGGATATCGATTGGAATCCTCATCCACATCGTATGGACTGACTTGCATGGCTTAATCCAAATTCCGAACCCGATCGGCAACGATTTGCGGAACATCAATCCAACAAATCGTTTCCAAAATGAATCCGCGACTTCCAACTGATTCAAGAGCGTCTCTCCAGTTTCGGCATTGGTTAAGTTCGGCATAAAATCACTCCTCAGGACTGCGACGGATTGGGCCCGCTCATTGGCCCAACGCTCCCCGAAAACTTTGATCCAACACTCCGAACACTTCGAACAGCATCGGCCCCAACAGGATTACAAAAATTCCAGGCATGAAACCAATTACCATTGGAACAACGAGTTTGGTTGGAACCGACATGGCGGCCGCCGCAGCTTTTTCGCGTCGACGCGCCCGCATTTCTGCGGATTGAGTTTTTAACGTCGCTCCAATACCCGCCCCCGTTTGTTCGGCTTGAACAATTGCCGAAATGAACGCGGAAAACATCGGCACGTGGACACGTCGCATAAGACGCCTCAACGATTCTACGCGGGAACGTCCTGCTAGGTTATCGGATTGGAATAGCCTCAATTCTTGAACCAAAGGCCGCGTCGGTTTTTGAACAGAGAGAATTTTATCCAACGCGCTGTCGAACCCGATTCCGGCTTGAGCAAGCGTCGTCAACAGGTCGAGCAAGAGCGGTAAGTCTTGCTCAATCGATTTGACTCGATTGCGACGAACAGACCGAACCAACAACACAGGAACCAGCGTTAATACAGCCAGCAGGAACCACGGCGTTCCCAAGACAAAAGGAACAAGAACATTTCCGACCCCGCCTGGAATGGAACTGACCATTTCCGATGCAACGAAAAATATCCCTTGCCTGCGCAACTGAAACATCACACCCAGCCCAATCAGGCCAAGCAAAATGGTCGCCGCCCAAAATATATACGGAGCATCAGGCTTTCGAAATCCTGCTCGAAACAGCCAAGTCGCGACGGGTCCTTGGCCCGGCATGTCCTGAGCCGCATCGCCAACTCCAGCATCATCGCTTTCGATCAGTCGTTGCGAAACTTTGTTTTTGACCACATACAACTGCCAAATCCATATAGCAGCCGCAGTAAAGACGACGAAAAAAAGAATGGGAACAAACATGCGCTAGATCCTCGGACGACTAATTTTTGAAACTAACGCGATACCCACACCCTGAAGAACCAGCGTCCCAGTCATCAGCCAGCTTCCGGCAGGGCTGTTTACAAACCCTAAAAATCTACCTTCATCAGACTGCCACATCATCGCCGCCATGAACCAAACCACGCTAATCACGGTCATCGTCGTGAGACGTCCCTGAGTGCTTAAGGTTCTGACTTGACGAGAGATTGCCAAACGATCGCGAATTGTTCTCCCAACGCCTGCCAATGTTTCCGAGAGTCCTCCACCGACTTGCCAATTCACAACAAGTGAAGTCGCCAAGAGTTGAAACGTCTCAGTAGGGACCCGTTTTTCCAGCAGGCTAAAGGCGTCTGCTGGTGAGTCCCCCAACCGTAGACGAGCGACCAGTTCCGTAAGTTCCGA
This sequence comes from uncultured Pirellulaceae bacterium, assembly GCA_964595515.1. GTDB lineage: Bacteria > Planctomycetota > Planctomycetia > Pirellulales > Pirellulaceae > Mariniblastus. The sequence continues at coordinate 15,397 of CAZQQR010000023.1, forward strand.
CTTGAGTGGGTTCTCGGTATAGTCAGCGGCCTGTATCAAGGAAGCTTGAAGAGAAGAGCCCGCCCCAAGACTGGCAACAAGTAAATCAATTGAATCTGCCAACTGAGTTTCAATTTTTGTTAACCGGGTCTCGTAAAGCCAAGCATCCAGTTCAAATCCCATCAAGGTCACGGCAAACGCCAATCCAATCGAAATATTGATTGGCCAAGCAACCAAAAAAATGAAAATCAACGCGACAAGAATTCCAAGCAGAATTGGAATAAAATAATGTCGCTGGGCGAACGGTCTAACGTCGTCAGAAACCAACGCCTCAACAGTCGGTGCTACCAAGCGCTTGTTAAGCCGCTCGCGAATCGCCGCAACTCGCCAATAATAGGCGACCGCGCCGATGGCAATTAGCAAACCGCTGCCTGATAGAACATAAGTCATCAAAAATCTCTCTCAAAAAAACTTTGATTTGAGATTTCGACTCCTCGAGCGGCCAACTCATTGGACAAACGAGGGACAATTCCAGTCGCAACAAAACGGCCAATGACATTGTTTCCGTCCTTGCCTGTTTGCTTGAACACGTAGATATCCTGTAGCTGAGGAGTCTGGCCTTCGATCCCGACCACCTCCGCAATTCGCTCAACACGTCGAGTTCCGTCTTCGTATCGCCGAATGTGAACCACGAACCCGATTGCCGAAACTGCTTGTTCTCGAATAGCCCGCGATGGCAAATCCATTCCGGCCATCATGACCATCGTTTCCAATCTGGCAAAAGCGTCTCTTGGACTATTGGCGTGAATGGTTGTCAAACTGCCATCGTGTCCCGTATTCATCGCCTGCAGCATGTCCAGCGCTTCGCCGGCTCTGACCTCTCCCATCACAATTCGATCTGGTCGCATACGCAGTGCGTTCACCACCAAATCTCGTTGCGAAATTTGTCCTTGGCCTTCAATATTTGGAGCCCGAGTTTCCATCCGGATCACGTGATCCTGACTCAGCATGAGTTCGGCAGCATCCTCGATTGTGATGATTCGTTCTTGAGCAGGAATGGATTCGGAAATCGCGCCAAGCAGAGTGGATTTCCCGCTTCCTGTTCCACCTGAGATCAACATATTTTTTCGATTCACCACGCACAATTCTAGAAACGCGAGCATTTGCTCTGAGAGCATCCCCAGCCGAACTAAGTTCTCGCTCGTCAGGCGCCGCCGACCGAATCGGCGAATCGACAACGTTGGTCCATCGAGGGTAACCGGTGGAAGAGTTGCGTTAACGCGACTGCCATCTGGCAGTCTTGCATCGACCATCGGTGAAGACGTATCGATCCGCCTTCCGACTCTTGCTGCGATTCGGGTAATAATTCGAATCAAATGCTCTTCATCGCGAAACCGTACATCGGTCGGCTCAAGGACTCCAAATCTCTCGACGTAAACGGCGTCGAATCGATTGACTAGAATATCGGAAATCGCGGGATCACCCATCAATGGAGCGAGTGGGCCACTTCCCAAAGACTCTTCTAACAAATCGTCGGCTAAACGAATCCGCTCCGACTGATTAAGCGGTATGTCCTCAGTCTCAAGTACGCCAGAAACGAACTCTTCAACGAACTGTTTGAGCTCCTCATCGGGACGAATCAGCATGCCTGCTTTGTTCAATTCGTCAATCAAACGTTCGTGAAGCTCGCCTTTGATTGCCTGATACTCAAGTTTACGGTTGATCCGTTTTTCAACCGCGGCGGCGCCCAAAGCAACGTTAGCGGCGTTTCCATTTTTCGAATTGCCAGATTCTGGTTTTGTCAAACGATCCTGCGGCACTTTGATCGTTTTATTTTTCAGAATGTCCCGAGTAGAACGCTTTGCCATTACGCACCCTCCAAATCATTGGCGGATGGTAGCCGAGGGTTAAAATCGACTGAGTCCGTTGTGTTTTTGTCGCGATCGTAGTTTGAATCGTAACTGGATGACTTTCGTTGCTTGGCATCGCTTTCGATCGAGTCGACAATTTGCCCAAGAGCCTTTAGCGACTTGTTCCAGCGAATTTTTGACATCAACAGTGGCTGCCCGACGTTAGCCGCCAGAACAAATTTTTTGTCCCAGGGAACAACATGGTCGACCGTCTGGCCCACGTAGCGTTCTACCTCTGCCAGGTTTGGCGAGCCTGCATGGGTAGCAAAACGATTAATTACAATCCGCCATTTCTCTTCTAAAAAACCAACATCGGTCAGCAACTGAAAAAAACCTCGGACGGTTTTCAACGTCGGGACCACGTTTTCGGCCACGATGTAAGCTGTGTCGCTCAAATCGAGAATCGCCATGATGGTTCTGTCGAACAACGGAAACGTGTCGATAACCACGAAGTCATAAGTACGGCGAGCCAATAGCAAAATACGAGCGATGAACTCATCATCAATCTCTGCTGCCTCGATCGCGCTTTCGGGCGCTGCCATTAGATGCAATCCGGATTCATGAACGGTTGTCAGTTGACGAAAAAGCTGATCGTCTAAACGATCTCGCTGATTCCAAGCGTCTGTAATCGTGGCATGAGGCTCCAAGTTCAAGTGTGCAGCGCAAACGCCCATCTGCAGCGAACCGTCGACCAAAAGTACCTTTTCAGGATGCCTTTGTGCCAATTCAACCGCAGCGTTGACCGCACAAGTACTTTTTCCGACCCCGCCTTTGTTGCTGATAAAACTGACTAGCGTTCCTGGAACGGCTTTCTTTTCACGCCGATTATCAAGACGTCGACTGAGCAAACCACGCAAGTCAGAATTGGAAATCGGACGACGAATAAAATCTTCAACACCAATTTGAAGTGCACGCAGCATCAAATTTGAGTCGCCACCCAACCCGCTCTCAAGTTGGCAGATACCAACAATTGTCACATCAGGCGCAACAGCAATACACTCGTCGATGATCGTTTTTGCATGATCTAATTCACCCTCTAACTGAATCATCAATATCGCGGGTTGAAATGCGGCCGCGGAATTGATGGTGTCTTTGAGTTCATCTCGATAGTGGAAAACGGGAACCATCCCGTTGATCCCAGCAAGGGTTTGCTCGAACTCAAAGTCGATTTCTTTGTCGGTTCGGTGAACGAGAATTTGCGGTCTACTCATCGTTACTTCTCCGAAACGCACGTGCCGATTTTTTTCCGCCAACGATCATCTCGGTCACGACGACATTGCTCAAAGGGTGTGCGTCAGACTGAATTTCAGTTGATTCTTGTTGAATTTTTTCGACTCGCGATTGGTCCTGAAAACCAGTTTCGTTGGGGCGAGCGATTGCAACCATCTCGGTTTCCAACGCCAATGATTTGACCAGATTGGAAACCTCGTCAGCGCGGACCGCCAACACGAACTGATCTTTCATTTTATGGACGACCGTCGCTCGATTTGCGACGACCTGGTTGTAGGCTTGCCGATTCGAAGATGCCAACAAAGCATCTGAGACTTGAATGCCAGCGAGTGACTTTTTCAAATCAACCAACGACGATTCGATTAGATCAATCTGATCACCCATCACAAGATCATTCATTCCTTTGATCGAATCAGAGCTAACTGACACTGCCATTCTTCCTGCTGGGATTCCTGCCGAAACTCCTGGGCGAGCACCTTTGTCAAAAAGTAGACTTTCGTCGACGACCTGACCAGGCTCAATGTCTCGCGATGCAATTCTACCCAACCAAGGTGATTGATTTCCATCAACCAAATCGGCGATCGTCAGCGGTTGGAACGGGCCAATCTTTCGCAGCGCGCTGTTACTGGGTAAGAGATCTTCTTCTGCTACTTGATGCCCTTGTTCAAGTTCTTTCGAAGCATAACGTCCGACCCAAGGTAGGGTCTTTCCGGCAACTAAATCAGAATGAGCGATTGCTTGGTAAGCCTCTACCGATTTAACCAAACTTCCCACCGGCAAAATGTCTTTTTCAGTCACGAGGTGGCCGGCGCTTAGATCTCGGGCTGCAACAGCACCAGCAAATTGCGCGGCGCTACCAAAATTCCCGCCAGCGAGCGATTCACTGGCGATCGTTTCAAATCTGGCAACGTCTTTGACGAGGCTGCCATTGGTTAGAAAATCGGTAGCGGTAAAAATGTACCCTGGCTCGATATCGTGCGAGACGATTTTGCCAATCAAGTCGTTCGTGTTTGGAATCCAATCGTCGACCGTATTTGCGGGCTTGAAATAGTACCGCCTAAGCTCACCACTTATCGGTTCCGCCAAATGGCTTGCTTTGATTTCTTCAAACGCTTTGATTTCAATCGCGTTGGCGGGAAATGAAACCAGTTCTTTAAGATTGATTTCAGGAGAAGCCTGCGTGTCTGCTTGGCCACTCTGAGCAACCATGTGAATCTTTAGTTGGTCGCCCAAAGCCTGAGTTAGCGGAATCGCTTCTTCCGGGTCGATCGCAATCGCGACTCTTTCATCTCGTTGCCTCGAAGAAACTCTCCCATTGCTATCGGTACTGCTAAGTTCCAATCCGCCCTGTGTTGTCATCGACCGATCTGTCGTCAAAGCAATCATCTGAGCGCCTTTGGCCAACAAGCGAATTCCGTTGATTGGAATCGGTTTGCCACCTCTGACTTTAATTCCTCCCATCAACAATCCATACTCAGTATTCGAGTCGTTGGATTCTTTTGGGAGAGAAGCGATTAGATCGAAACGATCTCCTTGCTTTAAAAACCTGAGTCCGGGGATCTTTTCGACATCCAGAAAAAAGCCTTGCTTGCCCGCGGGCACACCCGCAATGATTCCTGTGCGGCTTCCTTCGGGGAGAAAGTCAGATTTCTTAAAAACAAAATCTTTGCCTTTGTCGCGTGCCATGACGCGATTGATGATTTGATCGAGACTCGTCACCCATTCGGGATTGTTTTCGACAGTCGATTTTGGAAGCCAAAAGAAACTCTCGTCGTCCAGTTCACGATCGAAAACGTCTTCTCGACGGACTTTTTCGAAGGCTTTGAGAGCGAACAACGTTCTTGGAATTGCGACCTTGCCTTCGCGCGAAGGTTTGGCAGCCTGATTGGGTCGACTCTCGGAAGATAGCCAACCCATTTGGTTAGCGACCCCGTAAACCAAGACCCCCAGTCCTGCAACAACCAAGATCGAGATTAGAAGCTTGGGTAAGGTGCTCGATTGTGATGGACGGCGACGGGTAGACATACTCAATTTCCAATCCAGGCTCCGTCCTGTTCATTTTGATTTCTTCTTGAAAAATAAGCCAAGCCGCAAAAAACGGCTTGGCTCGTCGTTTCTTCAATCTTAGTTGATGAGACTAGTCGCCAACAAAATTGTCAGCTGCGTTTCCACCAGCGGCAGCACCACCAGCTGTTACCACGTTGTTGTCCATTTCGCCAACTGTTGCATTGCCAGTAACATCGGCCCAAGTGACTTCACCGTTGGCAACGTTATTACCGTCAGCATTCTGAGTGAATCCAGCGTACTCGCCAGTCACAATCGCAACGTTATCTTCTCCGTGAGCACCTGGAAGCATGCCAGCGCCGATGGCGTACTGGTCAGCAACTTTGTGACCGAAAATTGAGACAGAAACCAACGCGATCAAAGCTACAGAAGCAACGATGATGATGTATTCAACCAAACCTTGGCCGCGACGACTTTTTCTTTGGATACGTGTAGACATTAAATATTTCCTAGTAAAAAAATTGAAACTAATTGTTTGAAAACTATTTGTTTTAAAAACCGGAACACCTCAGAGTTAGCGCGATGATAGGTGCGTCCCATGCGCTGCTTAAAACGAATCAAAATCCTCAACGCGCCTCGATACCGTGTTTGAGAATTAACTCGACGGATCTTTGACGTTGATCAGCCACAATGCGTAGCATCGCCTTGGATTTAAGCTTGCCCTACCGAAATGACATCGACCGTTTTGGCGGTAGATTGGCGGTAGAACATGCCCTAGAAGAATGTGGTTAGAACCGGCAACAGGCGTGTCGACCCGCAGTTCACCGATACTTTTCCACAATAGAGAAACTCTAGACGCTTGGGGGCGCCCGAGGTTGTGCGAGAAAATGCGACGTGGTCGCAACAAGTTGCCGCGTTAGTACGCGGACAAACTCACTTGAATGCTGAAAAACTTCATACTCAAATGAGTTTTCCTCGGCAGCATTGTTCGTGACCAATGAGCGGCAGATAACGCACGCATCACAGTCGTGAGAATGTGTTGGATTAGAACTGGAAACCAAAACGTCATTTGAACCGGATGCTTTGCTTTTGAGTTCTACTGAGCAACAACTGCAACCCATACTTGGGGCAGATGCACCAACAAGATCGGAGACCTCACAACATGAGGAGACGTGAAACCACCCCGGAATTTGCCCAATGATGAGCAAACCGCATAACGCAAATCGAATTGAGATTTGAGATAGCATTTGGAAAGTATGGTTTCGCAAAGAAGATTTCAGTTGTCAGAATTGCAACAGTGTCCTGTTCTGTCAAGTGTTTTGTTTAAATTCTTCTCACTGAATTTACATTTGTTCACAACTCTGTTCCGATCCATACGCAGAAAACTGCAAACTGTTCTTGCCCGTAGTTACAATTTCGATAAAGTTCAAACAATCCGAAAGCGGCTGCGTATAATGAACTGCTCGCTTAACACTTAATTACTTCGGATAGACTCCTACTTCATTCAAGCAATGCGTCTCGTACTCCAAAAATACATATTCTTGGTTTACTGGGTCCTACTCGTGGGCCTTGGGCCCTCGTACCACCACGCCGATTTTTTTGGGCTTCATGGTCACGATAGCGAGAACGCAAACGTTGAATCAGCAAGCAGTTGCTGTAGCTGCGGTTTCCACGCACCCAGCAAATCTGATTCGGCCGCTCCTGTAATTGGGGCAGATCATGAGTGCTCTCTTTGCGATTTCTTCGAGCATTGCAATCTAATTTCGGTCAGATTTTCAGTAGCAGAGACCGTTCAGTTTTCGGTTTACCATCAATTTTTGACAGAACAGGTTTCTTCTAGAGCGTGCTGCTCGCCTGTCGCGCGGGGTCCGCCTCAAGCCCTCTTTGCTTGAGAGAATCACTCGTTTTTTGATCTCAATGCGCCATAACTGCGCTCGATGTCGTCCGGTTTGCTAACCGAACAGTGTTTTCACACATCGTGGAAACCTTTTGTTACGACGTCGGCCAGTGCTGATTTTTGCTCGCTGTTTTTGAGCACGAAATCTGCAATTTTTCGCCAATAGGCGGACAGGCATTGAGTTTGAAATTCGAACGTCGCGCTTTCTGACTCCAAAGGTCCGTCACGATGGAACCGAATGCCACCACGAAGAAAAGAAAACTGCCGAAACTGTCACTCACTTGGATAGTCCAAGCATTCAAGAAGCTTAACTCTGGATTGAACCATGACTTTTGCCCGGGTCTCAACCGCTACGTCTACGTTTTAAAGAAGCCATTGGGTTGGACCATTTGTGGGGCTGCGTTTTCTGCGCTGGTTGGCTTCTTCATTGGTCCGCAAGGATTTGTGCTGATGTGGTCGTTCTTGGCACTGCTGGTCATCGGTGCTGTATGGCCATGGCTTTGTATGAAACAGCTTGAATGCCGGCTTTCGTTTGACCGTTCTCGTGTTCAGGAAAACGGGTTGGCGACCGCGATTGTTGAGATCAAAAACAAATGGCCAATCCCTGTTTTCGGTCTCATGGTCGAAGGCGAATTCCTGCTGGATCTGGTGGAGGACGATCGCGTTGCTGTCGGTTTGCAGCGTGTGCCAGCTTGGTCCGTGTCGCAATTCAAATGGGCGTTCGAGCCAAAACAGCGGGGCTTGTTGCCCTCGGATGAGCCAAAACTAACCAACGGTTTTCCTTTTGGGCTTTACCAAAGTGAGCGAAAAATCGAGGTTGGTAAACAAACCATCGTCTGGCCTGCAGACTGCCCACTGCGAGGCACACCTGATTTGGATGGCTCGCAATTCAACATAGCTGGCATCGTGAGCGATCTTGCTGGAGTCGATGGAGATGTCATTGGAACGCGAAATTTCCGAGAAGGCGACGCGCTGAAACAAATGCACTGGGCCAAAACAGCGAGATTGGGTCAGTTGATTGTTAAAGAGCGACAGACTTTTGCACAGCAACCGTTTGAAGTCGTTGTCGATTTGTATTCCGAAAACCATCGGGGCAGCGGAAGCCAGAGCAGTTACGAGTGGGCGATTCGAATCGCGGCTTCGGTCTGCACGCAGCTTCATCGCCACAAGGCTGAAGTGCGACTGGTTTGTTTGGGCCTATCGCCAGAACATCAAAGTGATATCCCGAGCACAGCAAAATTGAATCTTTTGCTTGACCACTTGGCCACATTGCCTCACCGAAGCGTAACTAGTGCCGGTGTGCCACAACCCGAACCAAGATTCACCTCAGGCCGATTCAAACGAGTTTTCATTGGTACGAATCTGAGCGGCGTTGATGTCGGAGGAAAGTCGGTACACCGAATTGAATTGAAATGTGAGCGATTCGGGCAAGTCGAGGCTATCCCTGCTATCGATGAAAAACCCACGGCGCCTCAGCCCTTCGCTGGAATCGTAATCTCATCACCTGATCGCGCGATCACCGACTTGCAGACAGGTTGGAGCCAAGGGATGTGTTATGAATCGTAGCGCTCGCCAACCCGCTATTTCTCAAAGTACTTTTCTGCCGCCTGGCGAGATGATTGTGCTTGGAGTTCTTGCAACGCTTGTTGTGACAACATTTCGATCCGAGTTTCACCGATCGTTGGTCGTCCTGAGGTTAGAGACGCTCGCCTATATGGCGATACCGTTGATTGTGATGGGATTCATCATGAGATCGGGCCAGGAAACAACTCAAATTCTCGCTTGCCGCAAGTGGAGCAAGCGATTGCAAACGGCGGCATTGGCTTTTGCATTTCTACCGATGGTGTCGCAAATTTTTCTTCGCCAACACGGTATTGGAGACTCGATCGAAATCGTCACGTTGGTGATGATTTTGAATGCCTGTTGGTTCTTGGTTATTTTTTCTCGATTTGGAAATCTGGATCGCGGCGCTTTTGTCACCGGAAGCGCGTTAGTCCTGTTCGTCAGTTTTATGACTCAGAACTGGACGATCGGAATCTTCGCATTCATGTTCGGGTTGGTTTCGCTTTGGTGGTTGTTGGGCAACTATTGGAGTCGAGTTCAAGTGAAAGCGATCGACGTTGAATCGAATTCACTGCCGATGCGAGGTGCAACGGTACTTGGAACTGTCGTCGTGATTGCCGGGATTGGATTGCTTGCAGCTTCACTCGGCCCGATAAGACAATCGCTTGCGATGAAAGGGTTCATGCCTTCGTCCGGAGGAGATTCTTGGGCCGATTCCTACGCTCGCTCTGGAATTGGAGACGGAGCGATGTTGACCGCCGGGAAAAATGCGACGACTTCCGGCCCCGTTGAATCAGATGATTTTATCGAAGACGACAAGACTTCGATGTACGACATCATGTCGGACAAATACGAGGGGCCGATCAAAAAGAAAAAGCGTCAAAACCGCGCTGTTGCCATTACCGCCAAAGCAAAACACATGCACTCAGTCGTTCAATCTGAGCAAAAAGGAAAATCATTTCGGACACTTCGCCATCCCAAAGAACCCAAAGACCTTGAACTCGAAAACAAAATCACGGACGCATTGATCTTCGTTGAAGGTCAAGTGCCCGTCCGGATCACCATGGATTGCTTTTACCATTTTGATGGTCTGGATTGGACGAAACACGAACATTCGCCGATCCCGCCCCAGAACGGGCCAATCGCGATCGAGAGTCACTTGGGAAAGCCTTGGTATGTGATCAAAAACCCAAAACGGGAATTTCTTACGAACTACAGGACACATCAAGTAAAAATCATGCGACTGGAGGATGAAGTCATTCCCGCTCCTCCGCTTTTCAAGAGTTGGCACATTCATCGTGTCCAACATGAGAACCTGTTTGAATGGGACACACAGGGGCTTGTCAGAATGCAAGGTGAATTCATCCCACCACACACGTTGATCGACGTCGTCAGCCAAGCACCCAACTATCACTTACTACGATCGTCAAACAAATTCGCACGCAATGCGAAATCTAGCTCTTGGTGGAATCGAATCGATCCTTGGCTGGGTGTGAAGACAAATTCAAAGGTTAACGCGAACGTATTTCCCCCGATGGCAACTGATGCCAACTCTCCTTTAATTCAGATTCCAGAAAACTCTACCAAACAGCGACTACTCAGCGTTGCTAACGGAATGATTGGCGATGCTCCAGAGGGTTGGCAACAAGTCGAAGCCATCATCAATCGCCTGCGCGGTGACTTTATACTCGACCCAACTGCAGTTCCGCCGACTGATTGCGAAAACCCGGTTGCATGGTTTCTCGACAATGGTCGAGGCCCGGCATATTTGTTCGCCACGACTGCGACTCAATTGCTTCGTACTGCAGGCTATCGAACGAGACTGGCAAGCGGTTTTCTTGCGACCAAGGAAGACTACGATCGGGTCGCCAATCAATCTGCGATCACTGCCAAGAACTTTCACATGTGGCCTGAACTCACGCTTGATGGCTGGCACTGGCTGCCTGTCGAACCGACTCCCGGATACCCTTTGCCTTTCAACACGCAAACGCTCAGCCAGCGAATTTATGCCGCGCTTTGTTGGTTTGGAAATTTCATTTTGAAACGACCTTTGCTACCGATCGCCTTTTGTGCATTGAGTTTTTTCATTGCTTACTTCTGGCGTCAATGGTTAGCAACTGCTGGCTGGTTTGCTTGGTGCATTTCGTTAACCGTTTTGCCAAGGCAAAGACTTAAACGAACGCGACAATTATTGGATCTTCGATTCTGGGCTGCAAAGTTCTCACGTCCAGATTTCGTTCCACCATCCGATTGGTATTCCCAAGTCGACTCAGATATTGCTGGCAAGTTCATCCGGTTGTGGCAGCTGAATCACTTTAGTTCAGCCAAAGACACACCCCTTGTCGGCGTCGAGACCTACCAAGCCTGCTGCGATGTTGTCCGAGAGTTTTCTATTAACCGCATCAAGAACGTTGCCACCCTCAAGCCAAACGAAAGTTAAGAATGATCCAGGAACTATGTGAAAACGATCAGCAACTTCTTGCGAGCATAAGAAACCAACTGAACCGTTCTTTGGTTGGGAAAAGTGATACCGTGGAGATGGTCATTGCCTGTCTTATTTCACGCGGTCATCTACTATTTGATGACTTGCCGGGACTCGGAAAAACAACGCTTGCGAAAGCTCTGTCTCGAACCATTGGAGGGAATTTCGCGCGAGTTCAGTGCACACCTGATTTGTTGCCGAGTGACATTTCGGGCTTCAACATCTTTGATCAAAAGAACCATCAATTTGAATTCCGGAAAGGGCCAGTTTTTTCTGATCTCTTGCTGACGGATGAAATCAACCGCGCTACGCCCAGAACCCAAAGTGCTCTTTTCGAAGCGATGGCCGAACGACAGGTAACGATCGATGGCGTAACCATGCCGTTGTCGCCATCCTTCATGGTGATTGCGACTCAGAACCCAGTTGAAAGCCATGGAGCCTACCCGCTTCCGGAGGCGCAACTTGACCGCTTTGCCATGAAGCTGAGCATTGGCTATCCGAATGCCGACGATGAAGTTTCAATGTTGGGTCAATTTGTTGGAGATGAGTTTGAAAGTCGAGACATTCAAACTGTCATCACGTTGGAACAATTGGCGAACATTCAATCTCAAGTTGCCAAGGTAGAAGTGTGCGAGTCAGTGCGAAGATACCTTGTTGAAATCGCGAAAGTGACGCGCGAACACGACACCATCGAACTCGGCCTCAGCCCGCGAGGGTTGATTACCTGGCAACGCGTGGCACAGGCCTGGGCGTATCTTCAAGGAAGAACGTTCGTTGTTCCAGAAGATGTTCAAGCGGTCGCTGTTCCAATTCTGAAGCTGAGAGTCCCCGCTTCGTTTGAAAATGCCGAAGTCGTCATTCAGGAAATCATGCAGTCTTTGCCTGTTCCAAACGAGGACTAATCTTCTTTTACTTTATCCAGAAACGATCCAATGAACATCAATCACAACACCCCAATGATAAAAGTATGCCGTCCAATCGCATGCCGCTTCTTCGCCATCATGTTCGCACTTTGTGTGGCAATGACAGGATGCAACGAAACTGATTCACCAGTATCCCAAGACTCCACCGTCGAGAAACTGCCAAAACTCTATTTACATTGCCCCGACGATTTTGGGGTTTCTGTCAAAAGACTCAGAACTCTTTACGACCAACTCTCGTCCGATGCTCCTTTGCCTGATCCAAAAATCATCAAAGTACTGGAGATCATTCACGGCGAAGGGGCTGGCGCTCACTCCCACTACCATCTCGCGGGTCAGCCTCATGAAGAAGACCATCATGAAGAAGAGATGGTTGAAAGAGAAAAAACGCACGACGTCGAAATTGATCCGTTTACGGAGTTCCGCGATATCGCTTGGGTACTACCGAATGTCGCTGCCCAAGGCGATATGCAGGAAACCGAATGGGTCTCGGTCAAAAAGAATGCGCATGAAATCGTCGAAATTTTTGACGATTTGGTGGGAGGCAAAGAGACTGACGACCAGAAGCGGGAAACGTTTGTAAACGACAACGAAAAAATTGGCCAACTGCTAAAGCAACTGGAATCCGTTGCAACGACCACGTTGGAAAATTCAACAACAAACAAGGAATAAAGCGTGCTCAATTATTTTCTCGCTGGAGGCGGACTCCGACTTTCAGAAACAATCATCTATTCCTCTATCTGGATCGTTATCGGTTGCTTAATCGCGGCGGTTTTTCGTCGAATGCTCGGCGCAGAAAAAGTCCGCCAGATGTTTGCGAACGATTCACGGTGGGGACTGGTGGCGGGTTGGCTAATTGGAATGCTATTACCGGTTTGTTCGCTCGGTGTTATTCCTGTCGTTCGAGAACTACACCGTGCCGGAATTAAACGCGGAACGATTGTCGCATTTGGCCTGACGGCTCCACTGTTTAATCCGATGTCCGTTCTTTATGGGCTGACGCTTTCAGATCCAATCGCGATACTTTCTTTTTCATTGTGCGCTCTTGCGATTGTCAGTTTCCTGGGATTTGTTTGGGATCGGTGGTCTGATCCCAACGAAGAAGAACGGGTTGATGAGAGTCTTCCAACCCCCGGAATCAAACGCTCCGTTGCGGTCATCGATTCGACTTCGCGAGAATTGATTGGGCCAACCATGTACTACGTCGCGATTGGAATCGTGGCGTCCGTTGTCTTGGCAGTGCTTATCCCCAAAGGGTATTTGCAAAACCAAGTCGATCGCGACAACATGCTTGCCCCGATCACGGTCGCTCTCATTGCAACACCGGTTTACTCATCACCGCTTCTGGCGATGAGTCAAATTGGCGGAATGTTTCAGCACGGTAATTCGATTGGGGCTGCGTTCTCGTTGTTGATACTCGGGGCAGGAACCAACCTTGGCCTCTTGGCTTGGTTTGGCGCGACTTATGGTGCCAAACGTGTTGTTGTGTTTTACCTTTTACTGGTTTGTTCAACCGTTGGACTGGCCTATACGATCGATAAACCGCTTTATCCAAAAGGAGTTGAACCTGCCGGACACACCCACGCGTTCGATGTTTATACACATCCATTTACCGGTCATGAACCCAATATTTATGAGCAAGCCAAAACTTCAATCGGGGATTTTTGGGTAAGAAATGAATTTGGTGCGACGTATCTGATGATCGGGCTAGCTGGAATCGGAATCGCTTTCCTGGCCATTCGTCGACGCTTTGATCTTGAAAATTGGCTGATAGCCGAAGACAAACAAACGGGATTGAATCGCGAAGTCCCCGGCTGGATTCTTGGAATGACATCCGTGATTGGATTGGTCGCCGCAAGCGTTGTCGGTTGCTATTTATACTACCCGGCTCCAGAAAGCCTCTTGGGAGACCTCTCCATCGTCAACACCGAGTGTGTGCTTTGCGCTAAAAACAAAGACTGGGAAGCCGCAGACAAATGGATCGGATACTCAGATGATTTATCCAGACGTCTCGAAGTCGGCGTGTTTCTGAGGCAAGGAAGCGTTCCCGAGTTTCAATCCATGAAAGCAAAAATCTATCGGCAACGACTTGATGAACTCAAGGAGTTTGTTGACCTTAGAAATGAGAATGGTCTCGGCGAAAAAGCTCAGAACGTTGCCGACGCTTATCTTCGTCTAAGCTCGGCATTCAAAAAACTCGCCCTTGAACGTTCAAAAAACGGCACGCCCTATTAGCTGCAACTATGTCACCCAAGCACGTCCTTCATCACTTTGCCGTGAACATCAGTCAGCCGAAAATCTCGGCCGGCGTGGTTAAAGGTCAGCTTGGTATGATCTAGCCCCATGAGATGCAGCATCGTGGCGTGGAGGTCGTGAATATGGGTTTTGTTCTCGACGGCCTGAAAGCCGTGCTCATTCGTGGCACCGTAGCAGATTCCGCCCCGCACGCCGCCGCCAGCCATCCACGTAGTAAAGCCTTTATCCCTTTCGCGCACCTTTCGCCGTAAAGTTAGTCACCGCGTGGAGACCTTATTGTGGTCACGCCCGTCGTTGCCTTGCGCGTACGGCGTGCGACCAAACTCTCCGCCCCAGACAACCAAAGTGTTCTTGAGCATGTCTCGCTGCTTGAGGTCTGTCAGCCATGCAGCGGTCGGTTGATCGTTAGCGATCGATGTCAGTGGCCAGCCATACTTCTGGGGAAAGTTCGGGAACTTGTCCCGTTTGGTTGCCTGTAAGCCCAAAACTTTTGCCCAGCTTCTATGCTGATTGTGGAAGCGATTGCTCCTGGCTTTTTTGACGACAGCGGATCCGGCGCACCCATGTCAAAGAACCAGACGGGAAGGAATTTGACAGGATTTAGATGATGAAACAGGATGCCGCGCCAATCATGCTCATCCAGTTCATCCTGTCAAATACATGAAGAACTGGGCCAAAAATTGCTGTGGAAGCATTTAGTTGATGGACAGCCAGAAAAGCTAGAAACGAAAAAGCGGACAGAGAGGGATTCGAACCCCCGGACGAGTTACCCCGTCGCCGGTTTTCAAAACCGGTGCCTTCGACCAGACTCAGCCATCTGTCCTTGCTCTTATCGTGCTAGGTTTAGCATCTTCCAAACCATCATCGCGGCCCAGATTCTAACAAATACGGAATTCCAGACAAGACGTATCGTCTGGCAGTTTTTACCGTTCATTTCAGGCCCGAACAATCTAAAGTCAGACGTCGACGACCAATCGAATCAAGTTATTCAGCGACTTACTTGCCAAGCGAGCCTCATGGGAATCTGGCTCCGATTCATTCAGCGATT
>CAZQQR010000024.1:0-10178 GCA_964595515.1 uncultured Pirellulaceae bacterium
TCGCTTGCGGGAGGGTCGGGCTCTCAGGCCCGGGGAGGGGGAAACCCAGAACCGTTACTCGCTGCCCAATTGATTTGCGGAACCTCAACCGAATTGCTAGACAACCAGCGGCTCGGCCCAAGTAAAAAACTTGAACCGTTTCTAACTGCATTTGGAACTGAAAACTGCGACTTAGCCTTCGGCTCAACCAAACTTTCAATTAGACGTGCCGCGACTCATCAGGTTCTTATTCGTAATATGCCTCACCTCGACGTCGTTTCCTCGAACACGTTAAGCAAAGCAGACACGACATTCCCCATGCGTCACTACGGACTACTTTCTCATTTCTCGCAATCTGTGTTCCCCTCGACTCACCGGTCTTCCAAATCTACCCTTCTTAACGCTGGTCAGCAGGTTCGCTATGCTTTTCAATTGGCCAGAAGCAGAACGAACTACGAGGAACGACCATGGCGGGAGAAATTCTTGACGGAAAAGGGATTTCCAAACAGATTCAGGCGGAAACCAAAACGAAGGTCGAGCAATTCGTTGGCGGCGATGGCATCGCTCCGTGTTTGGCAGCGGTTTTAGTTGGTGAAGATCCTGCCAGCCAAGTCTACGTTCGCAACAAGGAAAGAGCTTGCAAACGGGCTGGCATCAAAAGCATCTTACACCGAATGCCCGCCGAAAGTACGACTCAGGATCTGCTTTCCAAAGTCAACTCTCTCAATGAAGACACTGACGTTAATGGAATTTTGGTCCAGCTTCCGCTCCCCGATCAATGCGACGCCCGAGTGATCCTTGATGCGATCGATCCGATCAAAGACGTCGACGCGTTTCACCCTCACAATGTCGGCCTGATCTCGCAAGGACGTCCGCAATTTCTTCCGTGTACTCCTCACGGAATCGTACAGTTACTTAAACGCTACAATCTTGAGACAACCGGCAAACACATCTGCGTGATCGGACGAAGCGATATTGTTGGCAAGCCGATGGCAATGATGCTTGCCCAGCGTGATTCAGGCCTGGGTCCAGAAATGGCCAATGCAACCGTCACGCTTTGTCACAGCAGGACGCCTGATCTGGCCGCGATGACCAAACAAGCGGACATTCTGATCGCAGCCATTGGCCGAGCCAATTTCGTTACCGCAGACATGATCAAACCCGGTGCAGTCGTTGTTGATGTTGGTATCAACCGGACTGACGATGGGCTAGTGGGTGATGTCGATTTCGATGCGGCCATGTCAATTGCGAGTTTCGTGACGCCGGTTCCCGGTGGCGTTGGGCCGCTAACCGTTACGATGTTGTTGGAGAATACGCTCAAGGCAGCAGAGCTTCAAATGAAATCCAAATCGGCGAATTCGGCCACTTAATATTCATTGGTTAACAACCATTTACACGAACAAGCATTCGTTTCAGATATATCATTTTTTTGAAACTTGGCTTCTTCCAGGCCGACACTTTCGTAGTCTCTTCGAGATATCACGAGTTACCGAAAGTCTTTTGATCTTTGGTCGAAAACGGCGTAGAATCATCGCACTGATGGGATCTAACAGAGGCGGCGGTCGGTTGTGCTAAACGACAATCCAGTGCCGTAGGCAAGCAACTTTTAAAGAACGAAGGACCTTCGTTCTGGAGCAATCAATGCGAAACATTTCCGAGAATCCATGGCTTCGGTCTCTCGCAGTCTGCTTGCTGTCGTTTTCGATTCTCTTGATCACCGGTTGCAATGGGTGCCGCAACGAAAAAGATGATGATCCTATCGCCAAGAAGAAAGAGGACGAGAAGGAAAAGAAAAGAAAAGCCGACTTTGAAACTCGAACACCCATCATGCTTCCTGGAATTTTTCGCAAGAAAAAGAAGACCAAAGAAGAGATTGAAAAAGAAAAAGGGAAATTGAACAAGCTCGATATCGCCCAGATGTTCGACGACCCGGCGATCAGGAACAACCGAGCGAAACTTGGGCACTGGCACACCGTTAACTTTCAAGCGATCGCCAACAACTATAACGCCGACGGACAATTGACCGCATTCAGCATTGATGGCATGTCGCGGCCAGTCAATATTCCAGCGACCGACTATTTTGTTTCGACAACCCGCCCGGTTTCGCTTCCCAAAGGTGAATGGAAGAATTTTGAGACCACTGTTTTTGTTCCTCGTCGAGAAATCAAAACATCTCAGGTCAACATCAACTATTTGATGCAGCGGTCGACCAGTGGTTTGAATCAAATCATGCTTCCACAGCCGACTGCGGCGATGCGAGATTTCCAGAACCATATCATTCTGATGAGCAATCGCGCCGACACTTACAAATATCTTGAGATGACGGACAATATCAAACTTCGATCCCAGACTGGAATGGGAACGGCAGTTCCTCCGTTTTACTACGTCATTCCGACCAAGCCCCAGGACCCGTTGCCGCTCCCTCGACATGCGCTTTCATGGACCACAATCGCCTATGTGATTTGGGACGACTACGACCCGAATATCATTTCCGTTGAGCACCAAGAGGCATTGCTTGACTGGTTACATTTCGGTGGTCAGTTGATTCTGAGTGGACCAGATTGTTTGGATAAACTTCAAAACAGTTTTTTGGCTGATTATTTGCCCGCTCATTTTGACGGCTCGCGAAACCTGTCCGACGAAGATGTTGCGGAGCTTAACGAAACATGGGCGCTACCGAGTCGCCGAGGCATGAAAGAAAAAAAGCTGCTTCGAATTTCAGAAAAAGTTCCATTGCTGGGAGTAACGTTTAAGCCACATTCGGATGCCCGATTCGTGGACGGTACCGGTGAAATCGCGATTGAAAGAAAGATCGGTCGGGGACGAATTGTGGCGACCGCGTTTTCATTGAATGCACCGACGGTTCGGAATTGGCGAAGTATAAAAAGCTTCATTAACGGGGCGCTGCTAAGAAAACCTCCTCGAAATTTTGGCACGCTCAACAACGAAGACGTCGGATTCGAGTGGATTGATGACGGAACCAGCTGTTTCGACCCGCTGCTAAATACGACGCTTCGATTTATTTCCAGAGACCTGGCACCCAATGGAACTAATCTCGACGGGAATTACATTCTTGAAGACGATAATCAAAACCGCGGCATGATGATCAACAACATGCAGGTCGGCGATTCGTTTCGGTTAAAGAATCGCTACACCAAAAACTCCGGTCCATTGAACCAACGAGCTTTGGAAGAAAACAGTCGATACTACGGTGGTTTCGACAAAACTCCACAATCGGGAACTTGTGGCTGGAATGACAAGAGTGGAGTTGCAGAAGCCGCCCGCGAAACGTTGAAGGAAACCGCTGGCATCACGCCGCCCAACTCTGGATTCGTGCTAAAGATGTTGGCCGCCTATTTGCTTGTTCTGGTTCCTCTGAACTGGTTAATTTTTCGGTTGATGGGCAAAGTCGAATACGCTTGGGCCGCCGCACCGCTGATCGCGATCGTAGGCGCTTTCCTGGTGGTTCGTATGGCTTCACTCGACATCGGGTTCGTTCGAAGCAACACCCAAATTGGAATCCTCGAAGTCCACTCCGATTATTCTCGTGGGCACCTGACTGAGTTTTCGGCGCTCTACACTTCGCTTTCGACTCGCTACAACGTGGAACTGGACAATGTATCTTCTCAGTCGCTCCCATTTGCGACGACCAGCAATGTTGCGGGATTTGAGCCCCGTGAATCAATGAGCGAAGTCAAACTGCGACGAACAACGGATAGTCGTCTGGAAGGATTTCAAATTCAGTCCAACTCAACAGGGCTGTTACATTCGGAATCGCTTCTCAACCTTGGCGGGGCGTTCTCATTCTCCCAAGCAACCGAAAAAGACGCGGCCTTCGTGGGTAATGCTTCGGGAATCAACCTTTCCAATGCCGCTGTACTCTCTCGCAAGACTGACGGTGATTATCAAATCAGTTGGATTGGCGATCTGGCCGCTGGTTCGGATACCGATCTGATCTTTGAAGATATTGAAAAGAAAAACCTGGGCAAAAAATGGGGGTCAATCCCGGGCTTTCGAAGTACACAACGAGCGTCAGAAGAGATTTGGAAAAAGTATACCGACGGTGCCAAACAGGCTTCTCTGGAAATTCTAAAAGAGATCCCCGAACTAAAATCAGATTGGCCCAACTACGAAAGTCTGTTTGTTAGTTTGAACCGGGACAGCGAGACTCCAGACATTGTCGAGCCAGGTCTCTTTTACAAAGTTTACCAGCGTATCAACAGCGATTCGAGTGTTGGACTTGGCAGAATGCTTGATACGATCCTAAACAATCTCACCCTCGCCAAAGGCGAATACCGCTTGGTAGGTGGAACGGATCAACGGCTTGGTGGTTCGAGATTTGAACCCGCCTCAACACAAACGGATCGTCAAACGCTGGTCGTCGTGCACTTGAAACATCCAGAACTCCCAACCGCCAAACCTGACTACAATTCATTCGAAGACTTTAAAGTCCTGTCGGACCTCGATCGAGAACGAGAGCTTCAAGAAATTGAGCAGGAACTCAAAGAACAAATGGAAGAGTCGAAATTGGATGAAGAATCCAAGGCAAAAGAACAGCCCAACGCGAAGACTGACCAATCAAACGAAAAACGCAAATCAGAAGCTTTAGAATCTGAGACCAAGAAAAAATCGGAACAAGAATCGAGCAAAGAATCAGAGGTCGATTCCAAGGACGATGAATCAAAACCTGATTCCACCGAACTTGATTCCTCTGCGACCGAAACGGAAGACGAAAAAGACAAATCTTGATTCAAAAATCTTGTTTCAACAGTTCATTCACCGACATAACTTTTTTAGCGCGACAGGCGACCCAACAATATGATTGAGCTTAAAGGCTTTGGCAAAGACTACGGTGAGTTCACGGCGGTCGAGAACCTGGATCTAAAAATTGAAGAAGGCGAAATGTTCGGGTTCATCGGCCCAAACGGTGCCGGCAAAAGCACCAGCATTCGATTTTTGGCCACACTACTACGCTCCAGTCGCGGTGACGGAACGGTGAATGGATACAGCGTCTCCCAAGATCCGATGAATGTTCGACGTAGCGTTGGTTATATGCCCGATGCGTTTGGAGTCTACGACGGAATGAAAGTCTGGGAGTTTCTCGACTTCTTTGCGGTCGCCTACAAAATTGGCAGGACTCAACGAAAACAAGTCATCAAAGACGTTTTGGAACTACTGGATCTAACCTACAAACGGGACGACTACGTCAATGGTTTGTCGCGTGGTATGAAACAGCGACTGTGCCTGGCTAAAACACTGGTACACGATCCGCCTGTTTTGATTTTGGACGAACCCGCCAGTGGCCTGGACCCTCGCGCGCGAATCGAAGTCAAGGCTCTGCTAAAAGAGCTGCGACGAATGGGAAAAACGATTTTGATTTCCAGTCACATCTTGACCGAACTTGCCGACTGTTGCACTTCGATCGGAATCATCGAACGTGGCAAACTGTTGATGCACGGACCGATCGACGAAGTCTACCGCCGTATTCGCGGCAACCAAGTGATTGAAGCCCGTTTCGGTGCTAACCTCGACAAAGGACTTTCGATCATTCGGAGCAATCCCGACGTTCAAGACGTTCAAGTCGATGGTTCGAAAGTGGTTATCGAATTCTCATCCTCAGATCACAATCCCGCAGAGTTGCTGAAATCACTGATCAACCATGAAGTCGAGGTGATCAATTTTGGCCAGAAAGATCCGAACCTCGAAGACGTCTTTATGATGGTAACCAAGGGTCTTGTTTCTTAGTGAAACTAACTAAGTAAGCCAGCTAGTTTCGCCGAACAAAGCCAAGCCAAACAAGCTTAGTCAAAAATAGCTCAGCCAAGCCCCCTCTATTCGCGACTGGGCAGATGGTTCTTGCTTGCTCGGCAGATGATTCTCGCTTGCCCGGTATTTACTTCTGACAGCGCTCACAAGCGTACATCGTCCTGGCTCCCACCGTCCACTTTCGTATTTTCTTCGCACAGGTCGTGCATTTTCGTTTCTTGTAGCACAGCAGACGTTCGCTAGATTTTAACTTACTGAATGTCTTTCCAAGTGTTTTCTTTACGACCTCGCGATTGACGGTAATGATTTTGTTGTACTGAGCGCCGATGCTGAGCAATTCAACCGTTAGCTGCCAAAGCTCGTCAAACGTTTCCCGGTTGAGCGAATTTCCAGCTCGTTCTGGATGAATTCCTAGCAGAAAAAGTATCTCAGCCCGATAAACATTTCCGACGCCAGCAATGATTGACTGGTTGAGAAGCAGCGTTCCAATTGCGGCACGGCTTCGGCTGATCCTCTCCCACACTTTTTCCGGATCCGCGTCTGATTTAAGCGGGTCTTGTCCAAGCCGTGCCAGCAATTTCTGCATTTCCGGTTTGCTAAGAATCTCGCATCTTGTCGGACCATTTAGATCGAACGCTTTGGCTTTGCCGATCATCCGAACGCGAACTGCCCCACGCGGCTCGGGAGGCGGAAGTTTGTGAATTCGAAACTTGCCATAAAGACCAAGGTGAATATGAACCGTTTTGTTTGTCTTGCCTGACCAGTTGTAAAACAGGTGTTTCCCATGTGCAGTAACGTTTACGAGTTTTCGTCCGGAGAGCACTTCAGCTTCATCAGCGAATCGTCCTTGGGGCGAACAGACGATCAATTTTTGTCCGCCAAACCACTTGGAGTGATCGCGAGCAACTCGGTGAATCGTGTGACCTTCGGGCATGGCGGTGGTTGAGCAAAGAATGGGTGGAAAATGCAAAACGCTTTGTTGGTTGCAAAGCGGTCAGGGAGTTGGTGAGTTGGATTGACTGCGATTTAGCTGGGGAAGTAACAGGCGACGAGGAACTAGGCTTAGAATAAACGAACATTAAGGAAAGCAAGAAAAATGGCTCGACCAAATGATCGAGCCAATGTGTTTAAGCCTGAGTTCAATACGATTTAAAATCTCAAATCTCAAATCTCAAATCTCAAATCTCAAATCTCAAATCTCAAATCTCAAATCCTGAACCTCAAACCTTCAACAATCCCGAACGAATCAAGACCTTAACCCTCGGAACCCACTCCAATTTCTGAAAACCAAATTCAACCCTTGGACGCAGCCATTTTTGGCTCACCCAAATAAGTCACCCGGCTCTCACGCTTCATCAACTGATTCGCCGTCTCATTTCCAATGAAAATTTCTTTTTCTGGATCCCACTTTAGTTCTTCACCAACCATCAAAGCCAGGTTGCACATGTGACAACTGGTCATCGTTCGGTGGTGAGTGTAAACATCCGAAATTGGCTCGGAACGATCTTTGACACAATCAAAGAAGTTCTTCATATGGCCACTAATCGGCTTGTTCTTGTAAAGCTTGGCCATGGCCACCTCCAGATTCTTGTTATCTGAATCTGTCAATTCCTCGACTGGTTTCCCAGTCAGCTTGCCACGGTTAACAAAGATACGACCACGGCTTCCCACAAACAGGATACCGTTAGGAAACTTAGTCTTGCCATCTTCAGAAACGTACTCGTCGTTCACATTGATGACCGAGCCATTGGCAAAGCTTAAATCGACATCAAAAGTCGTTGCCGCGTTGTAGCCATTCTTGAGTTCCGCTTTGCCGTTAAAGAAATCGACCCAATTGAACTGATCGGGAACGACATTTCCAAACTCACCGGTTCCCTTGATCGCTGTCGGACCAGTCGTATCCAATCCAAGCGCCCATTGCGCGATGTCGATATGATGGGCACCCCAATCAGTCATTTTTCCTCCGGAGTATTCCATATACCAACGGAAAAACTTGCGACGCTCAAGCGAATACTCAGCAGATTGAGCGGGGCCAACCCAAAAATCCCAATCGAGGTTTTCGGGAACTTCCGTATTCTCAAACGGCCCTTGGCCGGGAGCACCGCCAATCGCCACATACGCGTTGACGTTGTCGCCAATGTATCCGCCCTGAATCATCGCAACGGCTTTGAGGAACCTACGTTCCATTTCAGATCGCTGCTGAGTTCCAACCTGGAATACTTTTCCAGTCTCCTTAACGACTTTGCAAACTTGTTTGCCTTCGTCGATCGTAAGCGTCAACGGTTTTTCGCAGTAGACATCACAACCAGCTTTCAAAGCGTAAATCGCGATTGGAACATGCCAGTGATCGTTGGTTCCGATCGTAACGATATCTGGTTTTTCAGTGTCGATCATTTTTCGATAATCGACATACTCTTTAAGCTTGCCACCGTATTGCTTAGCCGCGTTGAATTCTTGCGTGTGCAGCGAATCAACATCACAGACAGCGATCATCTTGCCAAACTTGGAAGCTTGATGCGCAATTGATCGACCACGGTTGTAACGACCGCGACTGCCGCCGACTCCAATACAGGCCACAGTCAAATCATCATCGAATTCACGACCACTGACTTCGCTCGTAAAAATGTACGGCATGGTTGTCAACGCAGCCGTCGTCGCGGCAGTGTTCTTCAAAAATTTACGTCGAGAGTTGTTCACGGTTATCCTCGGAAAGAGTCAATTTGCAAGACACGCTTGGCAACGTGTTAGCAATTATAATAACCGAAATTCAGGCGCGATTCACCAATTGAATAGCCAAGCCTTGACAAGCTGTAACTGCAGCACCCAGAGGGGCTAGCTCGCATCGAAGCGGTCGGACGTCGCGGCGCCGCGCTCCATTTCCGGCGCGATGGCGTTGAGGCGTCGCGGCGATAATCAGCGAAGACGACAGCTCGCTAGTTCAACAGGATCGATCCCGGCCCAAACTCAGCGTCGCCGCCTTCTTCCCATTGACGTCGGACTTCTCGCAAACCGTAGCAGCAGAGCTCAAACCGATCGCTCAACCTTTCCAACAGCGTTGCCGGAGCAAAGTCTTCGCGGGCCGATTCGATTTCGCTCGCGATTCGATAAGACCGTTTTCCAAATGAACAATACGTTTCAAATTTTCCGGAATTGTCTTCTTCGTTCTCACGAAGTGCCTCAGGATAAATCCCAGCCCAGAACAAGGTAAAATCGCCGATATGCTGATGCAACTCTCGTTTTGCATCGCCGAGCCGAGCCGATGCTTCGACAACCATTTCATGCACACTCATGATCGGACGACCGGTCACACTACGCATTCGATGGACGACATCGCTCCGCACGGAACGAATGAGAAGGTCAGCCATGTAATCGATTAACGGTGGATCAACGACACCTAGCTGAGATTGAAAAGTACTTTCAGCCAGACCAGCAAAATATCGCTGGACGGACGAACGTGGTCCCGGCGACTCCGGGGAATCAGGTGAATCATTTTTCGACATTCGAAACCTCCTGGAACTTCCTGTCCCAAATGTTAAACCTCTACTCAACTCTAGTTCCAAAGCTCAAAAAAGGTCAATAGAATTTTTTGAAACCACCTCACAACGACGATCCTCTAGCTCACACAAGGCGAAGATTGCGACCCAAACGTGATTTTCTGAACGAATTCCCCGAAAACAAGACAGCTTTATTAGGCCAGCATTTTTCGCTTGCGTGAATATGTTTACGAATTGCAAGACATGTACCTTCAAAGAAGTAAGCGTTGCGTAAAGGGAAAACTTGAGACGAGTAGGAATTTAACCTCGATGATATGATGCATGCTCTGAGATCGTCTTCCTTCAAAATAGAATCAAGAATCATATCAAACAGGAACCCAAAATCGCCGAAACCCCAGCATCCCGTTTTCGGTTCGGTCTGCGATCTCTTTTGATTTTGATCCTCTTAGTTGCCATCGGTAGTATTTGGTTTGCAGCAAAGCTAGAAAAAGCCAAACAACAACGAACGGTAGTTGACTGGGTTTTGGCAGACCAGCATGGACACGTTCAATACAACTTTGAATCTGGTCCAGCGAAAAACCCGACCCCACCCGGCCCCAAGTGGGCGAGGGGTTGGCTAGGAGTAGATTTCTTTGCCAAAGTTAGAAGTGTCGTTTTGGACAACCAAGAAGTCGACGATTTAAGTCCACTATTGAATTTACCAGACCTAGAGTTTATCGGTGTCTTTATTGACATCCTGCCCGAAGCCGATTTGCAATCTCTCGCGCAATTGAAAAACCTTCAACAGATTTCTATTGACTACAGCGACGTCAAACAAACAGACATCGACATGCTCAGCAAAGCATTACCCAATTGCAAAATTTGGTTGGGGCACAAAGCTCGAGTGATTGAATAACTGGGCTTTGAGTTAATCCCGTAGCAGACGTCGTCCAGACTTTT
>CAZQQR010000024.1:10278-14465 GCA_964595515.1 uncultured Pirellulaceae bacterium
TGATTGAATAACTGGGCTTTGAGTTAATCCCGTAGCAGACGTCGTCCAGACTTTTTTATGGAACCTAGAACGGAACTTTTGACAAGTTCCGCTACGTCAAATCTTCATCTGCAACAAATTCTCATCTGATTGGATAACGTGACGTCATCCTAAACCCGTAGCAGAAGTCATCAAGACTTTTGATGGAACCTAAAAACGGAACTTTTGACAAGTTCCGCTACATCAAATCTTCATCTGCAACAAATTTTGATCTGCAACAAAGCTTATTTCATGACCAAAGCTTAATTCATCGCAGCCAGCATCGTTTCTGCAAACCCCGCCACGTCCGCGAGCATTTCGTCATCACCCACGTTCTCGGTTGTTACTTTGGCGATGCGCCGAACGATTGCCGAACCAACGATCATTCCATCGCAAACGGGCTTAAGAGTTTCCACATGCTCAGGTTTGCTGATTCCGAATCCCACACAAATCGGCAAATCTGTTTGTTCACGCAACCACTTTAAATTGTCGACAAGATCGGCCGGCAGTTCCGTCCGCTCACCAGTAATTCCAGCAATCGAAACGTAATAGATAAATCCAGTGGTTTGACGAGCGATTTCGATGGCCCGTTCGCGAGGCGTTGTCGGAGTAATTAGCTGAATCAAACTAAAATCCCGCTTACGGCATTTCTCTGCAAGCGCTTCTGATTCATCAACTGGCAGATCAGGAACAATCGCCCCCGAAACACCGGCGGCGATCGCTTGATCCAAATACTCGTCGACGCCCATTCGGAATATGATCGAAAAACTAACCATTGAAACGATTGGCATTTTTACTTTGGGAGACACCTCTTCGACCATCGAAAAAATGTTCTTTAGTTTCGTTTTCGCGTTGAGGGCACGCGTATACGAAGCTTGAATCACGGGCCCATCAGCGATTGGATCACTGTACGGGATACCCAATTCTGCCAAATGACAACCGACTGAATCCAACTTCAAAAGCAAATCAGCGGAGGCCTTTAGGCTAGGATCACCCGCGGTAATAAACGGCATAAAAGCTTTTTTGCCTTCGGATCTTAGTCGCTTAAACAATTCGTCAATGGCTGACATAAATGTCTCTTGGTGTTTCGTTTTTGTTGGTCTGAAAAGTTGCGAAAAGATCGCTCGCTTCGTTCGCGAGCCCACTTACTATCGCTTGGTAAAGCTCAAGAAAGCTCAAGAAAGTTCGTCTCGAAGTCGTTGGATCTCGGCAGCATCTTTGTCGCCCCGGCCGGAAAGGCAGATAACGACGATTTCGTCTTTGTTTCGTTCTTTTGCGACTTCCATCCCTTTGGCGATCGCATGCGACGACTCGAGCGCCGGCAAAATCCCTTCTGTTCGAGAAACCAAATCAAACGTTGCCAGAGCTTCGTCATCCCGGCAGCTACGATATTCGACTCGGTCCGTCGCCTTCCAATGCGAATGCTCTGGCCCAACTCCCGGATAATCTAAACCAGCTGAAGCGGAATGGACGTCCTCAGTTTGTCCGTCTTCGTCCTGCAACACGTAGCTAAAACTTCCATGAAGAACTCCAGGTTTCCCATACGTCAAACTGGAAGCGTGACGGCCGGGCTGATCATTCTCACCACCTGCCTCGACACCAACAAGCGGCACATCCGTTTGAGCCACGAACGGATAAAACATTCCGGCTGCGTTGCTACCGCCACCAACACAAGCCACCACTGCATCGGGAAGCCGGCCGAATCGAGAATTGGATTGCTCGATCGTTTCGCGTCCGATGACGGCTTGAAAATCTCGAACGATCATTGGAAATGGATGCGGCCCAACCACTGAACCCAAAATGTAGTGCGTGTTCTCGACCGTCGACATCCAATCTCGCATTGCTTGGTTGACGGCGTCCCGCAACGTCCGCGAACCAGTCGTGACAGGACAAATTTCAGCACCCAACATCGTCATGCTTTGCACGTTGGGTTGTTGACGTCGAACGTCTTCCTCGCCCATGAAGACCACGCAAGGAATTCCAAAATGCGCACACGCGGTTGCAGTCGCGACGCCGTGCTGACCGGCTCCTGTTTCGGCAATCACTCGGGTTTTACCCATCCGCTGAGTCAACAACGCTTGACCGATCGTGTTGTTGATTTTGTGAGCCCCGGTGTGGTTGAGGTCTTCACGTTTGAACCAAATTTGGGCACCGCCGCACTTTTCAGTCAGCCGTTTAGCAAAATAAAGCGGTGAAGCGCGGCCAACAAAATCGCGAAGCAATTCATCCAGTGTCGCCTGGAACTCTGGATCAGTTTTGGCTTTGTTGTATTCGTCTTCAAGCTGATCCAGCGCGGCGATCAACGTTTCAGGGACATATCGACCACCAAACTCTCCAAACCGACCTTTTTCATCGGGCAAACTTGCATCGGGACTGAGTTGGTCTAAAAATTGGCTGGGCATACGATTCCAAATCATCAAAAACGGGATAGCATCAATTGTCGAAGTCGCTACTCAAACCGTCAATAGTCGAATCAGTAAACTGAGAAATGAGACGGTCTCAAACCAAAGCGACAGTCAGGCTTTGATAAAGGCGAACCTTCGCTCTGTTTTCATGTCTATGGCAATGATTCCTCCCGCTCCAGAACTCTCCTTCCATGAAGTCTTACCCCTCCATCAAACGATATCGTGACGACCGCTATCTTGGATTTGAAGGTCACACGTTTGCCAAACTTGACGGATCAAATCTTCGATTCGAATGGGATCCGAAAAAGGGCTGGTACCGGTTTGGTTCACGGCGCCGATTGCTTGAGGAATCCCACCAGGAGTTTGGTTGCTCACTGCAGATGTTTCAAAACGATTTTGCCACATCATTTGAAAAAATCGCAGTCGATCAGAAATGGCCGGGCATCGTTGTCTACTGTGAGTTCTGGGGTGAAAACAGTTTTGCGGGTGAACACGAATCCAAAGACGCAAAATTCCTGACGCCAATCGACGTGGCAATCTACAAAAAAGGCCTGATGTCGCCAACCGATTTCATCAACGCTTTTGATGACCAGTTTGATCTTCAGTATCTCGGTGTTCAAACTTGGGACCAAGAATTCGTAACCGCCGTTCAAACTTCGAATCTGCCAGGAATGGCTTTCGAAGGCGTCATCGGAAAAACAGGCGCCGGCCACAAGCGTTTGGCGATCAAGCTAAAATCCAACGCTTGGATCAGCAAAGTGTTAAATCAATACGGAGAAGAACAAGGGCGAAAAATCGTCAACAGTTGAATCCTCGTGAATCACAACTCGTTGAAAGCGACTTCCGCTCAACTTACAATTCGCGTTCGCACCCAGACCCATCAACGCGAACGCGAATTAACACGACAACAACGAGCAGCCTGAATGCCTGAACTTCCAGAAGTAGAAACGATGCGGCGAGGTGTGCTTGAAATCGTCGGCGCTACCGTGGTCAAAGCGGAACGCACTCCCTGTGCAAAACGTCCGATCGTGATTTCTCCACGAATTGATCGATTGAGCAAACGCGTTGCTGGCAAAAAAATTGTAAGTGTTGACCGGTTGGGCAAACGTGTCGTCGTTCGAATGGAAACGGATGATCGGTTGATTTTTGAACCACGAATGACCGGACTAGTTCTCAAGGCCGACCCTCCAACGGTTGAGCATTTGCGATTTTGTTTGCATCTAAAAAAGTGCCCGATCAAAAAGATCTATTTTTGGGACCGGCGCGGCCTCGGCAACGTGACGTTGCTTTCACCCAAGCAGTATGAAACCAAACTGACTGACGGCAAACTCGGCCCGGATGCCTTGGACATTTCATTCGATGATTTTCCCGGACGCTTTCAACAAAGCAAACGAGAAATCAAAGTCGCAATGCTTGATCAAAAAGCGGTTCTTGGGATCGGAAACCTCTATGCCTCTGAGATTTTACATTTGGCCGGTGTTCATCCGGCAACTCGATGTGATCGAATTTCCAACCCACGCTGGAAATTGATTTACGAGTACATGATTGAAGTTTTTGAACTGGCAATTAAGTACGAGGGCTCGACCCTTTCGGATGGCACCTACCGAAATTCGATCAGCGACGAAGGCAGCTACCAAAACCATCACCGAGTTTACGACCGAGAAGGTGAACAGTGTTCGACGTGTAAGCAATCCAAAATTATTCGGATCGTCCAAGCACAGCGAGCGACCTTCTTTTGTCGCAAATGCCAGACGAAACGATAGG
>CAZQQR010000024.1:14565-25420 GCA_964595515.1 uncultured Pirellulaceae bacterium
TCGCCGGCGATCTCCCAAAAACGGATTTTCCCCTGCCATGTGTTGGTGGCAATTCGTTTTCCGTCAGGACTAAAGATGACGCGCGAATTGATTGCATTCGTTCCAGGAGAAGGATCCAAACTTGAAAGCGTCAAAAGCCGGTAACCAAATTGCGCCTCACAAAGATGAACGATGCTATCGTACCCAGACAGCGCCAGTCGCTTGCCGCACGGGCTATAGCAGACACAGCAAAACGCTCTTGGACCAGCTCTCTTGTACTCGACTTCTCCAGAAGCCACATCAAAGACAATCAGATCATCGTTCTGTTTGTCTGCGGCGGCCAAACGTGTGCTGTCGGGTGAGAAATCAAGGCACACAAACTTCCCCGCATGAGCGCTCGTCAACTTATTGAATTTGATTTCTCGCCCCGGCTTTGAATCATCAAGGTGCTCACTCAATGACCAAACCGAAAGCTGGGTTCCAGACGATACAGCTAACTTTGAATTGCGAAACGCTAGTGCTGAGACTGAATCCGCAAACTCATATTCTCCAAGAGGACCACTGCCGGATGTCATGCCGAAAATTTTAACTGAATTCCGACCGTCCGTTTGGCCTGCAACCGCAATCAACTCTCCATTCATATTCCATTGGATTGCCCGGATGCTTGAAAATCCAGTATCAATCGTTCGCTGCTGATTCCACGATCCACATTCCCAAATTCCGATCTTACCTAAGCTCGCATAGCCGATCGCGTCGGTCGGGCGACTCGGCTCTGAGACTGGTGCTGCAAGCAGCTTGCCATCTCGACTAAACGAGAAATCACCACGAGGCCAATGCGCACGGTGAGTTGTTTCAATTAGTTTCTTTGAGAATTCCGTGTCGCCAATGCTAATGGTTCCTGCGTTGTAAGGATAACGACCCACGACAACCTTGCGAGCAACAAAATGGATCTGACTGCTATCTTCAGTAAAGCAAATATTCGACATCCGCTCGTGCATGAGCACGGTCGAAATCGTATGCTGCGTTGGCTTCAACGGCCAAAATTTGGCGGACCCATCGACACTCGTTGTGACCAGAGTTTCCCCGTCACCACTAAAGGATCCGTATGTAACCATGCCTTGGTGACCGAGCAGCGACCTGGCTGGCGCCGGATTACTGCGGTCTAAACTCTCCACCCCAAGCTCACCCTTCCTTGCGCTGTATAGCAATTGAGTACCATCGGGTGAAATAGCCCCCCAATAGATCCCGGGAACCGCGATGTCGCGGAACTCGAGCATATTGTCGACTGAATCCCAAACCCTCAGAATATTTTTCCCGATGCACGAGAGCTTTTTTCTGTCTGCCGATAGCTTGAACTTCGCAAGCGAGTTGAATCCCCAGTCAGTCTTTTTAAGAATTTTTCCAGTCCATAAATCTCGGGTTTCGAACGTATTGTTAGCGTAAACTAGCAACCGATCTTTCGGCAAAACCAGAGCAAAGTCCCCGTCACATTTCCACTTAACTTCCAAAGTCTCGCTATCGCGGACCTCAACTAGCTCCGGCCATGTGACCATTAGTTTGTCATCATCGGAAAATTCGACACCCGGAACCAAAGGAACTAAATAGCTATCTAACAGCCGTTCGCGAAACAATCCAGGCAACTGAACTTGAGCAACTTGAACACCATCCTCGACATTCCAAATACAGAGTGATCCACGGTTACCCGGCTGTTCAACATTCATCCCAATGGTGGCAATCTTCTTTCCATCATTGCTATAGTCACATCCAAAAACACTTGAATTAGAATCTTCAAGGACGTGCAAGCGCTCACTTGTTTTTAAATCCCAGAGAATCACCTTACCTTGAGCAACCTCGCTGGGTGCATGAGAATGAATCGTTGCGACTTGGGTGTCGTCTGGCCGGAAAACGACGCCCCAAACGCCGTACTCATCGTCGCCCGCCAAAGTCCTCGTAGATGTATCGAGGTTTTCGTTGAGATAGGCGAGCTCCCAAGGCATTCGTTCCTTTGCGACACCATTTCGTTCAACGGAACTTTTCCCGACCTTTTTCGCCTCAACGGAACCCTGCAGTTCATCCAGTGCTCGTCTAGCTTGCTGGGCCAGACCTTGATCAATGTAGTTTTGCACCAGCTGCGCGGTACTTCCATATGAGGCCGTCTCTGCATCTACCTTCGATTTTTCGATCAACTGTTGCATTGCGACCGCGTCAGAACGCTGCAACTCAACTGTCTCTAGCGCCGACGAGGCTCGCAACCAAAGCCAAAAAAGTACTGGCAAACCAACAAATGCGACTAACATCGTCAGTGCCGCCAAAGCTGCCGCCGTCGGTCGGCGTCTTGCCCATCGCAGTGTCTTTTCCAAAGCCGACACTGGTCTGGCTTTAATTGGAACACCATCAATGTAACGCTGAAGTTCATCAGCGAGTTCGCCAGCAGACGCGTACCGTTGGCTTGGTTCTTGAGCCGCTGCCTTAAAGATGATCGTCTCAAGGTCTTTGGCAACACCGTCGAGTTGGCGTGAATCATCAAAAGGCAGACCTTGAGAGATGGTTTTCATGAGATGCCGATAATCGCTCCCCGTAAACGCCGGTCTCAGAGCAAGCAATTCGTAAAGCGTAAGACCTAACGAATAGACATCGCTTTGTTCATCCCAGTCACCTGAAAAACCTTCCGGAGGCACGTAACGAACAGTCCCGACAAAACCGGCTGTTTTCGCGTGGTTTGATTTATCGTCAACCAGTTTTGCCAACCCGAAATCGGTAACCCACGTTGTTCCGTTTTCATCCAACAAAAGATTGGATGGCTTGATATCCCTGTGCAGTATTCCCTGTTGATGCGCATGTTCCAATGCTCGCGCAACCTGAAGTCCGATCCTGGCGACCTCTTTTTGACTGCCAATTCCGATTGTTTGAGACTCGCCTTTGTGAGTCGCATCGATGACTTCCGCTAGATTCTGACCCTCGACCAATTGCATTGCAAAATACGGAATGCCATCATGCATCCCCGAACCGAACACTTCGACAATGTTGGTGTGATGCAACATTGCGATGGCTTTTGCTTCCCGGCGAAACCTGGAGACATGACTGTCGAGGTGCCCCTGTGACAATGTCTTGATCGCGACTCGACGCCCCAAACTTTCCTGCACGCCTTCATAGACAACCCCAGCACCACCTTGGCCGATTCGTCGTATGATTCGATAATCTCCGATTCGCTGTGGGGTCTTATCGATGGACCGAACATCGCGAACTTGACCGATATCCTGAACGGTCTCTCTCGCTACCTGAATTGCCTGATAGCCTTGCAAAGCCACTTTGATCGCGTCAGAGAAACCAGGCAAGCGGGACAAATACTCGTCCGTGTTGATGGTCTTGTTTCTCGACTGTCGCATTTCCAAATCGATGGAAACCAATTCGGCAACCAACTCCTGCTGAATTCGGTTCTCACTCTGAAGAACCAACTCAGCAATACGCGAGATGGAGTCCGAAGACCAACTTGATTCAAAACCCCAACAAATTTCCTCAAGCTTCAGAAGATCTTGAGTGGTTGAAGCTGCATGATTTCCTGGTCGACGATCATCCATTGAGTTCATTCGTCCAGATTTGGCGAATCAGATTAAGCCGACGTTGAATGGAACGCCTGGTGCACTCAAGCTTGTTTGCGATCTCATCGTTGGTGTACCCATCGACCTTGAGCACCGCAAGATGCTTCAGCCCTTCGTTGGGCAAGATCGACAGCAGCCGCTTGCATTCTTCTTTTGCAAAAAATGAGACCTCTGGCGAGAGTTCCTTCGTTGCAATCGAATTGAGTTCTTTATCGTTCTTGGACGACTTGCTTAATCCGCCCCCACGTCTCAATCGCTTTTCATCTCTTGAATGTTTTCGCGCGCCGTTAATCGTAATGACTGCGAGCAAGCTCCAGAGGGCATTTCGATCGCTGATGTCATACCGCCCCTCCTGAATGCCTTCGCATAATGTCGCGAACGCATCGAGCGCTACGTCGTCTTGGTCATAAGAAATCGCGAATCCGACTTTGCGACTTGCCAGCGACATCAATCTCGATTTAAGAAATTGCCACAGCATTTCGGCGGCTGCTCCGTCACCTTTCCGCAATTCTTCGATCCATCGTGTGATGGATTGGGTCTTGGTTGTATGCGGAGTTTTGTTCATCACGGAGAATTAAACGCAAAAAGGACAATACCATCACTTTTGAGGCTGAACATGTCAACGAACAACCCCACAAAGAGGTAAGTTTAAACCAGGATACAAATAGATTGACTTACAAACAAAAAAATCTCAATTCCGTGTCACTATTATTTGGCAAATGGGTTTCTACACAGGGGAGACAGGATGTCTGTCCATAAAGCAGCGCGGACACGGATGTCTGCCTCTTATATTGTGGCACAACTTCTCATTCTGCCACACCAGCACAAAAAATACCCAGACTGATGGGTCGTGGCGCCGGACGTAGGCATCTCAACAGAGATTGGCTGGCGCCACGGCCTTATTATCCAAGACCGAATGCAGTTTTCTTCAATCACTAGAGGTTGAAAGTGGCGGAGGACGACGCTTTTCGCCGGTGAGCCATGAGGGCACGGGCGATATTTTTCGGGTGACATGTTCTAACGATTGACCGACGGGGCGATCACGAGGATCGGGACGGGGAATTCCTGCTTTACACACGAGTCAATGTCCCGACGATTTCTGTGACCGCCAGCGGCAAATCTAGTTTTCTAGCACTTCGATTCTGTCGATCTTTGCGAATTCACCACCGGCACTCATGTCGCCAATGGTACTGAGGCGTAGAAATCGTCCGATTCGATTCTTGGATATATTTCCACTACCGACGGGCTCGTATTCCATCTTCGAAGCCCGCTTCATCCAAACCCAATAACGGTTGCTGTTGGAATTCATGTCCACTCGCAATGTGATCGGTTCAAGCAGACGATTCGATTCCGACACAACGACGGGGTTGATCGTCGTAGCGTCTGGTCCCATGGCTTCACCACGAACTACGATCTGATTGTCTTTTGTTCTTTGAAGGATCACGCGTGCGGTGACTTGGGGAGTGGTTGAATCGTTGGTGAACCCTAACCGAATTTGCTCATTACGCGTGTCGCCCGCGAACGAAACACCATCCAATTTAATGATCGCACTAAGACTCTCAGGTGGGGAATTCTGATCAATTGCAGCAAAACTCTCTGATGGCTTGAATGGTGCATCGCGCCTGATCGTCAAATGCTCTTCACCATCGACTCGTGTGCCCACAATGTTTTGGTTCCATTTTAATTTTTGTGAACCGTCGCTGTTGGCTGCCATCATTTCCGTCCCACGAACCTCGCCAAAATCCCAGCAAGCCAATCTTGACCGGTCGAATCCTGCCGCCCGGCCATCTCGCCTGGCATCCGCGATTCCAATGTATGTTTGTTGTTTTGAATCAACAAAGATCGTGTGCGCTGAGCCTTGGGATCCCCGATTCACGACCGTATGTCCCATATTCTTTAGCTCATTCACGGCATCGGAAACAGGTGCCTTGGTCATGCCCTCCAATTGAATGCGATCAGGAAACCACTGGTGGTGAAAACGGGGTGAGCGAACAGACTGAGTCGGCGACATTCCAAAATAAGTGTGATTCACGACAACGTTAAAGACAGTGTTGATAATCGTCCGACCACCGGGGCTTCCTGTCACCATCACAACCCGGCCGTCTTTGGCAACGATCACGGGACACTGCGAACTCAACATCCGTTTTCCTGGCTCGATCAAGTTTGCATTGGTCCCAAGTCTACCCTGACGATTGGACAAACCTTTGAACCAGTTGAAATCGCCCATCTCGTTGTTGAGAACGTAACCAGCACCAGGGACGACCATTCGGCTGCCCCAGCTTGCTTCAAGTGTGTAGGTATTACTGACAGCCATGCCGTCGCCATCGACTACAGAAAAATGTGTCGTGCTTGGACTTTCATCTGCCAGCTTGATATCAGAACCAAGCACCGCGCTGTCGGTTGCTTTCTCTGGGTCGATTCCTGCTGCCAGTTTCTCCGCGTATGACTTCTTAGTGAGATGATCTGGAATCGTGACGAAATCTGGATCTCCCAAATGGCGGGCACGGTCAAGAAAGATTCGCCGTGAGACTTCCGCCAACAGGTGAATCGTCTTTGCGGAGTATCGCTCCTTGGGAATCTTGAGTGCTTCCACCATATTCAATGCTTGAACGATACAAATCCCCCCGGAGCTTGGAGGCGACGCGCCGATGATCGTGTACCCGTTGAAGCTTCCAACAATCGCCTCCCGCGCTTTGGCTTGATAGGCATCCAAGTCAGCTTGGACGATCAATCCGTCACCGTTCTTCATGTCTTCAATTAGCAAGTCTGCGATTTCGCCTTTGTAGAATCCGTCGGCTCCCTCTTTCGCGATCACTCTGAGTGTCTTGGCAAGGTCAGGAAGTTTCATCACGTCGCCAGCGTTCCATTTGCCTCCGCCAGGGTTGCCATAAACTCGATGAAGCTCAGTGTACAAATCATTGCCTGCCGTTTTGCCAAGCACGTAATTGGTCGAATTGGCGAGCGGTTGGTCGACAGTGAAACCAGACTCGGCAAGCCGCGCCGCTGGCAGAACTAGATCTGACCAAGGAAGTTTTCCGTATTTTTTGTGAGCAAGTTCCAACCCGCGAACCGTTGACGGAACACCCACGGATTTTCGATTGTAAGTCGTATCTTTTTTGGAGTAGGTGTTTGACTTGGCTGCCAAGGGTGCGACTTCGCGATAATCAATGCAAACAGGCGGCCCAGTTGTTGGACGAATCACCATGAATCCGCCGCCGCCAATATTGCCAGCCTCCGGCCAAGTGACTGCCAACCCAAAAGCAGTCGCCACAGCCGCATCCACGGCATTCCCACCCTGAGCAAGAACATCCCTTCCAATCCGACTGGCAAGCGACGAATCACTGGCAACCATTCCATGCCTTGCCGCGACCGTATGGACATCCGGTTGAGCAAATGTGGTTTTAGGCCCACAGACAATAATAAGAAAAACCAAAACTGTAGAGATCGTTTTCATGTTGAATCCGCTGGGTGATGACAAACGCGACTGTGAATTATTCTGCCCATTTTTTAACGATTTCAATTCC
This sequence comes from uncultured Pirellulaceae bacterium, assembly GCA_964595515.1. Classification (GTDB taxonomy): domain Bacteria; phylum Planctomycetota; class Planctomycetia; order Pirellulales; family Pirellulaceae; genus Mariniblastus. The sequence goes on from CAZQQR010000024.1 coordinate 21,668, forward strand.
GACCTCGACTGCAGCGACCATTTCATCCAAACAAGCCCACTCCAGCGGCGAGTGGATATTGTGCTGCCCCGACGAGAGGTTCGGCGTTGGCAGGCCCAGTTCAGTCAATCGAGAGCCATCCGTTCCACCGCGAACAATCGTTCGCTCGTAACTTCGCCCAAGTGCCTCATGCGCCGCGACCGCATAATCAACAGCCCGCGGTTCGTTGACCAATCCATCTGCCATATTGCGGTATTGCTGTTTTACATCAACCGCAACCACTGTGCCCGGACATTCGGACTCGACTTCTTTGGCAACACGATGCAGAACATCCGCGTGCTCAGAAAGTTTACCTGTGTCAAAATCTCGAATCAAACATTTGATCGATGCGCTCGCCACACCGCCTTCAACGACGTAGGGATGCAGAAATCCATCACGCCCATCAGTACGTTCGGGCGAGAGTTCGGCGGGTAATTTGGAAAGAAACAAACCGGCCGAACGACTGGCATTGATCATTTTATCTTTGGCGATCGCCGGATGAATATTGACGCCTTGAAACGTAATCATGGCGACATCGGCAGAGAAAGTCTCCTCATCGATATCGCCTTGACCGCCCCCATCAAAGTTATAACAAACGGTCGCATTAACTTTTTCGAGGTCGACATGATCGACGCCTCGCCCGATCTCTTCGTCGCAAGTAAAAAAGATCCGCACATCGCCACGACTCACGTCTGGATTTTCCAGAAGGTGGTTTGCCAACTCCATGATGATCGCAACACCAGCTTTGTCGTCTCCACCCAACAATGTGGTTCCGTCAGTGGTGATGATTGTTTTTCCAGCTGCACCTGGCAGTTCACTACACGTTGCCGCCGTAATCACTTTCGATGGATCACCCGCGAGAACGATGTCTTTTCCATCGTAATTCTCAATCACATTCGGCTGAACGCCTTTGCCTGTCGTTTCAGGCGAAGTATCAACGTGCGAGTTAAACGCGACGACGGGAGCACTTTTAACGTTGCCTGGGATCGTCCCGTAAACGATGCCCCATTTGTCCTGATGCGCATCATCGATACCCATCGACTTCATCTGCTCCACCAACAATTCTCCAATCTTCATTTGACCGGGACTACTGGGATAGTTTTCGGTATCTTCTACTGCGGTCGTGTCAATCTGAACGTACTGAAGAAAGCGATCAAGAAGTCGTTGCTGGTTCATTCGTTGTTGGTTCCTGTTTCAAATGCTTAGGATTATCCATTCAGATAGTATCCAAAAGCGTGCGGCTTCGATAAATTGTTAGCACAACGCCACACGCCAATCGAACTTGTTTGAAACACATTCTATGTCATCCCGTGCCGTTAGCTACCTCGTTTTCGACATCGAAAGTATTGCCGATGGTAATCTGATTTCGAAAGTTCGGTATCCGGATCAAAACTATTCCGCCGAAAAAGCGATTGAAGTATTTTGTTCGGAGCGAATGGAGCAGTACGGCACCGAGTTCATCCCTTACACGTATCACATTCCAGTTTCGATCGCGATCATCAAAGTCACGGTTGATTTCAAGATCGACGACATCGTGACACTGGATGCCCCACAGTTTCGCCCGCACATTATCACCAAGCATTTTTGGGACGGCTGGAAAGCGTACAAGATGCCAACGTTCGTGAGCTTCAACGGACGCACGTTTGATATTCCGTTAATGGAAATGTCCGCCTTTCGATACGGGCTAAGCATTCCAGCTTGGTTCAATTTGCAAGACCGAACCTACGATCAAAAACGAAACCGGTTTAATCAGTCGTCGCATATCGACTTACAAGAAGTCATCACCAACTACGGTGCGACCAGACTTAGCGGTGGGCTAAATCTGGTTGCCAACATCCTTGGCAAACCCGGAAAAATGGGAATCGCTGGCCACATGGTCCAGGATCTTTATAACGAAGGCGAGCTTGACCGGATCAACGACTACTGCCGCTGTGATGTCTTGGATACGTATTTCGTATTGCTTCGAACAAAAGTTTTGACAGGCGAGATTTCTCTTGACCAAGAACAAGCATTGGTCGCCGACGCGATGCAGTGGTTGGAGATCAGGTCCGATGAGTTTCCGGTTTACGGCGAGTACATTCAACAATGCTCGACGTGGTCCAATCCTTGGAATGAGAGCGAAGAAGACGATACTGATTCTGCCAGCGATTCGGAAAATGACTCGGAAACGCCCGATGCCAAACCAGTCGAAGACGTAGCGACCGACCAAAGTAATTCTGTCTCTGCAGCAAAGGGTGATCCTGCTGCCCCAAAAGACAAATAGCCAGAGACATCAATCCTCTCAGCGCTGAACACTCCTAGGAGCGTCAAAGCTCAATTTTGGGACGAGCCGTTTTGGCGATAGTCGGCGATAGCCACGGTTGCGTGCGAAAACCGGGGTATCGCCCAAACGGCTAGATCATCCAACTCAAATCTTTCGCGTTGACGAACCACCAGTTGGATTGTTGGGTGCTTCGATCCCTGCGATAGCGGCACAAAACTGGCGCTGATCGAAATTGAACGTTTTTATAAACTTGGCGTTCGCTGAATCCAATGTTATCCGTTGGGCGTATTACCGGTCAGACACACGGAACGATTATCAATGTCGTCGTTGCCTTCCAAACAAATCCTATCGACCTATCAACCCGCTCCGGAATCGGTGGACAAAGTAAAAAATCTGACAGGATCCAAACGCGCCAAACGAAAAGTCAGTCAGACTTACTGGGCTCAAGAACAAGAGCTGATCGCGCGAGACACGGGTGTCGATCTTGACGACCGACTCACACAATTGAAAAATCATGGCGATTTTAGTTTGGCTTTTTCAACAGCGGTTCAGCCCAAATTGATGCACCACGGCGGAGCCGATGGGTATTACGCCTATCGCAAACGCTGGGGATTCACTTTCATGCTGGGAGACTGTGTCGCACCGCCTTCCCAACGCGAGTTGATCATCAACGAAGTCGTCGACAACTACAAACGAATCTCGTTTTGCCAAATCGGACATGAGACGGCAACTGTTCTTGCTGCTCGAGGATTCTTTGTCAATGAAATGGGAATCGACACCGTTTTGGATCTTCCGGATTACACCTTCGCTGGAAAAGAAAAAGAGTGGCTGCGATACGCCGCCAACTGGACAGCACGACGTGAATTCCGAATCGTCGAAGCAGAGTTTGATGTCGTTACCCCAGAAAAAGTCGAAGAAGTTTCCGAGGCTTGGCGAAAAACTCGAACGGTAAAAAGAAAAGAAGTTCGATTCCTGAACCGACCCATCGTCCTCAAGGACGAACCGGATGTTCGAAAGTTCTTTCTGTTTTCGCCCGAAAACCAACTGCTGGCCTTTATTTTTCTGGATCCGCTTTATCGCGACGGAAAATTAGTCGGATACGTGACCGCGTTTAAGCGACGTCATCCGGACGCGCCGCTTTATGCAGAACACGCGATCATGAAACACTTGATTGAAAAACTCAAATCAGAAGGCGTTCAAGAACTAAGATTAGGGCTCTCGCCATTGGCTTGGATTGAGGACGATGAGTTTCAGTCGAATTCGATGACTAGTCGCGGCTTCAAATACATCTACAACGCTGGTTGGGTTAACAAACACTTCTACAATCTGACTGGACACGCAGATTACAAACGTCGGTTTCGAGGACGCGAAGAAAAAGTCTATTTTGCGTCACCGACAAAATTCAACACACCTCGCATGCTGGCGCTGGTTGGACTTTGTGGCGTAGCGTAGGCGAAACATGCAATCCGTTG
>CAZQQR010000024.1:25520-27689 GCA_964595515.1 uncultured Pirellulaceae bacterium
ATCCACAGACTAGGTCATGGATTTTACAATATTAAAAACCGCCACTTTTCTCGGAACGGTTTGCCGATATTATTCAAACAGTGGGTCGCCTGGATTCGAAAATTTGAATTTGGCGACCCAATGGATTATCGTCAATGATCCACTGCCGTTTCATCTTCAACGTTAGCTCCATCGATATGATTAGACTCCGCCTCGCTGCCGTGGCATGCATTTTGATCTCTGCATTTGTGGTTCCATCCGCCGGCGCGGAAGAGTTTGACGCTAAACAGCTTCAATCAAAGATCTATTCAGCGGTTGAAAAATCAATGCCAGCTGTCGTGGCCGTTTACGATCGTGGAGCGATCTTCAGTGCGGTCATCGTTTCCAAAGAAGGCCACGTATTGTCCGCTGGTCACGCGGTTCGACCCAACCGACGTTACACCGTCATCCTTCCCAGTGGACAGCGATTGCGAGCGGTCGGTCTTGGCTCCAACGAGAGAATTGATTGTGGAATGATCAAGATTACCGAATCCGGGGACTGGCCTGTCGCGACGATGGGACACTCATCGGTGTTGGTAAAAAATCAACCAGTCGTTGGAATCTCATACCCTGGAGTATTGAACGCCGATCGAGGGCCTGTGATTCGATTTGGCCGAATCACTAAACCAGTAACTCACAACGAAGGAATGATTCTTTCTACGGTCAAAATTGAACCAGGTGACTCTGGCGGAGCACTGCTGGATTTGGATGGAAACGTGGTCGGAATTCACAGTAACATTCGTCGAGATGCGTCCGAGAACTATGCGGTGCCGATCGATACTTACCGGCGATTGTGGGACGAGTTGAATGAACCTCGATGGCTCGAAGTCGACGGTTGGCCAAGCCTTCCCAAACTCGGTTTTCGTGGAGCACCAGCCGAAAACCGTTCCGGCGTCGAAGTCCTCAAAGTCTACGAAGGTGGACTTGCTGAGAAATCCGGACTGAAAAAAGGAGATGTGATTGTCGAGCTAGGAGGAAGCAGAGTAAATTCCACCTCTCGCGTTCGCAACAAATTGATCGAAATGCGTTCGACTGGTACCGAATCATTTGATGTTTCACTCGAACGTGGCAGCCTGAAAAAGTCAATCAAGTTCGAAGTCACCAACGGCCAACCTGTTCCTGATGCCATTCCTGAGCTCGCTCGTTTTGAGAGACAGTTTTCCACCATCGAGTCCAGGTTGGACAATATCGTTTGCAAAGTCAGCAGCCAACTGGCAGGAACAACGAATACAATTCGAGCCACCAAGGTGGTTGGAAATACCAAAGGAAACTTAGTCACCAAAAATTCAGAGGTTGGCGAATCGCCAGTTGTTCTAACTGAAAACGGCGAGAAACTCCCGGCGAAGGTTGTTCGGCGTGACGTTGCGACGGATCTTGTTTTGCTTCAAGTCGATGGGTTGCCCGGAAAGAATGGAATTGATTTTTCTCGCGTTTACGGCGACCTTTCCCAGCAGCCGGGTCGTCTGTTAATCACTCCTGATGCTGATGGCTACGGCGACATGAGTGTCTGGAGCACGAAATATTTCCATTCTCCGCGTACTCGCGCGAGCGGCGGATTCCTGGGTGTGCAACCAACGTTCCGCAACGGCAACGTTGTATTTGCGAGGGTCCTCAACGGTGCCGCCAAAAAAGCTGGTATCAAAACGGGCGACGTCTTGCTCAGACTGAACTCAACCGTCGTTCGTCGTCAGCAGGATCTATTTGATTTTCTGAAAGAACGAGACGTAAACGGAAAAATCACGGCCTTGATTCGGCGCGGCGAAGAAGAGATGACTAAAGAGATCGTACTCGGAGCCTTCCCGGAAATGTCCCGGCATGTGGCGGACAACATGGAAGGTGGCAAGAGTAGCCGACGTGATGGATTTTCTGTAGTCATTTCCCATGACGCAGACATTCAACCTGACGAGTGTGGTGGCCCTGTTTTTGATATCGATGGCAATTTTGTGGGCATCAACATTTCGAGGTCCAGTCGAACACGATGTTATGTCCTGCCAAAATCACTTGTGAAGAAATTCCTTGATGGCGTTCAGTGACAACTCTCGGTGATTTTGCGTGACCATCGTCACTTCACAAAACTGGAGTCTTTCGGGACGGGGGGGAATTCCCGACGTGCCTGACAATGAACTGACAATGAAAAAAAGCCAAGTCGAG
>CAZQQR010000024.1:27789-30058 GCA_964595515.1 uncultured Pirellulaceae bacterium
GGGAATTCCCGACGTGCCTGACAATGAACTGACAATGAAAAAAAGCCAAGTCGAGATCGACTTGGCTTTTTTGATTTCAACTGTATCGTTCAGATACTCGTGGTGTTCTGGGGTCTAGCCAAAAATCTTTGGAGCACCCAGGTGATCGTGGATCTGATTGCAAACATTTGGGTCAATGTTCAATCCTTGAGCCAACTGGCCAAGGTACTGAGCTTCGTTTTGAGTATCGAGCTCAATCGAAGTCAAAGACAGAGCGTAAATTTGCTGCTCAAGTCCTTGAGGAACTGATCGTGCAAAACCAGCAACGTCGACAGGAGCCGCGAATTCTTGCTTGAGAAAGTTGATTTCTGATTCAGAAACATCGCTGCCAAGTTTGCTAATGATATTCTCTTGCTCTTTTTGATCGACGCGGCCGTCTGATTTGGCTGCATTGACCATCGCACGGATCATCAGGACTGCTTGATCATTTGCTGCCGCGTGTTGCTCAGGAGGAAGCTGTTGTGGAGCGGCCTGTTGCTCTTGTCCACCGCCAAGCACGCTGCCGAGCAAACCACCAATTCCTCCTCCTCCGCCGCCGAGCAAACCGCCCAGGATACCTGCAGCTGGACTGGCGCTTTGTTGCTGTCCTCCGCCACCACCGAGCACTCCGCTCAAGATCCCGGCCAGACCACCGCCCTGCGATTGTTGAGGCTGCGATTGCTGTCCACCACCAAGCAAACCACCAAGCAGTTGACCGCCTAATCCAGATGCCAATGACTTGTTGCCCATCAGGCTGCCTAATAATTTGATTGCGTCCATTGAATAAAAACCTTTTTTGAAAATCGGAAGGGGAGAAGGTCTCCGTAAAATGGAGATCTGGTCTCCAACTCGCCCCAAGTTTATGCGAAGCGTGTTGAATGTCCTAGCACAGCTTTAATTGACCGGTGTTTTTCCCGGTTTTTAGCGACGCTGAGCAGTGTTCATCGTGGCTATTGTTCTGGTGGACACGTGGATTCCCAGGGCTCAATACAATCTGCAGGACCTGAATTTTCCGTCAGGATTGGATTGAAGTCAGAAGAATTTCCTCGGGAATCCCCGCAATAACAACCAGCTCCAACCTAGTTTTGCCCAGCAGGAAAACTTCTCTCATCAAATGGCACTACCGATATGATTTACGCAAAAATCAAGACTTTCTTTACTGAAGAAACGGGAGTCACAACCGTTGAATACGCAGTTCTGATCGGGCTACTTCTGGTTATCTCTCTTAAGTCAATGACGATTATCGGCCAGGCTTCAAATGGTGCCTTTTCAAAAGTCGCGGTAGGCATCAACTAAGCGATTAAGTTTGAGATAGTTCAGCGTTTAGCTCACATCACTCAGTACTAGTGTTAGCAGTTCTTTCAAAGAACGCGACAGCAAGATGTTGATCGACGCGCCGGATATGATCGCAGGCCTCGTCGTCCTCTTTGAGTGGCGAAAGCCTGACTTGGAACGCAGCCGGACGAGATTCTACCTTTGGGAAATCAAACTGGTCTGAGGCCAACACTGCCTCGATCTCTTCTTCAGTTGGTTCTTCTGCGTCTTGCGAATCCAACAGCAGGAATTTGAACACCTGCATCAATTCGGTTTCTTGGGTGTCGTCGGTTCCACTGAGCAACAGCGTTGCGAATACGACTTCGTCATGAAAGTAGTAAAGTACATACGCGCCATTGAGATCTGACCCAATTCGATAGTCAATAAAATCGACATCGCCCGGAAGTTTTTCTTCGAACGGTAATTCAAGATCACCCGACAGCCGAGTGAACTTGGTTTGGAAATGAGCGACCATAGACTCTTCCAACTGCCCAGTGTCGACAGTCGTTGTCTGGATCTGTTCACCTTCCAATGAATAGGTCGAGATAGTGAATGATTCAGGGAGACTCAAGACTTTATCGGGGGTTGAATAGGTAATCCGGTCAAATAGGTGTCCGTTCAGCGGACGAGCTTAATATCAGTATCTGTAATCTACAACGAGGCACCGTCAATTCGTCTCAATCCCACATCAAGATTTCTTCGGCTCTATTGACGAATCAAGCGATTCCTTGATCCAGTCGCAGATGCTTCGAATCGAAACGGGTTTTAAAAAGAACGCGTTGACACCAATCTCAGTTGCAGCATCTCGGAGATGGGCACTATCAGCCCCTGTCAGCATTGCCGTCAAAGGTTTTTGCTTCGACCGAAGTTTTTTGATGATACGCGCGACATCAAGGCCAAGCATATCGGGCAATCCTTGGTCAATAAAAACAACCGC
>CAZQQR010000025.1:0-3036 GCA_964595515.1 uncultured Pirellulaceae bacterium
CTCATACCGTCTATTTGGATAAGACACGTTTTATGAGGAGAATCGAAAAGGAATTTGGAGTTTGCGATCTTCGCTTGGAATCAAACTGAGGTCGCTGACGAACATTAGAATCAGTTTTTTTCTACGCAAAACCTAGAGGCTGGCGAGTTTGCAGCCAAAAACTCCAGCATCAACGATTGCACTGCGGGGACTGCAATTCTTTCTTGGGGGCGAAGGCTGGCATGAGGCTTGGCTGGCTGAATTTTGCTGGGGGCAACTAGGTCAGGATCGATTCACCACGACCAATTTTCGTTTTGGCAGATTGATAGTGTGAACTGGCTTCGTCCATCCATTTGACGAGATCTTGCGCTCGGCGTGTATCAGCGGGGTGCGTTGACATGAACTCGGGAGTTTGACCATCAGCGCCTTTCATGTTTCCAAACCGTGTCCAAAAACTTGGTGCCACCGTTGGGTCGTAGCCTGCCTTTGCCATCAAGACGACTCCGATGTGGTCAGCTTCACTTTCCTGGTGCCTACTGTAAGGAAGTAGAACGCCATATTTTGAACCGACTCCGTAGGCTTGCATGAGAAGATCCTGCCGATCAGGAACGTAAGCACCTGCGATTTTTTCAACGATTTTTTTCGCGCCATCGACCGCCATGTTTTGACTCATTCGCTCACCACCGTGACGAGCCAAGGCGTGGGCGACTTCGTGAGCCATGACCACAGCCAATCCGGCCTCGTCCTGACAGACAGGTAGAATCCCTTCGTAAATGGCAACTTTCCCGCCGGGCAAGCAGAACGCGTTTTGAGTTGCGTCGGCAATGAGTCGAAACTCCCACTGGTAGTCATTTCGGTCGGCGACTTGGGCGATACGTTGACCGACCCGATTGACCATTTGATTCAAGCGAGAGTTCTGAGAAACAGTTTCGGTCGAAATGGTCTCCTGATAGGCTTGTTGGCCGAGGGATATTTCTTGCCCCTCGGGCATTAGCATGAGCTGTCGCCTGCCAGTAAGCGGTGCACTACGGCATCCGCCGCAAAAACATGCACCCAGTCCAAAGATTCCTATGTTTTTAAGCGCGTTTCTTCTACTAATCTTCATGGGAAAACCTTTGGCTTGTACTCAAAATCGAGCGAATAATGTAAGGTTTGTATCGAACAAATAGGTTTGGGAGAGTAGTCAAATTGCAAGATTTTGTCTGCCGAAGTTCTGCCTGGAATGCTGGCTAGAACATTCAGAGCTAGCACGGGACTTATTTCCAGCTTCGCGCAGACTTAAAAGTTCCCAAGGTAAATTTAAGTCACGCCCGAAAAAGGCTGAACAATTAAAACAGAAGCAACGGGATAGCTGAGGAATACGTGGTGGATCAAGTCGATTCGAGTCATCTGAACAATCAAGATGCTATCGAAGACACGCTCAAAGATTTGGAGAATAACTACCGGTATGTACACCCGGTAGCTTGGTGGATCGCGCTGATCGGTCCCTTCGTTTTGACGCTGTTAATTCTGTTGACAATCTATCTCAGCTACGGCCCGAAAACGCTCTACAGCTATTTGGCTGCCTCGATGAGCGCGTTCTTTGTGTTTGGTCGGTTCATTATTTTACTGGCGACCGATAAAACGCCTCTAAGTGCATTCAACCTGTTTGCCATGTTGACCTACATGGACACGATGGTGGCTATGTTTGTTGCCTTTCATATGGGAATCGTTTTTAGGATTCCGTTTCTTGGTCCCAAGATTGCGGAGATGGTTTCCGATGGTCAGTTCATTTTAAAACGACAACCTTGGATTCGACGCGCGGCGTTCATTGGTCTGGTTGGGTTTGTTATTTTTCCGACATCAACAACGGGCAGTGTGGGCGGTTCGATTTTCGGTCGGATCTTGGGGATGAAGCGTCTGCGAGTGGTGTTGGCGATCATCGTAGGCAGCATTCTTGGGAACGGATTGATGTTGCTGTTCTCAAAGCAGATCAGCAAGTACGCTGAGAACGATAGTTGGGTGCTGCGAATTGCCGGCGTGGTTGCGATGCTGGTCGCGTTGTTCATTTTTGAGCGAAATGTTCGACGCCTTAAAGACAAATACGAAAAAGAAGAGCTCGAGAGCATGGCCGCCGAGAACGAGAGTTCGTCCGCGGAAGACGATGTGGCATAGCGAATCAATGTGCTTAATTCCATCCAGCGATTCCAAGGCGGCTCTAAAGCATTTGGTCAATCAAGCGAATTCCATTGTCAGTTTTAAGAGATCAAGTCTGCAAGTCACAAGGGATTTCCATTGAGTAAAGCCCGCTGGAATCGACATCAGTCTGCTGTAAAAAAATGTCAGACTTGCCCTCGGCTGACGAAGCACTGTCAGCATATCGCAAAAGTAAAACGTAAGGCGTACCTTGATCAGACTTATTGGGGCAAACCTGTTCCGAATCTTGGAGGCCCCAACGTTGGGTTGTTAATCGTTGGACTTGCTCCGGGTGCTCATGGAGCGAATCGAGTGGGCCGAATGTTTTCGGGTGACCGAAGCGGCGAATGGCTTTTTCGAGCGATGCATAAATCGGGATTCGCGAATCAGCCAAATTCTGATCACCTCAAAGACGGCCTGGAGCTTATTGACAGCGCGATTACCAACATCTGCCGATGTGCCCCGCCGGACAACAAACCCAAGCCAGACGAGCTCAAAAATTGTCGGCCTTTTCTTGTTGAAACCTTTGAGCTTTGCCAACCAATCGTCGTTTTGGCACTTGGCTCGATGGCTTGGAAAGCGACAATGAATATGGCGATTGATACTGGTTGGTATCAGCCTCCCAGACCACGTCCAAAATTTGGCCACGGTCAACAAATCCAGTTGTCCCCCGGGCGTTGGATGATCGGAAGTTACCACCCAAGTCAACAAAATACGTTTACCGGTCGCTTGACTCGCCCCATGTTTGATTCTGTGTTTCAAGCTGCCAAGCGGTTGATCAAAAAGTCTCGAAAGAGCCGTGGCTCATGAGATTGATTCGATGGGAAAAATCTCAGCGAACTAAATCTCAGCGAACTAAATCTCAGCAAATGAACTCGGCGA
>CAZQQR010000025.1:3136-16739 GCA_964595515.1 uncultured Pirellulaceae bacterium
AAATCTCAGCGAACTAAATCTCAGCGAACTAAATCTCAGCAAATGAACTCGGCGAAATAATCATAGAACTCTGGCTTCATTGCGTCGCCTTTCAAATACCAACACTTCATTGTCTAGAGGATCCCCTTTGAGTTCAGCCGATCAAAACACCCCACCGCCAGAGCAAGCCAGTATCTCGCCTGTGGAAGCAGAACTATCACCAGTTACCGGGTCGCCAATCAGTGAGTCGTGGATCGGCAGACTTTCTATTTCTGGCATGCTTTCATGGATCGTAGTTTTTGGCGTGACTGCCTACCTTTGTTTTAGCGCAACCAAGGGTACGTTTCAGCAAGCCGCCAGCGAAAACAGTGACGCTCCTTCTGTTGGAATGTTCCAGATGGAAACTCAAGTAAAAGCCGCGGTCGCGCAAAACGAGATCGGAGGAATGGCTGGTAGCAAAGAAGATCAATCCGAAGCGATGGACACTGTTCTAAAGAGCTTGGACACTGGCGGTTACGAACAACGGCTTGGCCGATTCGTTTTGACCAATGAAATCAAAGGCCCTGGGGAAGCGCTTGACTACCTGGAAACACTTGATCAGAAAGTAGTTGATCACGAGCTGAAGCTGACTGAAAAACAGCAACGATTCAGGGATACGCTTGAGGAGTTGGTGAATGCGTATGAATCAGGCGAAACGGATGCGGATACGCTTTCTAAAGATGAGCAAGAGTTTCTAAAGTCGGAACTTGGTTGGGTCGGCGAATTGGCTTTACTTCCACCCGACTCACCGGACAAAAAAGCGCGTAAGGCGCTCATCGGCGAGGCAACTTCGTTGATTGGTCTGGGAATTGTTGCCTTGTTATTATTTGGGTCAGCGTTGTTGGTTGGTTTTATTCTTGCCATTGTGTTGATCATTTTGGCGGCCAAGAAAAAGCTTCTTTCAGGGTTCAAAAATCATCATCACAACCACAATATCTACATTGAGACGTTTGCGATCTGGATGGTAGTGTTTTTCGGCAGCATGATCGGAATCGGATATCTCGGGCTCGACGCGCAGACGCACATGCTGCTTCAGCCAGTCAACTTTTTTGGTTCGCTGATTTGTTTGCTTTGGCCGATCGTTCGGGGTCTATCGTTCAAGCAATTACGGCAGGACATCGGCTGGACGTGTGAGCGACCGATTCCGGATATTGGCACTTCGTTTCTAAGCTATTTTTCAGCGCTTCCTCTGATTGTTCCGGCCGCGCTCTTAGTGATGTTGCTGGTTGCGATTGGAGGTATGTTCCAAGAAGTTACCGAATTCGGTTCGCCTGCCACGCCTGGACACCCGATCGAAGAATACGTTGCCAATGGAAATTACATGATGATCGCATTGATCTTTGTTGCCGTTAGCATTTGCGCACCCGTTGTCGAGGAAACTATGTTTCGTGGTGTGCTTTACCGTCATCTGCGCGACCTAACCGGAAAACTCGGCATCTGGTTTAGCGTTCTATTTTCAGCGATCTTCAATGGGTTTATCTTTGCCGCTTGTCACCCCCAAGGGCTGTTTGGGATCCCCGTGCTGATGGTTCTGGCATTCGGGTTTTCGATGGCGCGAGAGTGGAGAGGTTCACTCCTTAGTCCGATGTTGATGCACGCGGCTCATAATGCTTTCGTGACTTGTATAATGCTGTTGTTTTTGTGATATTTGAGCTGGAAACAGCCCACTCAAATTCAACAAAAGTCTTCCGATGGCCAGAATCAACGAACACTACCTTAAACTCCAAGCCGGTTATCTTTTTCCCGAAATCGGACGTCGCGTTCGTGCTTTTTGCGAATCCAATCCCGATGCCAACGTCATCAAGATGGGTATCGGCGATGTGACTCGGCCACTTTGTAACGCCACAACAAAAGCGATGCACGATGCCGTCGATGAGATGTCGGTCAAAGAGACGTTTCGGGGTTACGGGCCCGAACAGGGGTTTGCATTTTTGCGTGAAGCGATCGCAAAGAATGATTTTCAGGATCGCGGCGTCAATGTGGATGCGGATGAGATTTTCGTTTCCGATGGATCAAAGTGTGATTCTGGGAACTTGCTGGATATTTTCGGTGACGACAATGTGATCGCTGTGCTTGATCCCGTCTATCCGGTTTACGTTGATACAAACGTGATGGCTGGTCACACCGGTCCAGCGGACGACCAAGGCCGTTACGCGAAATTGATTTACATGCCGGTGACCGCGGAATCAAATTTCGAACCGGAGCTACCGGCTGAAAAAGTTGACTTGATCTATCTTTGCTACCCCAACAATCCTACAGGGACCGTTGCATCGAAAGAGATGCTTGAAAAATGGGTAGCGTTTGCCAAAAAGAATAACGCGATCATTTTCTATGACGCGGCTTACGAAGCGTTCATTTCCGAGGACGGCGTTCCTCGCTCAATTTATGAAATCGAAGGCGCTCGTGAGGTTGCGATTGAGCTAAGAAGCTTCAGCAAGACGGCTGGATTCACTGGGACACGATGTGGTTTTACAGTGATCCCTAAATGCCTGAAGGGAACAACGAAAGCTGGAGAAGAGCAGCCCATTCATCCGCTTTGGAATCGTCGACACTGCACAAAATTCAACGGTGTTTCCTACATCACTCAGCGTGGTGCGGCCGCGATTTATTCCGATGAAGGCAAAGAGCAAGTCGCTGAATTGATCGCGTTCTACATGAACAATGCTCGCTTGCTTCGAGAAGGACTAACCGCGGCGGGCTTTGAGGTCTTTGGTGGCATCAACGCTCCTTACGTTTGGGTGAAAACACCTGCAGGCGTGACTAGTTGGGAGTTCTTTGATCAGCTACTGGAAAAATCGCACATTGTCGGAACTCCAGGCAGCGGATTCGGAGCATCTGGCGAAGGCTATTTCCGATTGAGCGCTTTTAATAGCCTGGAAAATACCAAAGAAGCGATCGAGCGTATCCAAAAATCGGTTGCCGCCAACGTTTGATAGGTTGGCAGTTTCCCTAGCATCGGCATGGGAGCATTGCCATTCGATACTGACTAAAAAACTGCGATTTACCGGATTGGTAAATCGCAGTTCTGCTTAATACTAAAGGCAAGATGGTCCACGCACTTTGAGGATAACTCACAGCTGGTAACTCATCACGACTGACTGCTCGCAAATTTCTCGTCGACGTCAGCTTCCGAACTTACTTGTTCAGAATCGACTTGCCTTCGCCAGCGGGTGTTTCAATCTGAGTATCACCAGCAGCCTGAGGTTCAACGGCCGCAGGAGTTGCAGGAGCAGCGTTGCCTTGGACTGCTTCCACGGTTGGTTCAACTGGAACAGCTGTGCCAGCGGCAGGGGTGACCACTGGTTCGACAACAATCACATCGCTTGAGGAAGCTTCGATCGAAGCCGTCGGTTCGACGGTGTAAGTGGAGGCGTTACCTTCGGTCAGAATGATTTCGCCACCGGCCGGAGTAGGCATGACATTCGATGGATAGACCGGAGTTGACTGAATCACTGGTGTCGACTGAATGACTGGCGTCGATAAAACAACCGGATTTGGTTGGACAACGGGAGTCGATTGAATAACCGGATTTGATTGAATAACGGGGGTTGATTGAACGACTGGTGTCGAAGCAACCATCGGAGCTGTCTGAACGGGAGCCTGTGTCACCACTGGAGTCGATTGGGCTTGTTGAACTGACTGCACATAAGTCGCCGGTGCGACCATTGAATTAGATGGTTGAGCGTAGGCAACGCGCGGCTGATACACTTGTTGGCAGTTTGCAGGAGCGGCTTGGTAGACTCGGACTGGTGCCGGACGATAGACTTGCTGTTGTGGGCAATAACAATTCGCAGATCGTCGATTTCGAATTTGTGCTTCAGCATCAACTGTGAAAGTAAATGCGGCTAACAAAGTTACGACGGATAGGATAAAGGCTTTCATTTGGATCTCCATTTGAGCTACTTTTTGCGCAGCGAATACGCTTTTAAACCCTCCTTGATAATCGCCTGGTTCATGATGTCAACTTTCGCGTGACCAATACTTGCAAAATGGCTTTGATTCGTGAATTTGTGCCTGAATCGGAGGGGTTTCGAGTTGATCGCTCGCGTTTAAGCGAGGAAATCCTGACAGTTGGGTGTCGGTCTCAGAGTTGGAAAAACCAAGCCGTCTTCGGCCTTCTAGGGCGAATTCTGAATGCGATCGGAAATGTAAACGCGACTGGAAAATTAAATGCGACCGGCAGCACCCATTCGGGTTGGTGTCGGCCGAATGCGTGTGATTGCTCGGTGGATCGTTCCGGAATCGAATGCCGAAAATTTTGTAAATTCTGGAATATCTTGGAAGATCTCGTTCTGTAAATCGCTCTATCTAGGTGATCAAAACAAACAAATTTGTTTGTTCAGTTCACTGCTCACCTCACAGCTTCCTGCCCTTTAAGAAAATTTGGTCTCGCCATGGTTCGTTGGTTAATTTTTGCGTTTGTGTTTTCTTCGACTTGTTACTCCACCGCTGACGCCCAGCTATTGCGAAAAGGAAAAGTTGGCAAAGGTCTTTTTTCAAGATCCAGGGTCGCTCAGCCATCCCAAGATTGTTGTTCAACAACTGTTAGACCAAAAACCGCTGTAGCGACTGACGTTATTCAGCCCAGCATTGTTAATTACCAACCGTCGAGTTCAAGCACATTCGCCTATGCTTCGACCTCGACTCCCGAGATTTCATCGCTCACATCTGGTAAGGTGTCCGGAACTTATGCTCCTTTTGTTCACCCGGTGAGATCTAACGAGTTTGGGTTTCATGGGGATAGTTATTTTCTTTCAGATCCGACTGTAATCCAAAATCAAACAGAGTATTTCGGCCAACCCCAAGTGTCGCCTCAAATATCGCTTTCGACAGGTACGATTTCTGTTCCGTCGGAAATGCTCCTCGACGCTGTGTCACCCGCCTCAGGAATAGGGATGACATCATTGGCTGTTCCGGAAATTGCAGCGCCCACTGAGGTGGTCTCCCCAAGTGGGCAAGCAATCTCGAACGAGCAAGGAAGCTCGAACGAGCAGAGAAGCTCCAGTGATTTAGAGACCATCGTTATTTCTCCTTTAGAGGCTGACGCGATCGCTCCACTTGCCCCGAGCTTAAAGCAAGCACCAAGTGAGCCGTTGGATTTGGACTCTTCTGACACGACATCGAACAGCGAAGCCAGCTCTGTCCTTGAGCCAAGCAAGTGATCTTAGAGATTTTTCAAACAGCCCCACAGCCGCAGGGATAACAGGTCGCAGAACGAGTCGCTCGCCGCGCCAAGACACTCGTTTCATAAAAACCAGGTATTTGCCGACTCCTGCCGATTCCGTGCCTAAGCTAAATCCTGTGCGTCGCAGGTAAAGCCGTTCGCTTTGATTGACGAGACCAGAGTGAACGGCTTTTTTATTCTTCTTTTTTTATTCTTTCTCTACGCTGTTCTTCATCCAGCTTTTCAAGCATCGTTTTAACGGCTTTGATATGTGGAGCACGGATAGCCAGTTGCTTTAAAATCGCGACTGCCGCAGCCTTTTTGTCGGGTGTGGTTTTGGATTGACCAAGCATTGCTTTTGCTAATTCAAATTGCATCGTTTGAGAATTGACACCGTCGAACATTGCCGATCTAAGCAAAGCCTCGGATGCATCGGGCTTGTTCTGTGCCAAAAAAGCGTTGGCAATGGACGCAATCGCGTTCGAATTGTTTTTGTCTTCCTGAAGAATTGCTCGGAAGGAGTTCTCTGCCAATTCCCATTCTTTGGCCAAAACGTAGAGGTGCCCCAACTTCTGTTTGAGGCTTAAATTCTCAGGCTTAAGTTCAATTGCATTGATCATCATCTCAATTGCTTCTTCGGTTTTCCCTTGGGACCGGTGCTGTTGAGACAGCTCGACGTAAAACTCGACCAATCTGTCACGATGCACTTGAGAGTCGGGTTCCAGTTCGCTGGCGCGTTTTAGTGATGCAATCGCTTTTTCAAGTTGACCTTCGACTTGATAAATATTGGCGAGATTTTCGTGGACGTAGGCCAGGCTAGGAACGAGCTCAACTGCTTTTTTGGAATCTTCTATTGCTTTTGATACGTTTCCTAGCTGAAAGTGAATTTCGCCTCGTAGCGCCAGCGAGCTTGGCTCTCTACCACCCAGGAGTTTCAATACCTTGTCACAATGTTGGAGTGCGGTTTCCAGTTGTTCAAGCTCGAAGTAGGCATGTGCTAAATTCAAGTAGGTCATCGGGAACTCTGGAGCGATGACTGCGAGTTTTTCGAGCACTTCGATTGCCATCCCAGCCTTCCCATTCATCACATACGATGCGCCAACATTCAAGAGAGCATTGGGATGGTTCGGCTGAAGCGAGTAACAAACGAGATAATGCTGAATTGCGATATTTCGTTGATCGTCATACCGATTGCTGACAATGTCTCCGATCCCAGCCAAATCCCAATTGACGCGAAAGTCCATTGGGAAGGCTTGGTGGGCTCTGAAAAGATATGCAAGCACTGCTTTTTTGTCTTCGAACCGTGGTAGGAAGCTTGAGACGATCCGAACGGTTGGCAGGCTCGAAACAGATTGCTCAGTTTTTAGCAACTCAGCATACTTCTCGTTATCGCCAACGGCGATAGTGTTTCGAACAAGTGTGCGAAATGGGTCTTTGTCAACCTTGAGAGCCAGGTTCCGTAGCCACTCGACGTTGGTTTTTTGCTCAGTCTTGGATGTCGGATTTGCTTGGAGCGGGATTTCTTTTGCCCATATCTGAAGACCATAAATTAGTTCTGATTTGAATCTCGAGTTTTCGAATTTGGCAACGACTTCTTCTGAAAGATCTCCTGGCGAGACTCCGATTGATTCGTAAGCAATTTCCAATCGATCAGTAATACGGTTTGCTTGGTCATCAAGATATGGGCGGATCTGGGGGTGATAAGTCGATTCGATACTGCATGCGACGATCTCTTCGACACATGCTTGTTCTTGCTGGAGAAATTCTCGTGTTTCCGTTGACCTTGCGAGTGATGTTTGCAGCTCTTTCTGCAGATCAGCGACTCTTGTTTTTAACTCTCCGCCACCAAGACGATTCACGAGAGCTTCCGTTTTTTCTATTTCATTGATTGCCAAAACCCAGTTCTCAGATTTCCCTTTTTCTGATTCCGAAGCGGCGAGAGTTTGGAATTGCTGAGCCTTGGCCAGTGATTCACGAACTGCATTCTCGTTGGCGACACGCTCTTCGAGTTGTTCGCGATCGACTCGGGCTTGGTCGGCAATACGGGCATTTTTCTCATTGAGGAACAGGAAGCCAGCAATGGCTGCCGCAAAAAGCGCTGCAATTACGGCAGCGCCAAAACCAATGATCTGACGATTACGCTTTTGTTGAGCGAGTAACCTCTCCTTGGAGCGTGCTTCTTCCAGCCTGGCTGTTTCGGTGCGTTTATCGCGATCAGCGATGTACGTCAAAAACCTTTGATTGACGGATTCTGCATCGGCGGGACGATCTTCCGGATTCGCTGCCAAGCAAGATTTCACCAATTCGACCAGCTCTTGGTCTGCATTCGATCTATCTAATTCAGCATGTGCCTTTTCCAGATCACTCTTTATCGATTTTGCCAAAGCCATGGTAGATGTTGGTGCATTAAACGGTGCATTGCCCGTAAGGATTTGATGGAGAATTCCCCCCATTGCAAATACGTCGGCACGTTTGGTCGCGTGTTCACCTTTGGCTTGTTCTGGAGGCATATAGGCAGGCGTGCCAAACACTTGCCCCGCGACGGTCTCTCCCGCGGCCATGTCTTCAGCAATTCGGATTTCAGAATCCTGCTTTTCTGACTGACCGGAGTCGTCAATCGATGGCTTAACGTCTGGTGACTGAAGACGTTTTGCCAATCCCCAATCCATGATCAGGACTTCGCCATACGTGCCAACCATGACGTTTTCAGGTTTCAAATCTCGATGAATAAAATTTCTTGAGTGGGCGTAGGCCATCGTTTGGCATACGCTTCCAAAGACTTCAAGCTGTTGGGCAAACTTGGTTTTCGAATCTTTAGAGTCGATCAATTTTAGCAACGTTTGACCGTCTACTAACTTCATCGCGATGTACATTCGTCCGCTTGGCAGCCAGCCCTTTTCGTAGACGGGAATAATTCCGGGGTGCTGCAATTGGCCAGAAATTTGGGCTTCGCGATAGAATCGAGCCGAATCCGAGTCCTGTTGCTCTCCAAGAGAAACTTTGATGGCGACCTCGCGTTTTAGCTCGCGATCAAAACCTCGATAAACAACTCCCATTCCGCCCCTTGCCAGTTCACCAAGTACCAAGAAACGGTGGCCGATTCCAAACTTTGGAAGGTCCGCATCTGGCAAGGCCTCAAGTTTTGAATTTTTGGAAACGTCAACACCGGTGACCGTTTGGTCGGCAATGTTTTTTACAGAAACAGTATTGTCATAAATAGATTGGTCATGAACAGTTTTGTGTTTTCCTGAATTGAACGCGCTGCCTATGATTTCTTCGACCGCTCGCCGACAGGATGGGCAATCATTGAGGTGCTCAAGGACGCTCCGCTCGTTGGGTTCTTCGAGTTTGTCGTGCAGGAAATCTTGAAGCGTGTTTTTCCGAGGATGATGCATCACATTAATCAACTTTCGGTGAGAGCATTAAGAAGAAGCAAAATTTTGGGGCAACTTCAACGGGGCCAAATTCAACGGCAAGGACTATCAATGAAATTGGGTAGGAATCGTTCGTTGTCTCACCCGTTCGATTCTTTAACTATGTTGTTTTTGAAAAAACCGGGCACATTAACCAATTCATCAGCTTCTTCACGAAGTCTTTTAATCACGCGGAATTTTATTTTGTAGACGTGACCGACGGCGATCCCAAACTCTTTGGATAGTTCCTCAGGGGATTCTCCTTCGATTGCGTTTCTCACGAACACCGAGAATGAACGAGTATCAAATTCAGATCGAACCAGGTTCAGTATTCGCTCCATGACATAATGGTCGTGTTCGCTATCCCAAAGAGCAGAAAGTTCACTAACGGGATCAGCGAGTTGGTTCAAAATGTCAATCGAGTTAACGGATTTGCTTGATGAGACCTCTCGCTTTTTTACGTCCCAGTGTCGTCGGCAGCGATTGATGGCTGTTGTCTTCAGCCAATTTCGGAACGCTCCAGTTTTGCCATTATGGTCAAAGTTAACCAACTCTCGTGACATTGTCTGAAAGACTTCTTGCGTAATGTCTCCAACCGAAGACTGCTCAATTCCGGCTCGCACCACCCAACCGGCAATCAACGGTTCGTAAATGCGAACCAATTGAAACCAAGCTTCGGATTGGGGGTTATCCTTTGCTTTTTGAAGAAGTGATTGGCTCGTTTCCATATTTCTTTTTTATTGGATCAGTTTTTTAGGGGGGGGAGGATCATAGATCCAAAGACCTCTGATTCAAAGGTCAGCAGTCGCATGAGACAAGATTTTAAGAGGACAATATATTCGCGTCTCTATCAGAAAAACTAGTGACCAACCCTAATTCATTTTCAAGGAATCTGATTGGGTGGAATTCCCTATTTCAAATATTTTCTTTCATTCTGGGAATTACGTGGAAGATTTTCGCTGACAGACTGCTCCATGTATGCAGCTATAAATTGTCCATAACAAGTATTTTGAATTCCCGCCTTTTAAATCCTTCAAATCGCAAATCCGGCCGAAACTACGTTTTTCCCAGGAGTGGTGGCAGCGGCAATTGAATTGTTAATCGGAGCCTGACTCCCACGGTCGCCGATTCAGTTTCTACGATCGCCACTGGGAAATCGCTTCAATCTGTGCCCCATTTTGATCGAGCGATTTCGACCGGCAAGCCGAAAGGCTTGTCGGTTTTTTTACTTTTTTTCTTGTCGAAGAATTCTTAATATGTACGCGCGATTCGGAACCCAAGCCTTGGCTGGCCGTGGTTGGGTCGGTCGAAAAACCGTTTGCTTGACCGAACGCGAGTGATTTCGTCCAGATAAGATCCGCCGCGATACTCGCGATTCAAGCTTTGGCGTTGTTTCCCGAATTCTGGTCCAAAATCAACATAGTAGGCTCGTTCCAAACCTTTTAACGAGGGAAGTTTCTCGTCATACCAATCGAGGCACCATTCACTAACGTTGCCCAACATATCGAACATTCCGGCATGATTTGGTTTCAGTGATCCTACTGAGTGCAATTTCGCGTCTGAGTTGTTTGCAAACCAAGCGTAGTGTTTTGCCAATCGCGTTTGCGAGCCAAAAGGAAAAGCCGTCTGAGTTTGATAGCGACAGGCGTACTCCCATTCAGACGCAGTAGGCAGCCGGTATCCCTTCCGGTCAATTTCCTGATTCCCAATGTAGAAGTCAGAGAGACCATCGTAGGCTTCGATGATCGTTTCAATTTTTGGAAGGCTGAATTCGGTTTTGTTCTGCTCGCTCAACCAACGACAAAAGCCGAGCGATGAATAAAAATCAACATCGGATACAGGCGATGAGCGATCGGCTGACTGTCGTCGTTTTTGCAACCGGTCAATGTTCTTGATCTTGTGCCCCAGTCGGTCAATGGCCCGCTGGAACTGTTTGGATTTTGAACGAAATTCTTTTATTGCTTTCGCGTCCTGATCGGACACTTTTTCACCTTCGCCAATCGCAGTCGGTTCACTCTTTTTGAATTGTTCAAACGCCGCATCCAGTTTAGCAATTCGAATCTTCAAGATTTCGGCCACTGAAGATTCGTACTGTTCAAAATCCCTGATGGTGACTTCGTGGATGCAAATTCCAAAACGACGAGGAAGTTGTTTTTGGTGAAGCGGCTCGTTGTTCACATCCAAGACTATGCCTGACTCGTCCGGCTTCAATCCCATTTCAAACTGATCAACCGGACCAAAAATGGCAAACGTGTTGCCTGATAAATCAACGTGCCAATTTTTGTCTGGGTCAGGCGACGATTTTCTTAGCTTCTTTTCAGCTGCTATCAATTCATCCTCAAATTCCCAGTGTTGTAATATCCAGCGGGCGCTGGAATGGACATAAGAATCAGGGTGACTAGAGAAGATTTCGAGGATTGCAGGTTGAATCGCTTTTTTTTGCGACTGTAAAATTTGATTGGAACGAAACTCTCCAAGCGAAAGAAGCATGCCCGCCAACACGGATGGCTCTATGGATTTCCATTTCGAAATTTGGCCAAAAACAAGTTCGAATGGTGTCGACGCCGGACCAATGCGAGCAATCATTTCTGCAGCAGCCGAGCGGTCGTTAGAGTTTTGAAGCGTATCCCATTTTTCGACCAGTCCGAGTTGGACGAGCGATATTGCTCGATTCGCGATGCCTGGCGAACTCAAATCGTCCGAATCCAGCAACTCGGTCGCCACTGCGGCATTAGATTTCAACGCGCCGATTAGATACGGAAGTTGTTCGGGCGTGGAATCAGGAACCAGGGAGGCAATGAGTTCTGGTTGGTCCTGAAAAAGTCGGACAATGACAGAGGCAGCTTTGGTCGAAACGGGTTGTTGCCCGTCGTCGTGAGATCGAAACGAATCAACCAGCATCGGCTTTAATTGCTCACGAATCGGTATGATGCAGCGAATCCAATCCGCCATCTCGACTTCGTTCATTTTAGTAAGTTCATTGGCGATCATCGAATCAACAGAATTCCAAGCTTTCGACTCTGGGTCGTAAAGCGCGAGTGCCGCGCAAGCTCGAAATCGTTGCTGACTTGAAGCCGTCAAGTCCGTTGCGGTTTCCCAAAGCCCTTCCTTGAGGTCTTCCGCTCGAAACACAAGGCTTTGTCGGCACACCCAAAACTCATCCGGACCAGACGACAAAAGTGATTGGGAAAGTGAATCAGCGATTTTATTTCGTTGGTCCGATTCCACATCCAGCGTGACCAACGCCATCATGATTCGCCGTTGTTCAATCGAAAATGACTGCAGGTTACCGTCAGAGTGTTTTTCATCTGCCGACTCACCAGTTCTCATTCGTTCCTTCAATTTTGGCACAACAGCTTGACGTGAAAGTGACAACGATTCGATGATCGACGGAAGTTCGGAGGCCTCCGAAGTTACCAAAGATTCGATCTGAGCCGTCACTCGACGTTGGCGTTCGCGATAGGCTTGGTAAGCAAAAGTAGACGAAACGATAATTCCAATCAGCAGTGTTGCGGCAACGGTTGCCAATAAACTAGCGATGGCTTGGTTTCTTTTTGCCCACATCCATGTTCGTTTTAAAGTGCTGACTCGACGAGATTGGATTGGTTCTCCCCGCTCGAATCTCGCAAGCTCTTCTGCTAATTCCGTGGCTGTTTCGAATCGCCCGTCAATTTCCCGCGTCATGCATTTTGCGCAGATGGTTTCAATGTCCACGGGGGCGGTGGGTGAAATTTTTCGTAGCGGTTTCGGGTCGTCGTTGCGAATCCAAAACAGGAGATCCGAAAGCTGGCCGTAAAAGGGTCTTTTGCCAGAGACCAACTCGTAAAGCATGACTCCAAGACTCCAGACATCCGTTCGGCCATCTGCCAGGGATGATTTCCCACTGGCTTGTTCTGGGCTCATGTACATCGGCGTGCCCATGATCGAGCCATCGATGGTCAAATTGGTTTGGTCGTCGATCGAACGGGCGCAACCAAAATCCGCGATGTGGGGCTTTCCGTTGGAATCAATCAAGATGTTGTCTGGCTTTACATCACGATGAATGATCTTTTCAGAATGCGCGTATCCTAGTCCTTCCGCGATTTCTCGAATGATCCGAACGGCTTCCTGAATTTCGAGAATTCCTTTCCGCTTCAAGTAAGCCTTCAATGTTTCACCGGCAACGTACTCATAAACGATGATATTTTGGCCGTCGAAGGGGCCGTATTCGTAGACGGGGATGATGTTGGGATGTCGAAGCTTCGCCGCCGAGCGGGCTTCGCGAAGAAAGCGTTGGACTTGAGACGATCCGGAGATTGATTTTGCGACTTTGACAGCGACCAATCGGTCAAGCTGCGGGTCCAGCGCTTCGAATACTTGCCCGAAAGCTCCCTCGCCCAGCATTCGCCGAACTTTATATCGGCCTATACACTCAGGAAGTCCTTCGCGGTTTTGGGTTTCGTCAACGCTAAACTCGTCCAGCGAGCCGTGATCGTTTGCGGCTTGGCTAGCGATCGTCATTTCATTTTCGTCGCGCGCTCGATTTTGGCTACGGCGAATTGAATGACTGGTTTGACTATCTAGCGTCTGCTCTGGTGACGCCTTAATTTTTTGGGCAGAAACCTGTGAATCAATGGTCTCGTCGATGGGATCATCAATCGATTTAGGAGCTTGACTCTCAAACGTCGCGTCCAACTCAACGGGGTCGTTGTTGGCAAGATCAGGATTCTTTTTTGGTCTCGTCATGATTCAACCCAACGAAAATCGGGTTGGCCGAGTGATCGGCCAACCCCGGCATTATCTACGTTTGCATGCAACAAATCCAACTTAATCTCAAAGCCCCCTGGCAATCGGTGGTACAGGGACTTTGTAAAGTCAAACCGCTACCCGCAAAGAGTTATCGTAGACTGCCGTAAATTGACCAACGAAATCGTTGGCAAAGTGGTTTTCGAATTCACTGAAGTGTTTTAAAAACCGGCTACTTGAAAAAGAAAGGAAATCGATTGAAAAGAAAGGAAGTCGATTGAGG